>NZ_CP029033.1:307662-615324 GCF_003073475.1 Actinobaculum sp. 313 | reverse complement strand
GTCGTCTACGGTTCCGGCGGCACCGGTAGGGCTCCACATGTAGCGGATATCCCGCTACCACCACCCGCCCCAGGCCACGCAATGCCCGCCCCAGGCCACGCAATGCCCGCCCCGCGGCACATCAATGATCAGCAGGAGGGACTCCGATGACCGCCACCTATCGAACTGCATCCGTCGGACGACCTCGCCTTGTCGATCCGGAACGCTACCATGTTTCATTCTGGGGCTCCCTGCGTGCAGAAATACGCAAGATGACCACACTTCGGTCATTCTGGATCACGGCGATTGTCACGGTTAGCTTGTACACGCTCATTATCTTGGGCATAGCGAAAGCCTTCGACGAATTCGGCGACGGACCGCGCCAAATCCCCGCCGGTGTAATCTCCTACGGCGTCTCCTTCATAGGCATGTTGGTGGTTGTCATCGGGATCTTGCCGGTCACCAATGAGTACTCTGCAAACACGATGCGCACCACTGCCCTCGCAAGCCCGAAACGCCCCAGTGCTTTCCTTGCAAAGATGACTGCAGTCTTCGTTGCTTGCGGCGTGGTGAATCTTGTTTTAGTCACGCTGGCATTTCTCGCTCTACGCTTCGGCTCAGGGACACCCGTCCTACTGGAGAACGGCAACGGCCGCTCCCTGGTGATGTTCTGGCTCGCATTGACCCTCACCGCGTTGATGTCTGCAGGATTCGGTTACGTTGTCCGCTCGACCGCGGGCGGGATGACCGCAGCTTTCGTATTCCTCTATGTGACCAATGGCTTCAGCCTGGTGCCGAGTGCCTGGGTGCGCGACACGCTTTCCGACTACCTGCCCACCAACGTCATGCAAGCCATGGCACAGGCGGATCGAACGGGCGGCCTCGTCGAGTCCGGAGATCTGAGTTGGAGCGCGGCTCTGGCCGTCTGGGTGATCTATACCGTCGTTGTTACGGCGCTCGGCTTCGTCCGGTACAACCGCTCCGATATCTAAAAGCCGCGGGTCAAGGACCCCGAAGCCTCACACCAAAGAAGCTGGCCCAATGGCAAACTGACCGAGTCGCGTCCAAACGAGCCGAGACCGCACTTCATCTGCTCTCAAAAACGGCGAAGCCATGCGAATCTCACATTCACGCAGCACAAGACCCACGCCGTTTGGACGCGATTCGGCCACGTAGAAGGCATCCGCGACGCCACACAGGACCGAAAAGGACGCCGTTTGGACATGATTCGGCCGCAACGAAGCATGCCCATGAACACCGCGCACGCCCGCCGCACCGCATACCCGCATCGCTCGCCACAGTGCGCACCTGCCTCGCCTCACCATGGCCTTGTGCACTCATGACGCCGGTCACCTCACACCCATCGCACTGGACAAACCTCTCCCGCCACCCTATTGTGTTACTGTACTAATACAGTGATGCAGAGAGGAGGAGGATATGCACCTTGATGATGCTCGCCCCATTTGGGTCCAACTGGCGGAAGATTTCCGCATGCGCATCACCTCCGGACGCTGGGCGGCTGGAACGAAGATCCCCAGCGTGCGCGAACTCGCTATGGAAGCAGGGGCGAACCCGAACACCATCCAGCGTGCCCTGGGGGAACTCGACCGCGAAGGCCTCACGGCCACCGAACGGACATCCGGCCGATTCGTCACCTCGGATGCCGCCACCATCGAGACCGCCCGATACACCCTGGCACGGACCGCTGCGGACGTTTATATCGGCGCAGTCATCGCCGTCGGTCTTGGCCTCGAGGACGCCACCAACACTCTTCAAGAGCAGTGGCACGCGCGCGACGTCGCCCAAGACCGTGCCGATTCAGCACCTGGCCGAGCTCGCTCGTCGGAAGCACCTGGCCCGGCCCGTTCATCGGAAGTGGCCAGAGCAAACGCAACTGCTGCCGCGCCCGAAACCGGTACCCAGTCCGCAAGCCGTATCCAGTCCGCAACCGGCACCCAGTCCGCAAGCGACGCCGCACAAGCCACGGTCGATTCCATCGCACCAGACACTTCTGATCGCAAGACGCGCTCACAACAGAAAGGAGACGTATAATGGGCACAATCCCAACTGGAACACCGCTCATCCACGTCGCAAACCTGACAAAGGACTACCGTTCCACCCGCGCTCTCAATGACATCTCACTGTCACTGCCGGCCGGCCACATTGTGGGCCTCATGGGAGAAAACGGCTCCGGCAAAACCACCCTGCTGAAGATCCTGGCCGGCCTACTCTCCGATTGGGAGGGAGATGTCACGATCGCCGGGAACCGGCCCGGGCCGGAAACCAAGGCTACCGTCTCCTTCCTACCGGACACCAGCTTCCTGCCCTCCCGACTCACGTGTGCCGATGCCATTGCGCTTTACGCACGGTTCTTTGCAGACTTCGACGCGGCCAAGGCGTATGAGCTCGTCACCTACTTTGGACTCCCACAACAAGGCAGACTCAAAGAAATGTCCAGGGGTATGCGCGAAAAACTGCAGGTCGCACTCACCATGGCACGCCGTGCCCGCGTCTACCTGCTCGACGAACCCATTTCCGGCGTCGACCCAGCCGCCCGCGAAACCATCCTCGGAGGCATTCTGAACGACTTCAATCCCGAAGCCCTCATGATCATCTCCACCCATTTGATCGCCGACGTCGAAACCATCGTCGATTCTGTGGTCTTCCTTCGTGCCGGTCGCATCCTCTTAACCGGCGACGCCGACGATTTGCGCGCCCAAAACAATCTCAGCCTCGATGGCCTCTTCCGGAAGGAGTACCGCTAATGCTCACCACTCTTCTCAGCCAGGAATTGCGGACCAATTGGCGCCGTATCCTTGCCATTGTCGTCGTCATGTCAGTCGTTGGACTGTCCGCAGCAGCTGCGAGTCTCGCGGACACGCCCATTGTCGAAACCGAGCTCATGGGGATAGCACTGGCGTCTTTCCTCTCCATTCCCGTTTTCATATTCCTTCTTCTCTTGATCGAGTACTGGCGGAGCCTGTATGGCAAGAGTGGCTACTTCACCTTCATGATCCCGGTACGCGGGCGGGCCATCTTCGCTGCCAAGCTCCTGTTCATGATCCTGACTACCGTCGTTGGCACGATCCTCGCCATCGCCGGATGCTTCCTAACGGCATGGATGAACAGCCAGAAAACCAGCTCGGTTAATGGTGAGCTCCTTAATCTTGTCCTTGATGCGCTTACAGTAGTAGGCCCGTGGTTGTGGGTGGTGATTCCCGCTGGCATCATCGCCGTCATCGCGTTGATTGTCGGCCTGGTGGCTAGCCTCAGCATCAGTTCCCAGTCGCGCTGGAATCATCTCGGCCTCGGAGCCCCTGTGATTGGCAGCGTTTTGTTCTTCTTCAGCGTCACAGTCACCGCTGGCTTCATGAGTTGGGTCGTGCCCTTGCGACTCCACTACGATCATGAGGCGTTGCTTCAGCGTTGGCAGCATCGCGGGTGGCTGTACCACGAGATAATGGGCGACCTGGAGTACGCCACCGCCCGCTCAAATTTCGGCCTTATTGACTTTGGGCCGATCCTCGCAGTGGTGATACTCGCAGGCCTTCTGGGCTGGTGGGCGGTTCGTAGCATTGAGGATCATACATCGGTGCGCTGAACACCAGGTTCCGGCCCGTGGCCAAGCCTTGCAGAGATCAGGCGCATGGCCAAGCCTCACAGAGATTGAGAATCATACATCGGCACGCGAGGCACCAGGAGTGGCCATCAAGCCGGCACCGAGGCAGTTCTTGTTGACCGCTAGCTCTGGCGGCTACCAACTGGTCGTACCGACGACGACTTGGCCGAGAACCGACGACCGTCTGACCGGTCCAAGCAACCATCGAGAAGGAACCATTGAGAAACAGCCAGTGAGAAGCAACCACTGATCGGCCACAGCGGCGAACCGCCGCCCCGAGTAATGGCAACTTCGGCGCCGACCGGGTGAGGACCCTGAGTTGTGTTCTGCACGCTCCCTCGCTCGGTCGGCACTCTCTGAGCACGCCGCCTCGCCGCGGCCGTAGAGCGTCTGACAGGTAGTGGCATCACGCCCCTCTCCCATCACGCCCGCCACCAACTACGATCACGCCCTATCCCGCGACCGCGCATCGGCGTCGACCGCGTCGCCTCGCGCATCCTCCGGCGACACCGTGGAGGAGAACATGCTGACCAGCGTATTCGGGGCTCATCCCTCACGCCCCGGCAACTCTACCGACACCAATCAGAGCACGGAAGGCCCTCCAGAGAGCCGAAGCCCATCGCTGCTTCCTACACCAACCCAAGCGAACGCACGAGATGCGGCATCGTCGTCGACGGGTGGGGCCCCTGGGTATTCACCTCTGGTTCTGCAACTCCCTTCAGCCTTGAACGTTCGCAAGCCGAACCAATCTCCTCCCAAGGGAAACTACCCGGCAAAGACTTCTGTTCTTTTGAGGTCAACCCGGTCAACTGCCTATATCTCTGCTGGGCTTCATTTTGGTCCTGAAAATTACCAACTTGCTCATAGTGGGCAATCAGCCACACCTCAAAGCACGGGAGCGAGACGACCCCGTAGAACATCGTCCCCTTTCCTCTCCGCTTCGCAGGCCTTGAACGCCGTAAGCACTCTGCGAGAAACTCACTCCTGTCCTCACCGTCGTGGTCCACCACGATCCACACCTCATCAAACGCCGAGGTGGCGTGTTGGTACTCTAACTTGCGCATCAACGTCATCGGGTCCCCGGGGATTGGCCTACCCAAAGTCACGGCCACATCATTCGGTGCCGTTCGGCGTTTCAATTCTTCCAAGTACAACCTCTCGGTCTTCTCGCCGTTAGTTACAAGGAGAACCGTTTTACGTACCTCTCTACGATTCGCACGCCTACCATTTCGGCGGGTGATGTCTTTCGACATACTCAGCCCTCACTATCGGCGTTGTCGGCAGCAACATGGGCTAGTAGCCGCGAAAGATCAACCCGCGGCATTGCCCCGAAACGTCCCGAGAGATACCGCTTTTGCTCGTTGTTTCCTTTCCGAGTGTCATACTCGTCCAGCGATACAATTTCACTGCACCCCGCAGCATCTTTCTCACAGAACCAGACCTCTGGCGGCTCCAACTGTCGCGTTGGAACGTTTCCCAGAAGTGCAGTGTCGTGGGTCGAAAAAACGAGTTGTGCGCCAGTCTTGTTAAAGTCAGGGTCCTTGAACATACTGACGAGCGTGGCCACGAGTGCTGGATGTAGGCTTGCATCCAGTTCATCGACGACGAGGACCTTTCCCTTTCGCAGAGTATCAACGGCCGGTCCTATGGTTGCGAGCCACGTGCGAGTTCCTTCGCTCTGCGCATTGAGGCTCAGCTCAAACTCCGTACCATCCGGACCGCTATGAACAAATACAAGCGCTCGCGCAACCGGACTCAACAAATCTTCCGGAAGCTCCACACCTTCCTCCTCCTGCGACGCCAGCGATTTGTACAACGACCGAATATGTTCAAGCACCTTGGGGGGTACGTCCTGCTCGCGCACTTCAATTCGTTTGATTCCAAGATCAGCCGCCTGCGCTAGAGCATTGACCATCGCCTGCCAATAGAGCGGATCTTCTAGGATCCTGGTCATCACCCAGTCGATCCGCTCACGTTGTGCGAACTCGCTATGCTCTACGATCGTCACCGAAACACCGACACGCAACCCTTTGGCAACGGGAGCAAGAGTTGTGTGGCCATAGCGGTATGCCGCGGCCAAGAACAAATCCTGGGAAGTTGTCACCTTGAGAACCTGCGCCGTCGGACCAATAAGCCCAGTCCCTGCCTTGACTTCAATCACACCACCCTCCGTCTGCGTCCGAGTGAAAAGATGACGCCGCACACCGCGCGGGTATGCATGGAGAGACTCAAAGGAAATTCCCCATGGATGTGCTTCAACCGTGTAGTGGTAGCGAACGCTATCGACCACGAAGTTGACGTCATACACAGTCGGAAGGCTGAGATTCTCATCCCGGGAGCGATCCGGGTTATGAAGCCGACTACTGAATCGCGCCGATTCAGTAACCGCAGCACACAGCCTGCTGAATGCGCGTAGAAAGGTAGATTTACCCGAAGCATTGGCACCATAGAGTGCTGCAGCACGGTACGTTACATCAATCCATGACTGGTCGGCCTTTGGAACCTGGGTACGAAGGCTAGGACGTACAAGATTAATCGACGCTTCATCAGCGAAGCACTGGTAGTTGGAGACGCTAAAGTCGAGCAACATACCTTGATCATATCGCAATCAGAGACCTTTTCGGAACTTTTTTCCGAAATCAGCACAAAATCAAACCTCTACGGCTGAATGTCTGACCCATGTTCAAATCTGGCGCAATCGTAGACCATGAGTTCGGGCGCGAACGCGGACCATCTGCTCCGCTCCTCATAGCGGCATCCTCGAGATCGTCCCTTCGCACTGCATCCCCATCTCACTTCACCCTGAATCCGCAGCCCAGTCCAGATAATCCTGGCGGTACTGCCGCCACCTTCGGTGCCACGTCGCCTCGTCATGTGCCGGGGATTCCGGGCGGTCAGTCAGAATCTGCTCTGTGATCCACCCAAAACGCGTGTGCGAGTACTGCCGCGCACATCGGCGTATCTCCTGCCAACCATCACTATCATCGAGAGAATCTCCTCGGTCTAGAACCGCTGCCCAACACCGTAGAAGCGGCATCGTCTCGTCTCCACAATCCACGGCCCCTTGCCCGTCTCTAGTCAGGCCGTCTGGGACGGGGCCATGAGGTTTGGACTCGTGGCACTCACGACATACGCCACGCATGTTGCTGCGGTCGATTGATCCGCCTCGAATATGATCCACCCCGGTTGCTAATTCCTTGTTACATATCACACATAGCCCGTCGTCGTCTGACAACACTTCCGCACGCAGGTCTGGAGCGAGCTTGGGCCGCGCGTAGGCCAGAAATGCAACTTTGTTGTCAAGAATGACCCGCGCAGTCATGGGGTCGGCGATGCGCCCATCGCGTATAGAACGGCGCATATATTGGATTCCTTCTGCTTGGAGCCTGCAGTGCGTCGAACAGAACGTCGCATGCTCTCGTCTGACCTTCTGCGGATCAAATGGAATCAAACAGTTCGCACACACACCCACATGCCACCGTTGATCATAAATCTCCACACGCGTCCCTAATAATCTGCAGAGCTCCTTGTATCCCGCGCGTGGAATGGCCCTGTGACATCCACGCGCCCTTAGCCTGCGGAGCTCCTTGCCAATAAGACCTCCATCAGACTGACCCTGAGAGTGCCCCCAGCGAGATTCGAACTCGCACTGTGCCGATTTTAAGTCGGCTGCCTCTGCCGGTTGGGCTATGGGGGCTGACCGATCCGTCGAGCGAAGCGGTACCTCCCACATTGTATGCGTTCGAGTAGGAAACATGCACTCCACCCATCGAGTCGAGCTCTACTGCAGGTAATGACCCCGAGTTCGCCTAGAGTTCGGAGAGGCACGGAACGCGCGGGGCTCCTATGAGCCGCCTATTCTCTGCACAATCGGCCTCACACGACCCTCCGCCCGAGAAATGGAGCGTGTTTCAAGAAACTTCGCGAAAAAACCTCCACTTCTTCCCAAACCCTCCACTTCTCAGAAGGCGACAGGACCCAGCACGACAGGCCCGCCCCCGCGCATGCGTCCTTACCAACCATCGGAGCCCATGCGTCCTTACCAACCATCGGAGCCCATGCGTCCTTACCAACCATCGGAACACTCCACCTGCCGGTACACTTGAAAGGTATGGTCTGATGCTGGAGTACATGTGAACCTTCCCAAGCACCGGACCGTTCATGGGCCTACAGAGGTCCGGTGGGCCAGAGTCCTGACCCGCAATCGTCCCGTCGGCGCGGAACTAGTGGTGATCGCCCGGCACCGCGACCGGTGCGGCAACCACGAGAAACCCGGCCCGCGCACAACCGCGGCCGCAACCGCAGGCCACGAGCACTGGCCATCTGCCCGGTGCCGAACCGAGGCCACAGCGCTGGCCACAACAGCTGGCAATCCAGCCAGCGTCCGATCCGGCACAACCACGCGACCGGCACAACAAGGAGTGTCATGCCAAAAAGACCAGGGATCATCGCCCGCTACCGCAACGCTCTGCATAACGAATCCTTCGCTGGAATCGTTCTGCTGATCGGGGCGCTGCTTGCCCTCATCTGGTCAAACTCGCCCATCCGCGAGTCCTACTTCACCATGGCAGAAACGGAAGTAGGATTGGAGGCCATCCATCTCTCCTTACCCATCGCTCACTGGGCATCCGATGGCCTGCTGGCGCTGTTCTTCTTCGTCGTCGGCTTGGAACTCAAGCAAGAATTCACTATCGGATCGCTGCATGACCCCCGCAAGGCCGCCGTTCCAATCATTGCCGCCATCTGCGGCATGGCCGGTCCAATCGGTCTGTACTGCCTAATTCAGATTATTACCGGCTCAGGCGTCTACGGCGGCTGGGCTATCCCAGTCGCCACCGATATCGCCTTCGCGCTGGCAGTTCTCTCCATTTTTGGGCGTGGTCTTCCCCCGGCTACCCGCACCTTCCTTATGACTCTCGCCGTCGCGGATGATCTCGGCGGAATCATTGTCATCGCCGTATTCTTCTCCTCCGGAATCTCCCTCCTGTGGCTCGCAATCTCCCTAGCCATCGTCGCGATCTTCGGCGTGCTCGTTCAAAAGCGCATCACGCACTGGTGGCTGCTATGGCCACTGGCGATCTTGGCTTGGTATGCCATGCACCGCGCGGGAGTTCATGCGACGATCGCCGGTGTCGCACTGGGCATGGTTGTGCCCACGCGGCAGATCGCCGGAGAGCGCCAACCGATGACGAAGCTCTTTGCCGACAAGCTTGACTTCTACAGCTCCGGTTTCGTTCTGCCCATCTTCTCCTTCTTTGCAGCAGGAGTGAACATCATCGATTCCGGCGGCATTGGCGGAATGATGACCGACCCGGTCGCCGCGGGCATCTACCTTGGTCTGCCTGTGGGGAAGTGCATCGGTATTTTCGGCGGTGTGTGGATTATGACGCGGCTGTTCAAACTCCGCCTTGGCAACGGTATTGACTTGGCGGATATTTTCCCCATCTCGTTTGTCGCCGGCATCGGGTTCACCGTATCGCTGCTGATCGCACAGCTTTCGTTCGGTGCCGAGGACCCACACGAGGCCCACGCACGGGTAGCTGTTATTGTCGGTTCCCTGCTAGCGATGGTACTCGGCGCTGTCACATTGCAGATCCGCAAGAACCAGCGGCTACGCGGCCCGGTTCGGCGGCGTCACGGCAAGTCAACCGGCGCCAGCGACCATGCGCCGGACGCGTTGGAACGCAAAGGCCGCAACCGCGAGCAGGCTCGCACGGACGAACGCGAGCCCTCAGCCCGTGCAAAGAACAACGACCGTAAGAGGCCAGGCTCTGGCACAGCCCGCTAAGCAATAGGCCACCTGTCGGACAGACAGATGTCCATCTGGTCGTCTCCGCATCCATGCGGCGCTAAACCGGTTCCGGCCTTTCCCGGCGGCAGTTCTCACGCTACGTGCAGCAGTGTCCAGCGTGCCCAACCGCCACCGGCCGCGCCCGGCAGCCGTTCGTTCGGAGAATACCGCACCCGTCATCTGGAAAGCACAAGAGGCCGGACTCCAGCAACACGGACTCCAACAATACCCAGCGGCAGGTCGGCCTACCCGCAAACGACGGAGATCGAGCGGCCCGGCCGCAATCACCACTGCGGCGCTTGTACTTCCTCTGCCGCCCAGAGGGCGACGCCGTCGAGGATGTCATGCTCGGAGGTGACAACCGCCTCCAACGCATGCCCGCCCTCAGCCATACGTTGCGCGATGCGCTTGACGGTCTCTTCCCATACCAATGCCCCCGCCGCGATGACATCGACCCGGCCCGGGTGCATGAATCCCAACGCGGCGCGCGTGCTTCGCGGAGCAGCGAGGAACCACTCGCAGGTAGCGATCACCTCACTGGGCGTCAGCCTGCTCCCATGGATTCGGCTCGGGTCGTAGGCCTCCAATCCCAACGACTTCGCCGTCAAGGTGGTGACGGTTCCGGCCAGACCGACCAGGGCGTGGGAGGCTCCAAAGTCCACGACTCGTTCGGCAGCATCTAATGCAGCGTTTACATCTGCGCGTGCCGCAGCGATCTGCTCCGATGTTGGCGGATCGTCGTGCAAGTGGCGTTCATGCATCCGCACGCAGCCCACATCCATGGAGAACTCAGAGATAACTCCACCAACGAGCGAGCCGAGCACGATCTCCGTGGAGCCACCTCCCAGATCGACGGCTAGCAGCGGCGACGCCGCCAGCGCACCTGCCCCCGCCACATCTGACCTTGGCAGCGCAGCGGATGGTGGCATCGCCGACGACGTCGCGGCAGCGCCCGGCGCTGTTCCTTCTGACAACACTGATGTAGCGCCCGATGCCGCCCCATTCGAGAGCACCGATGCGGCGCCACGAAAACTGGCTCGCGCCTCCGCTTCACCGTTGAGTACCTGCGCCGGGACACCCATTCGCGCACGGACGCCGCTGAGAAACACGTCTCGGTTCCGTGCATCACGAGCGGCGGAAGTCGCCGCAAAACGAATGGATTCGACGCCGTGTTCCCGGCACAGTTGCGCGTACTCCTCCACCTGTGCGAAGGTCCGTTCGAGGGCATCCGCCGCGAACTCTCCCGCCTGATCGACGCCCTGCCCCAGCCGCACCACATCCATGCGCCGCACGACGTCATCCAGCGGCGCTCGTGCACCAGGAACGTCGGCGATCAGCAATCGGATGGAGTTTGTTCCGCAATCGATTCCTGCAACTCTCACGTCATCCATCCTGTCATATCGCTCCGACACGCCTCCGCTATCCTAGCGCCGCGCGGGCACTCCTCGGTCAAGCAAACGTGAACCATCGACCCGATATCCGACCATCTACCCATTCTCGGCGGCTTCACCGTCTGGCTTCACCGCGGCGTCGGCCGTGGGTGCCGACTCTGCGGCAGCACTGGGCTCCCGCCCCGCAACACCTTCAGATTCAGAGCAGCGGCATACATTCGGATCCCAGCCCACAGCCTCCAGTGTTAAATCACCGACGAGGCACACTCCCGCCCTCACGGCAAGCGAGTATCCCGCCAGGGCGTGTAAGCACTTGACCCGGCGAGGCATTCCGCCGGCACTGACGCCGACGATTTCCGGCACTTCTCCCAGAAGTGCGCGCCGTTGTAGATATGAATGATGCGCCAATTCATAGGCCGCAGCGAACTCAGTGTCACTCGCCAGGCGATCATTGAAGCGGACCATCTCTCCGGCAGCTTCCAGCCGCGACACTGACCGCACCACCCAGGGCAACGTCAGGTAAAACAACGTGGGGAAGGGAGTTCCGTCTGGCAGGCGCGGCAATGTCACGGTTACCGCAGGTGCACCGCATGCGCAACGCGCCCCCACTCCTACAAGCCCACGTGGAAGGCGGCCCAGTTGCTTGGC
Source organism: Actinobaculum sp. 313 (assembly GCF_003073475.1). Classification (GTDB taxonomy): domain Bacteria; phylum Actinomycetota; class Actinomycetes; order Actinomycetales; family Actinomycetaceae; genus Asp313. Next base: position 603,896 of record NZ_CP029033.1, on the reverse strand, counting down.
GATCAGGGCCTCGTCTCCGTCTCGTAAGGGAGTGGCATTCGCGGCCACGCGCCGAAGAAGATCCGCCGTCACGTGGTCATTCACCGTCACTTTCCTCCGCTCTCATCGCGTGCCTGCAACATTCGCCGCCCGCTGTTTCTCTGGTCATTGTTTCTCGGGTTATTGCTCTCTCGCCCCGGCGCCTCGCCGCTCTCACATGGTTCCTTTCCAGCTCACTCGCCTCCATCCGCTTGGGCTCACTCGCCTCCATCCGCTTGGGCTCACTCGCCTCCATCCGCCGCGGAGTCATCGCTTGACTGCGTTGCAGCAGTTTCCGACTGCGTAGATCCCGGCTCAGACTCAGTCGGTTCGACGGGTTCGATAAGCGGCGTGTTATTTGGATTGTCGACGTCGTCGCCGGAAACCTCACCCGCCATCGTCACCGAATCCCACAGCGTAACAAACCAGGGCGTCGCCGCCCGACGCTGCCGGTTGGCGGTCTCGACTCGCTCGTCGAGCCTCTCCCGTGCGGTCCCTTCGTTAGGATCGGTAACCACGTAGAGTGTTTGCCCTGGCATCACGTACCCCAGCCGCTCCCGCGCCTGTGCCCTCACATAGTCGTCATCCTGCCACAGCTGCAACTCGCGCTCGAGGTCTTCATTATGCTGCCGCACGGACTCCAGTTCGGCCTTCGCATCGCGCAGCTCAGCCTGACGCTCAAGATAGTTCGAGAGTGTTGGAGTCACGATGATCACCGCGAGTACCGCAAAGAACAGGACAACCGCTAACCGCAGGGAGATGCGGCGAGAGCCCCTCGCCCCGGAGACAACCACCGAACGCTTCATTCGAAAACGCTGCCGCGTATTCTCCGTGTTCTTCGGCCTTCCACCGGTTGCCCTCCGGGACGGCGTATCGCCACGGGACTGTTGCCCGTCACGCGCTTTGGAGTTACTTGCGGCATTTTGCGGCGACGACGGACGCCTTCCCCCCGCCCGTTCTGCACGCTGCTCGGGCCGCGTACCGCCACGAGCCCCCGCACCGCGGGGGCCTCGGCGTGAAGGGGAAGGGCGGCGCGTACTCATGCGAACCATTCTATGTGGCGCCCGCGCCACGGCGGCATGACGAACACCCCGGTGTGCCTTCGCTCTCGGCCTCCTTCAATTCCTCGCCACTGCTACGCATGCCAATGGGTGCGAGTGGGAACGACCCGTGCCAGCCCAGTGCATATGAAGCAGTCGCTGCACATAGAACAGCCGCAACTCCGCTGCACATAGAACAGCAGCTGCACATAGAACGACTGGGTGACCCGGAGGCGGGCAACTGGAGAACACCGTGTATCAGATGCGTGGCCGCGGTGAGAAACCCTGATTACCTCTCTGCACAACCTGCACCTGCCACCACCATTGCCGGTATCGAGCGTATGAATCGGCTTCGTTTTCGGCGCGGGAGAGGCTGGCCGGTGGCACACAGTTCGCGGCGACACACGGCCCATAGCGGCGACGAGCGGGACGGAAAGCCCAGAACTCACACACCGCCGGAGGCGTGGCACGAGTTCACACTTTTGGCCTGCAGCGGCAACGACTTGGACTGCCCGAACCGGAGTGACGGCGTACTACGCGATGCAGAAGACCCGCGCCGCGTGGCGGACCGCGCGGCACCCCATTCACCCGCCCGACTTTTAACTGATTATTACAAAGCGCTTGACAAGCCCCCACTAACACCCAGTAGGCTGTGAGAGGGACCACCGGCTCGTAGGACCTACATCCCTTCGTCGCGCGGAGTCCACTCGACGACGAGTACCGCCTACCAGAAAGATGAGTTCATGACTATCACCGCCTCCGACCTGCAGGAGCTGAAGGACCAGCTCGGCGAGCGTTTCATCACCGACCAGCGCACATTCGCCCCATATATGCGCGACATGTCGTGGATGCTTCCGGAAGGAGAACCGGTCGGCGCGGTTTTCGCCGAAAGCACCGAGGACGTGTCGAAGGCACTGGCGTGGGCCAATAAGCATGTTGTTCCCGTATCGGTACGCACCGGCGGTTCCGGCCTGGCGGGCGGTTCCGTCTCCTACGACGGCGGACTCATCCTCTCGCTGCACAAGATGAACCGCATCCTTGAGATCGACCCTGAAAACGGCGTCGCCGTCATTGAACCAGGCATTATAAACGCCGAGTTCAACAAAGAGCTGGCCAAGGAAGGCTTCTTTTTCGCGCCCGACCCGGCCAGCGCCTCCATTGCCTCGGTGGGCGGAAATATCGCCACCAATGCTGGCGGTTTGCGCGCGGTATGCCACGGCGTCACCATCAACTGGGTGCGCGCTCTTGAGGTGGTACTCGCGGATGGGCGTGTGATCGAGGTCGGATCGAAGACCATCAAGAACGTTTCCTCCCTCAATCTGAAGGAGCTGTTCATCGGATCGGAGGGTACGCTCGGCGTTATCACGCAGGCAGTTGTGCGCATCGAGCACATTCCCAAGTACGAGCCCTACACGTTCTTCGCCTGCTTCGACAGCATCGAGGATGCCGGCTACGCAACAATTGCTATCCGTGCGGCAGAGAACAAGCCCGTATCGCTCGAGCTTATCGACGCTCTGGGCGTGCGGCTTGTCAATGAGCGGAACCCCGATCTGCAGATTCCGCAGCCGGGCGCAGGCCTACTCCTCGGCCAAGCCGAGGGTCAGAGCGCCAAGGAAGACGTGGAGGAGTTCGCCAACACCTGCCGCGAATACGGCGCCACCGCGGTGATGTTCGAGGAGGGCAACCGCCTCTTCCAGGTGCGGCGCGATGCCTATCCGGCACTCTCCGCTGCGGGAATGGAAGTCATCGGTGATGTCTCCGTTCCGATCGCGTCACTGGCCGAGGCCATCCACAACATTATGGCCATTTCGGAGAAGCGCCAGCGCCGCGTCTCTATTCTGGCGCATGCCGGTGATGGCAATATTCACCCGATCGTCGAGTGCGGCGAGGGCATTGAGGAGAGCCGGGCAGCGGAAGAACTGCTCGACGAGGTCTGCGAGATGGCCGTTGGCATGGGCGGCGTCGTCTCCGGTGAGCACGGTATCGGCTATCTCAAGCATCACGCCGTAACGCAGCTGCTCTCGCCGGACACTCGCGATGTCCAGCTGGCCATTAAGAAGGCGCTAGACCCGAACGGGATTCTCACGCCCGGCCGTAAGCTCTAGTCACTCGGTCCAACGACGCCGACCGCCCGACTGCACATGCCCGGGCCGGTCGGCGTCGTTCTTTATTTAACAACCATCATCTGGTAGGCTGAGGCTAAGCGGATTCCACGACGACGGATCGCCGCTCGCACAACCTAGGCCGGTGGGGCACTGCCCTACCATCCATGCAATGAGCAGTACAACTACCCATTGCATCAGCCAATCCCATAACTTCATATAACACTCCAAAGAAGGAGGGAATGATCATGCATACCACAAAGCGATGGCGTGCACGGCAGGTCGCACTGTTCTCGGCTCTTTGCCTCGCTGCAACTGCTGCCGCATCAGCCACTGCGTCCCCTGTGGGAAATCCCCCTGCCGCTACGCCTGTGAGCGCTCAGATGGCAAATACCGACGAAGAGTTTGACGGCGTCGAGGCCCAGGTTGCTGCCTCTATGGAAGGCAACGGCATTACCGAGGCCGAAGCCCGCCACTTGGTCGAACTCCAAGACGCACAGGTCTTCTTCGCGGAAGAAGTGGGCGGCCAGTACTCCGACACGGTCGGTGGGTTTTCGCTGGACGTTCACACCGGCACGCTACACGTCCGAATCACCCCGGACTTCGCCAACAAAGCGGAAGTCGATGCAATCGCAGCCAAACACGGTATTGATATCACCTATGATGAGACACCCTGGAGCATTGCTGAGCTCGACGCTGTTGCTTCCGCTGTGAACGCCGAGTTCGGCACCGAAGGGGTGGCTGCCACGCCGGACTACGAAACATCAACTATGCTTGTCTCCGCGCCGGACCAGGCCACCGCCGACCACGTGGAAAGCCGTATAACCTCTCTATCTGAAACGCAGGCAGCCAACGCATCGGGCGGTAACCAGACGCAGACAAATTCGGGATCTTCCAACGGCGCCTCAATTCCCGTATCCACAACAATCGAAGACCTGGCGGACATGCCGGAAGATAAGTGCACCGATCGCTTTCACTGTGGCGGCCCCTTACGGTCGGGAATTTCCATGACAGTCCCGGACGGTGTGTGTAGCATCGGCTTCACGGCGACTGCTGCAGACGGCAGCCGTTGGGCATTCACCGCAGGTCACTGCGGGGGACGCAACAGTATGACAGCACATGGCGAACAACGTATCGGCCCGATCCGCCAATCATTCGACTACAGACATCAGTCTGGTTATCCCGGACTCGACCTCGCCCGGGCGCGAATCGCAAACAGTTACTGGCTCAGTTGGCCCCGCCGCGGTGTCATTTTCCACCCGGGCAGTCCGGATAATCTTGGCAGAGTTACGGGCTTCATCAGCATCAATGCGTCCTATATCAAGGGCCACTCAGTTTGCCTCGGTGGAATAAACGTCAGCTCTTCTCCTTGTGGAACTATCAGCGGTTTCAGGAACGGGCTCGTCGCCGTTAAAGGATACGACGCTTGCGGAGGAGACTCAGGTGGCCCGTGGACAAGAAACGTGTCCGGGGTGAGGCTACTGTATGGGGTCCATTCCGGTTCAGATAGCGGCTGTCATCGTAATAACGCAAGTAAATATTCCTACTTTACACCCATGCCACTGATCCGCACATACTGGAACAGAACGCTCGGGCAGCAGATGACCATCGATCTTGGCTAACAAAGAAAGGAGAAACAAGATGTTCAAGCGCCTAGCCGCAACAATCGCGGCCATCGGCCTTGCGCTGCTATCCGCCTGCGGATCCCAATCAACCAGCAACGATACGTCTCCGTCGCCCGCAGTGCCATCGGACCCTGTAACGTTCAAGTACCAGGAGGAAGTACGAGATCTGCCCGTGGGCACCACCGTCGTATTCGAGTCCGGATTCCTCGAAGCATTTGATGAAGACGTGGCAACCATATGTACATTGGTCGGCGACTCTGACCCACCAACGTGTTCAAAACGTCCTTTTGTCCTGCTGAACGTCCCCTTCAACGACATAACTTGGGAGGAGGAATGGACCGAACAACGTCCCGACTACCGCTACGCATATGTCGACCTAACCGGCACCCTCGTCTACCCCGGAGTCATTGAAGTCAGCGAAGTCAAGCCCCTTCCCGGGCCGTAAGGATGGAGATTGGGGCAGATTCTTGTAGTTCTGCCAACTCGACCGTTAGCATGTGTCAAGTTAGCCGGCACAGTCGCCTATCCGGGAGTGATTGAAGTCAGCGAGACCAGATTGAGACACTTGCTCAGGAGCGTTGGGGAACCAATTTGGTTCCCCAACGCTGGGCAGGAAAGGAACAGCATGCTCAAGCGCCTAGCCGCAACAATCGCCGCCACCGCCCTCATGTTGCTATCCGCCTGTGGATCGCAATCAACCAGCAACAATACGTCACCGTCTTCCGTAGTGCCATCGGCTCCGGTGACTCTCAAGGAGCAAGAAGATGTAGGAGATCTGCCTGTAGGAACCACCGTCGTCATCGAGTCCGGATTCCTCGAAGGAATCGACGAGGACTTGACAACCATATGTACATGGGTCGGCGACTCTGATCCTCCGACCTGCGTGATACGTCCTTTCATTGCACTCAACGTCCCATTCGATGAAATAACCTGGGGCGTCGAGTGGACCGAACAGCATCCTCAATACCGCTGTGTATTTGCCAATCTGACCGGAACCATCGTGCACCCGGGAGTGATCGATGTCAGCGAAATCGAGTCTCTTCCCTGGTCAGAGCCATAGCGGCAGGAAATAGAACTCCGCAAGTCCACCACCAGGGAAAGGACACAGATGTTCAGCCGCATAGTTGCAGCAATCGCCGCCACCGCCCTCGCGCTACTATCCGCCTGCGGATCCCAATCAACCAGTGACAACACGTCTTCATCGGCAGATACACAAACCAGCCCGGTTGCACTCGAACACTACGAAGACGCGTCAGGCCTCCCTGCAGGCACTACAGTCGTATTTTCGGCAACCCTCGAAATGTTCGATATAGGGGAGAAAGGCGTTGCCACGCTCTGCCTAGATTCAAGCGATTCCGATCTGCCGACTTGCTTCGAAGACCGCTTCATCGCACGCAACGTTCCCTTCAACGACATACCCTGGAAAGAGGAGTTGATCCAACAACGTCCCGAGTACCGCTACGCATATGTCGACCTAACCGGCACCCTCGTCTACCCCGGAGTCATTGAAGTCAGCGAGATTTCCCCGGCAGCATCCTAGTCAGTACATGGCGGGGGACCTGACGGTCCCCCACCATCGGCACCGGAAGGAACCGTATGTTCAAGCGCCTAGCCGCAGCCATCGCATCCATTGGCCTAATATTGCTATCCGCCTGCGGAACCCAATCAACCGGCAACAGCACCTCGCCGTCGGAGATTCATCCGATAGGTCCGGCGATCATCGAATACTACGAGGATGCGGCCGACCTCCGCGTTGGTACCGTGGTCACAATGACCGTGCTTCTCGAGAGTTTCGATGAAGACATTGCGACACTGTGCCTGGATGTGGGCGAGTCTCATCCTCCCGTCTGCACTGGGAGCCGCTTCATCGCGCTCAATATCCCCTTCGACGAGATCAGCTGGGATACCGAGCTGACGCAGCAACGCCCCCGCTACCGCTCCACATTTGTCACCGTCACCGGCACGCTCGTCTACCCGGGAGTCATAGAAGTCAGCGAGATCGAACCGCTGTCCTGACCCAAGCGCATGCAGGTGGGGGCGAAACCTTCCGGTTCCGCCCCATCGTTATCACAGGCTCTACCTGCGCAGGTGCTCAGCGAGGCATACTCTGCTAGCAGAGCGTCCTCTCACCGCCGCCTCAGCGCTTGAAGCGCGGGAAGGACGAACGGCCTGCAAACACTGCATCGTCGTCCAGCTCATCCTCAATGCGCAGCAGCTGGTTGTACTTGTTGACGCGCTCGCCACGCGCCGGTGCACCGGTCTTGATCTGGCCGGAGTTGGTGGCAACCGCGAGATCGGCGATCGTCGTATCCTCCGTCTCACCGGAACGATGCGAGGTCATCGAACGGTACCCGTTACGATGCGCCAGCTCCACGGCCTCCAAGGTCTCGGTCACAGTACCAATCTGGTTCACCTTGACCAGAAGCGCATTGGCAGCACCGAGATCAATACCCTTCTGCAGACGGGCCGGGTTGGTGACGAAAAGATCGTCGCCCACCAGCTGCACCTTGTCACCGATCTCGGCGGTCAGGCGCACCCAGGCATCCCACTCTTCTTCGGAAAGCGGATCCTCGATGGAAACAAGCGGGTAATCGGCGATGAGCTTCTCGTAGTACGAGATCATGAAGTCGGTGTCCTTCGGGCCACCTTCGAACTGGTAAGCGCCATCCTTGAAGAACTCCGAGGAGGCAACATCAAGCGCGAGAGCCACATCCTGGCCCGGCTTGAACCCGGCCTTCTCGATAGCCTCGCAGATCAGGTCAAGGGCGGCCGCATTCGACTCCAGATTCGGCGCGAAACCGCCTTCGTCGCCAAGACCGGTGGAGAGCCCGCGCTGCTTGAGCACGGACTTGAGCGAGTGGTACACCTCAGCACCCCAGCGCAGCGACTCCTTGAAGGTGGGTGCGCCGAAGGGGGCGATCATGAACTCCTGGATATCAACGTTGGAATCCGCATGAGATCCGCCGTTGAGGATGTTCATCATCGGGACGGGCAGCACGTGCGCGTTCGGTCCCCCAGGTAACGGTACAGCGGCAGGCCGGCCGATTCGGCGGCAGCCTTCGCCACGGCGAGCGACACGCCAAGAATGGCATTGGCGCCAATCTTGCCCTTGTTATCCGTGCCATCAAGATCGATAAGAGTCTGGTCAACGAAACGCTGATCATCGGCTTCCATTCCGACGATCTCCGGCTCGATGACTTCGGATACGGCGCCGACGGCGTCCTGGACGCCCTTGCCGAGGTAGCGGCCGCTGTCGCCATCGCGACGCTCCACCGCCTCGAAAGCTCCGGTGGATGCGCCGGACGGCACGCCCGCGCGGGCGAATGTGCCGTCGTCTAGCAGAACCTCGACCTCAACGGTCGGGTTACCGCGCGAATCCAGAATCTCGCGAGAAGCAACAGCCTCAATGCTGGCCACAGGTACTCCTTTTGTTCAACTTCACGGCCGCCTGACGGCCACATCTTGACGGGAAGAAATCCCGCTAAGTGCTATTGTCTCGCAGAAGTACCCGCCGCGTCAGCCTCACGTCTGCGGACGTTGCTCATTTCACTGCCCGCTGATTCTGCCGATTGGGTTTCCCGGGACCAAAGGCTAGGTGGACGGCATCACCCGGCGCGACCAAGCATCTCCGCCTACGCCCGCCGCGCCCACTATCACCGTGCACCTCGTATCTATCGCACCGCACCAATGGTGGCAAGAAAAACAGAGGTAATGACCTGCTCCACCCATTCGAGCAGTGCATCGCCTTCCAACTGGTGTTGCTCCCCCATCCGGCGGCCCGTCCCCGGCGCCGGGATGAGCAGTACCCGGATCGCCGGCTTCAGGAAGGATCCCGGATACAGACGTTTCAGGCGCGCCTGCCGCGAATCCGGCAGCGCCACCGGCGCAAAGCGAATATTGCGCCCCATTTGCGTCACTTCACCGATCTCGGCACGGCGGCACAACTCCCGCAGGCGGGCCACGCGGAAGAGCCGTTCGGCCTCCTCCGGGATCGGCCCGTAGCGGTCGGTCAACTCCGCCCGCACGGCCTCCCGCTGTTCCTCGTTCTGACTGGCGGCCAGCTTCGTGTAGATTTCCAGCCGCAGCCGCTCGGAAGGCACATACGTCTCCGGGAGGAATGCCTCAAAGGGCAGCTCGATACGCACGTCGGCGGGCTCGTCGTCGCCGCTATCGACTCCCTGGCCGCGCAACTTGGCAACCGCCTCGGAGACCATGCGCACATACAGGTCGAAACCGACACCGGCAATATGGCCGGACTGTTCACCACCCAACATATTGCCCGCGCCGCGAATCTCCAGATCCTTCATTGCCACCTGAATGCCGGAGCCGAGTTCCGTGTTGGCGGCCAGCGTGCGCAGGCGTTCCAGTGCCGTCTGCGTCATGGTTTTCTCCGGACGGTAGAAGAAGTAGGCGTAGGCGCGTTCCCGACCGCGGCCCACCCGGCCGCGCAACTGGTGAAGCTGCGAGAGCCCGAACCTGTCCGCGTCCTCCACGATCAGAGTGTTGGCGTTGGAGATATCCAGGCCGGTTTCCACAATGGTGGTACACACCAGCACATCGATCTCTTTATCCCAGAAGCTCTGGATAACCTCTTCCAGCTGTGCCTCGTTCATTTTGCCGTGCGCAATGGCCACCCGGGCCTCGGGAATGAGCTCTTGTAAACGCGCGGCGGTACGAGCCATATCGCCTACCCGGTTGTGCACGTAAAACACCTGACCGTCGCGTAACAGCTCCCGGCGAATCGCCGCCACGATCTGCTTCTGTTCGTGTACACCAACGTAGGTGAGCACCGGGTGGCGTTCCTCCGGGGGTGTGGCGAGCGTGGACATCTCCCGCACCCCAGTCACCGCCATTTCCAGAGTACGCGGAATCGGTGTGGCAGACATGGAGAGCACATCCACCGTGGGGTACAGCTGTTTCAACGTCTCCTTATGTTCGACGCCGAAGCGCTGCTCCTCGTCAATAACCACCAAGCCCAGGTTCTTGAAACGCACATTACCGGTGAGCAGGCGGTGCGTGCCAATGACAACGTCCACCGTACCTGCGGCCAGCCCGGCGATGGTCTCGTCCGCTTCTCTATCAGACTGGAAACGCGACAACATTGCCAGGCGGACCGGGAAACCGGAATAGCGCTCGGAGAAGGTCTCGAAATGCTGCTGCACCAATAGTGTGGTGGGAACGAGGACGGCTACCTGTTTTCCGTCCTGCACGGCTTTGAAGGCGGCGCGCACGGCGATTTCGGTTTTGCCGTAGCCGACGTCGCCGGAAATTAGCCGGTCCATTGGCACCGACTTCTCCATATCCGCTTTCACCTCGTCAATCGTGTGCAGCTGATCCGGGGTCTCCACATAGGCAAAGGCGTCCTCCAGTTCCCGCTGCCACGGGGTGTCAGGCGAGAAGGCGTAGCCCTTGGTAGCCTGGCGTTGCGCGTACAGACGCACGAGTTCCGAGGCGATCTGTTTGGTGGCGGCCCGCGCCTTCGCCTTTGTTTTCGCCCAGTCCGAGCCACCCATCTTGTTCAGCGGCGGCGCCTCACCGCCGGAGTAGCGGGAGAGCTGGTCCAGCGAGTCTGTGGGCACCCACAGTTGATCTGCCGGTCCTCCGCGCCTGCTCGGCGCATATTCGACGACGACGTATTCGCGTTGGTTCTCCCGGCTGGAGCCGACGGCCCTCTTATCCATGCGGATGAACCGTCCCACGCCGTGCCGTTCATGAACGACGAAGTCGCCGGGTTTCAGGGATAGCGGGTCCACCGTCGCCTTACGACGGGCGGGCATCTTCCGCATGTCCTTCGTTGACGAGCCGCCTCGTCCGGTGATTTCAGCGGCTGTAAGCACGCCGAGGCGCTGCCCCTCCATGATGAATCCGGAGGAGATGGGCGCCATCGTCACATAGCACACGGAAGGTTCCATCTCTGCCGGCAAGTCATCCACGTATCGCGCCGGAATTTCCTGATCGCCGAGTTGTGCCGCCAACCTCCTGCCCGGACCGGCGCCTTCCACCACCAGTGCCAGGCGCCACCGCTGCCGGGAGCGTTCACCGATGGCGGCCAGAGCGTCGTCGACCTTCCCGAGAAACCGGCGCGGTTCGCGCGCATCAATCCTGCTCGCGTCGGCGGTGATGCGCTCGTCGCGCGCGAAGCCACCCAGCGTCCACCACGCCCGCCCGCTATCTAACACTCGGTCGCGCATATCAGCGAGTTCCGCGAACGATGCCGTGTCGACGCTCACCGGCACCTTGCCACCTGCGGCAGCCGAACTCCACGCCGCGGTAAGAAACTCCTCGGTAGTGGCGATCAGAGAATCTGCACGCTGCTGGACCCTCTCCGGTTCCACAATGAGCAGGCGCGCCGAATCGGGGAGAGTATCGACCACGGGAACCATGCGTTCCACCAGTACCGGGGCAAGCGACTCCATGCCCTCCGGGGCGATTCCCTGCGAGATCTTTTCCAGCATGTCGACGGCTCCGGGCAGCTCCGTCATCAGATCGCGAGCACGCTGCCGCACATCGTCGGTCAGAAAGATCTCCCGGCACGGCGTGGCATACACCTCGCTGGCCGGCGCGAGAGAGCGCTGGTCGGCGACTGCGAAGCTGCGGATTTCGTCCACTTCGTCGCCAAAAAGTTCGATTCGCAACGGCCGTGCCTCGGTGGGGGGAAAGATGTCGATGATTCCGCCGCGCACCGCGAATTGACCGCGTCGCTCCACCATATCCACCCGGGAGTATGCCGCCCCGACCAGCGCTTCTTCCAGCTCGGTGAGATCAACCCGGTCCCCGAGGCGCACGCGCACAGGCACCATCTCACCCAAGCCGACCGTAATCGGCTGCAGCAAGGCTCGTACCGGCATCACCAGCACCTTTAGCGGAGCAAACTCCGCCGGGTAGGCAAGCCGCCGCTGCACGAGGAGCCGCCGCGCAACAGTATCCGAACGTGGAGAAAGCCGCTCGTGTGGCAGGGTCTCCCAAGATGGAAATACCTCTACCGCATCGTCGGGCATATAAGCGCGTAGCGCACCGGCCAGTTCCTCGGCTTCCCGTCCGGTGGCTGTGACGGCCACATGCAAGGGCAGGCGTTTCCCGGCGGCCCCGTCGGCACGCTCGGATAAGGCGGCGGCGAGTCTATCGACGGCGTCGCCACCCGCGGCACCCGCGCCATTCGCAACGTTTTCGGCCTCGGTTTGGCTTCCGGTGCCCGCAACGTCTCCCGCCCCGGCAAGCAGGGCAACGACTGGAGTTACCAACCCGCGCGGCATGGCGATATCCCAGCGCTGCTCGGCATCCGTGCCGAGGCCACGCTCCGCTCCCAACTCTGCAAGCGCCGGATCGGCACCAACAAGAGGAAGAATCGGACGTAAATCCATGGGTATCTCCAGCTCAGCTAGTGGTGTAGTTACCGGGCTTTTCGGCTACCGTCATCAGAGGCGCTCCGTGTCGGTCAACTGTGCGCGGTGTAGTTACCTGGTTCTTCGGCTACCGTCACCCGGTCAGGACTATTCTCAAGCTCAGTTCGCGGTGTGCAAACGCATCTGCGCAGCATCAAAACCCCGGGTCAGAACATCTTCGACGGCGTCGGCTGCGTTTTCCACAAGGGTGGGAAGTTCACGCCGCTCCGCCGGAGCGAACGGCCGCAGCACGAAGTCTGCCGGGTCCTGCCTGCCGGGAGGACGGCCCACTCCGAAACGCAGCCGCAGATAGTCACGCGTCCCCAAAGCCTGGCTGATGGACTTCAGTCCGTTATGCCCGCCTTCTCCGCCGCCACGTTTCAAACGAAGAGTACCGAAAGGAAGGTCGAGATCATCGTGGATGACGAGAAGTTCCTCCGCGGTCGCATTGAAGTACGTCAGCAATGCCTTGACCGGCCCCCCGGAGACGTTCATATAACAATCGCAGGTGGCAAGTATCGCCTGCTGGCCGCTTTCTCCCGGAAGAGCACCTACTCGCGTGGAAAGGGTGTGCGTATGCGTGGCGCGATGCGCGCGAAGTGCCGCTCCGGCGCGAGACGCGAGGGACGCAATGACCATATGCCCGGCATTGTGCCGTGTCTGTGCGTATCGTTCCCCGGGATTACCTAGACCGACGACGGCGAACATTATTCCTTCCGGTCCTCCCTGTGATGAGGATGTTGTAGATCGCGCTGAGCGAGGTGCCTACCACGTGGTGTGAAGTCGCGCCAATGCTATGCGGTGCAGTGTGCGCTGTACAAGCGGGCAGCCCATGTAGCCGAAGGCAACCGGTCACGAAATACATGTAGCGCAAAGCGCCCCATAGCCGAAGGCTATGTGTAGCGCAAAGCTCCATGTGGCGGGCAGACGGCTGTTCGTACCAGTTCAGGCACGAGCAGCCGCCCACCTTTGAAACCTATCACCGCCAGGCCGATATCGGTTCTTCGTCCCGATTACTCGGCTTGACCCGATTACTCAGCCGCTTCGGCGGCAGCGGCTGAGGCAGCCTCTGCGGCGGCTTCGTCAGCGGCCTCCAGGGCGCGATCAACCTCGGGCTGGGAAATCACGACGACAATGGTCTCCGGGTCGAGATCGCATTCCACGTCCTCCGGGAAGGCAATATCAGCAACGGTGACGTGATTGCCGTCTTCGAGGCCGTCAACGCTGATGACGATATTCTCCGGGATGGCAACGGCCGGTGCCTTGACCAGCAGCTGCATGACTTCGACCTGATGGATCGTACCGGATGCGGACTCGCCGGTCACTTCGACCGGAATCTCCACTTCCACCTTCTCCGAACGGCTGACGCGCAGCAAGTCCAGATGCTCGATGGCGCGGGAGAGCGGGTTCCGCTGGATATCCTTAACAAGGGCAAGAAGCTCCTCACCCTCCAGATCGACGGTAAGAACAGCATTTGCCTGGCCCTTCGTGGCGAGGAAAACGTCATGCTCATCAAAAGAGAGGTGAACTGGTTCAGCGCCATGCCCGTATACCACTGCCGGAATGCGCCCCGCGCGGCGCAACTGCCGCGCCGCGCCCTTTCCGAAGTTGGTGCGCGCAAGTGCAGAGAGCTTGTTGGAATCTGCCATGATGGTCTACTCCTTGTTAGTGTTCTCCACCGGCCCGACCGGACCGATGTGGCCTCTTCCACGACAGGCGACACCACAAGGGCATAACCACCGCGTCGATAACGGAGTGGCTGACGTAATGGCCCAGCGCCAACCGGCTAGTCCGTACCGTCAGCTCTCCCTCGCCGAGGCAACTGTGCCAGTTTAACGCGACAATGCCACGAATCCAAGCCAACGAATTCGCCGGACTTACGGGTTGATGCGTTCGCAGAGAGTGAGGAATTCTGGTGGTACTCCTTGTTTTGCGTGGAGGATCTTGATTCCGACTAGGCGGCCTTTGACGTCGAGGTCAAGTGCGATCTCGACAGGGTTGATTCCCTCGGGGTGCCGCAACCCGGTGACGGATTGCACGATCGTGAAGTCGCCTGTGAACTCGTCAACCAGGGCAATATAGGCGACGTCGACCTTGTCATCGTATGTCATTCGCATGGTTCTTCCTTTTCGTTGTAGTTCTGTTGGGGTTCGTTGTCGTTCGGTTGGGGGCATGTGGTTGTAGGCGAGTGAACAAGCCTGCAAAACTCTGGGGCACGGATCAGAGGCAGATCAGGGGCCTGGACCAGACATCGGCCCGTATAGGACCACGGCGCAACCGGTCAGGGGCCCGCACCCTGCCCGGTTGCGTGCCTAGGCGAGGCGTTCGCATTGAGAGATGAACTCCGGCGGCAGGCCGTCCTTCGCGAAAAGCACTTCGATTCCGACAAGCCGACCCTTGACGTCGAAGTCCAGATTGATCTCCCACTCATTAATCCCGTCGGGGTGGTGAATCGCCGTCACCATGTCGTGGCTTCTCATGTTGTCGATCAGCCCGATATAGGCCGCGTCAACATCTGCAGCGTAGGTCATATACATGATTCCTCCTTCCGTGGTGGTTAATCCCTGCCTGTTCGCCAAGAAGCTCGCGTTGGGTCATCAACTCGGCTGTTCTCTGCCAGAAGTGCGCGGCTAAGGCGCTTCTCTCGGCAAGGTTTCAGGCGAGCTGTTGACATTGAGCTACGAACTCAGCTGGAAGGCCCTCCTTGGCAAAGAGGATCTCAACCCCGACAAGGCAGCCTTTCACATCGAAATGCAGGTTGATCTCCCACTCATTGATCCCATCAGGATGATGAATCTCGTTGCGCGAGGCGTATATTCTCGAGATGTCAACGAGTTCAATGTCTGCCGCATCGGCCACACTGTCGTATGTCATGTGCATGATCTAGTTGTTTCCTTTCGTTATCGTGATGATGTTGCCGGTTCTGTTGTCGATGACGACTCGGATCTTGTTCTGCCCTTTCCCGGAGGTAAAGACCGATGTATTTCCATTGCCTTTCGTTCTTTTCCCGTTGTTGATGACATTCTTCACCATCTGCCGGGAGAGTCCGTGTTTCGCCATTTTCTGCGTTGAGTGGAATGTGAATCGGATCGCGAGCCGCCCGAGCCACATGAGGACCGCACCGACGGCCGGTGGGATGACCGGCGTGATGGGCGGCAGAGTGAATGCTTCGTCCGGAGCGGTGCGGCCACTTGTAAGGTGACTGGTCAATACCACCGGCGGGATAGGTGGTTGACGGTTTTCTGAGGCTGATGCCGTGACAACGCCGGCAGTGCCAAGCGCAACGCTGAGTGCCGTTGTAGCAGCGATAGTACGGAACAACATAGTTTCGTCCTTGGGTCGTAGGTACATGACAGGGATCAGCAACCTTGCCGGGCTGCAGATCGGTGTACAACCGGGCCCGATGTACATCACCGAGCATACAGAGTATCTGGTTGCGAAGTAAGGGGCCTCGTTACTCAGCCCCTACCTTTCACTCACAGCGGACACGACAGGTGCACTACGTAAAGCCAGAGTCGTACGGCGCTATAACCGGCGGGACGGCCCGAGTAGTGCGCGCCAGCACCCAGCACCAGTAGTTCCGGCTACCACTCGCACTTGGAACTACGCCGTCGTCGGAACAACGCCGACCCTAACGCACAATCAACCATACGGTCATAACCAGACCGCCAACGGCCACCATCCAGCGCATGACGTTTTCCGGAATGTAGCGCTGGATGATCGGCGCAACATAACCTCCCGCAAAAGCGCCTACACCAACGGCAATGGCCGCAGGCCAGTTCACTTGGCCACGGGTGATGAAGATTAGTGCGGCCGCCATGTTCGACACCAAGAGCATGGGCGTTTTCATCAGCACCGCATCGTGGGCGGACATCGGCGTTGCCAGAACACATAGAGCAAAAAACAGCACTCCCGCCCCGGCACCGAAATATCCGCCGTAGATCGTAATGAGGAGCAGAATCGCGAGGAATGCCCATAGCGCCAGGCGATGCTTCGTCACCGCACCGTTAATCCGTGGACTCAGCATCACCAACACCGTACCGGTCAACACAAGCCATGGAACAATCGCTTCGAATACGGCCGGGTCGGCCACGATGAGGAGCCATCCCCCAACAGCGCCTCCAACGAGGGATACCAGCAACTGCGGCCATAGCGGGTACACCTTTACCTGCAGCATTCGCCGCCATGCCTTCGCCACGGAGCCGGCTCCTGCACCAAGCAATGCCACCGTGTTCGAGGTATTCGCCAGTACCGGCGGGATACCCAGCGCAACCATAACCGGATAGCTCACCAGAGACGCCAGCCCCACGAGGTAGCCGACGATTCCTGCGCCCACTCCGGCCAGCACAAGGATTGTGTAATACATCCCTTTAAGAGTATCGCGATGACACCTGAACGTAGAGCGCAGCCACGTGGCTGCATCGTCAGTAGGCGCCGTCGAACAGGCTTGTTACCGAGCCATCCTCGAACACCTCGTCGATGGCGCGAGCCAGGATGGGAGCAATCGGCAGTACGGTCAGTTGCGGGAAACGCTTATCCGGCGGGATGGGCAATGTGTCGGTAATGACCAGCTCACGCAGGCCCGATTCCTGCAGCCGGGCAACCGCCGGATCGGAGAGCACGCCGTGCGTAGCGGCGACGATGACGTCCTTTGCTCCGGCTTCCAACACCACACGCACCGCACCGCATATCGTTCCGGCCGTGTCGATGAGGTCATCCACAATCACCGCGGTGCGTCCGATGACATCACCTACAACACGATTCGCCGTCGCCTTATTCGGGTTGTTGATGTCGCGAGTCTTATGCACGAAAGCGAGCGGAACGCCTCCCAGCCGGTTGCCCCACTGTTCCGCCACCTTGATACGCCCGGCGTCCGGGGACACCACTACAGCGTTCTCGGTGTCGATGCGTGTGCGCACATATTCCACCAGCGTGGGCATGGCCCACAAATGATCCACCGGGCCGTCGAAGAAGCCCTGCGACTGGGCGGCATGCAGATCGACGCTCATGATGCGGTCGGCTCCGGCGGTTTTCAGAAGGTCCGCCACCAGGCGGGCGGAGACGGGTTCGCGGCCACGGTGCTTCTTATCCTGGCGTGCATAGGGGTAACAGGGAGCCACCGCGGTAATGCGCTTCGCAGACGCACGCTTGGCGGCGTCGACCATGATCAGTTGCTCCATCAGCCACTTATTGATCGGGTCGGGATGCGACTGAAGGATGAAGACGTCCGCTCCACGTACCGATTCTTCGAAGCGGACATATATCTCTGAGTTCGCGAAATCGTAGATCGTGGTGGGAAGCAGGTCGATCCCCAGTTCCTCTGCCACATGTTTGGCAAGTGCCGGATGCGCTCTGCCGCTTACCAGCACGAGGCGTTTATCGTTGCTGACCTGCATTCCCGTCATGATGGATCCCCTGTATCACTCAGTTGGCCGGTAGTCGTTTCGGGTCAGTACCGTCAGCGGATTCTGTTTCTGCTGACACGGCGGTGTAGGGCAAGAGCCGAGCGCCTGCCGATATGGATGCGTCGTGAACGACGACGTGCCGGGCGACGGCGTTCTCACCCACGAATGCGTTCTCGAATTCGCCCGGTCCAACGATTGCGCCGGTCGCCACGACCGTCTTTCCACGGAGCAGGGTCCCCGGTTCCACCCGACAATCCGGTTCCAGGCGCACACCCACATCGATCGACGTCGTCGCCGGATCAATAATCGACACCCCGGATCGCATCCATTTTTCTAGAAGGCGGCGATTCATCTGCGCGCGCAGGGTGGCCAATTGCGCCAGATCATTACAGCCTTCCACCAGCCAGGAGTCATCGAGAACCAGATCTCCGACGCCGGCGTCGGCACCGTAGGCTGCAGATACCACGTCGGTGAGGTACATTTCACCCTGCGCGTTGGCGGTACCGAGATTGCCGAGAGCGCCGCGCAGGAAGGCCAAATCGAATGTGTATGTCGACGTGTTGATTTCCCGAATGGCCCTCTGCTCGTCGGTAGCGTCGCGGTGTTCAACCACACCACGAACCTGCCCTGCGTCATCACGCAGAATTCGACCGTATCCGGTGGCGTCGGGAACCAGGGTTGTCAGAATCGTCACGGCATTTGCCGCGTGGTTCTCTACCAGCCTCGAAAGCGTTGGAGTATCGAGGAGAGGCGTATCACCGGCCATCACGACGACTGCGCCGTCAAGACTTTCTGGCAACGCCTGCAGACCGCACCACACCGCGCGGCCTGTGCCCTTGATCTCGTCTTGCCATGCAATTGCCGCGGCGGCGTCGCACTGCTGGGCGTGCGCCGCGACGATCTCACCCTCGTGGCGCACCACGACAACAAGATGCTCAGGTTCCAGGCCACGCGCCGCCGCAATGGCATGGCCGAGCAATGACCGCCCGCACATGGTATGCAAGACTTTCGGAGTGGCGGACTTCATACGGGTACCCTGCCCCGCTGCGAGGATGATAACCGCGGCCGGATGCGACACGCTCACGGCAACCCCCTATCTGGGTGACTGGGACGGGCCCCTCGGCACTCATGTGCCGAGCCGCGCGGCACTTTGCAGATGCCACGCCAGCTCCGCCTCCAGGACTCGAACCTGGACTAAAGGTTCCAAAGACCTCTGTGCTGCCATTACACCAAGGCGGAATTCAGACCATGATGATTCTAGCGGGGGATTCGCCTCCTGTCATAATGGAAGCCATGAGTGATTCTCTACCGGCTCCGCACCTGCCAACTCCTAAGCGCGTGCGCATGACGCGCGCCGAGCGGCGCGAACAGTTGATTCGCGTGGCAAGGGAACTCTTTGGAGCACGCGGATACGACGCTGTATCCATCGAGGAAATCGCCTCCGCCGCCGAGGTGTCAAAACCCGTGATTTATGAGCATTTTGGCGGAAAGGAAGGCCTCTACCAGGTCATTGTGGACCGCGAATTGACCACTCTCACCGACATGCTCGCGGCACAAATGCGCCCCGAATTACCCCCGCGGGCGATGCTGGAGGGCATCGTGCTCTCCCTTCTCGACTACATTGAGGACAGCGCCGACGGTTTCCGCCTACTGTCGCATCAGTCCCCTTCCGCCGTTACATCCGGCACATTCTCCACGGTGATTGCCGACGTCGCAGAGCAAGTGGCGGACTTGCTGGCTCCTTTGTTGGAGAGGCAGGGGCTTGATCCGAAAACCGCCCCGATTTACGGTCAGCTGCTGGCGGGGGCAATCGGGCGGATCGGGCAATGGTGGGCCGATGATCGGTTGCTTTCCAAGGAGGAGACGGCCGCTCATGTGACGAATCTCGTCTGGTTCGGGCTACGGGCAATGGAACGCAATCCACATCTGGTGACCTTAGGGCGCGATGGCGGAGCGCCCGCAAGCGAGGGTTAGCAGTCCACCCCGACTGCCTCTGCGGCCTTGCGCAGCGGAACCGCGACGGGCGACGGTTAGTCGCCGCCCCAGTAATAGCCATGTGACCAAGCACATATTTCAGCTTTGCCGTCGCCCCCAGCGGCGGGTATCAGAGTGCAGCAACCCTCCACCTCGGACCTCTCACCTGCGCAAACGTGATTCGGGCGACAGTTCGTTGCGGGCTCGCAGCCACCCGCCGCCGTTGGAGTTCGGGTGCTGGCGCTCTCCGTGTCCTAGCGCCAGCCACCTTCATCCTGTTAGCCTTTAATCCACAGCGAAATTTCCATTTCTTCCATGCCTCGTACAGGAGCATCGTATGGGTGATATCAGGCTTGATGTGGATCAGATGGCGGATCTGCGTAAGCGGCTACTGAAGATCGCGGACAATCTCCACCTCGAAACCTTCCCGTACGTGCCTGATGTTGGTTTAGGTTTCCCGAGCCTGTTCGATTCGGCGATTACCTTCGGCCTTGCTCACACGGAACGGCGTTCGCGCGCAATCTCCTGGTGTGAGGATACGGCCGACGCGGTTGATTACACGGCCAAGTTTGTCGGCCAGACGGATGACGATGTCGCGCATGATTGGGCCCAGTCGGATTCGGGGGCCTCGTGGCAGGCCATGGCGCTACTCCTCGGCGGCGAAGTCACCGGGACGTCGGTCTGGTCGCAGATCTTTACCGGCAATGATCACCGCGCCCACTAGGGGTGGACTATGTCGTATTTCAATAACTTGATCGGGGATGTGCCCGGCGATCCGGCCGAGGTAGCCCGTTACGCCCGGGAAGTACGAGCGGCCGGAGAGAACGCGGAGGAAGCGTATGGCGATCTGCGGCATAGCGAACGCGCGGTACCCGATTGGCAGGGCGCCTCCGCCAATGCATTCCAATCTGCCATGTCCGAACAAAAGTCAGCCGTAACGCGACTGCAAGATGGGCTGTATAAGGCGGCAAGTTCGTTAGAGAACTACGGATACATTGTTGCCGAGTTCAAGCGATTGGCAGCCAATGTACAGGGCGAGCTGGAGAAGTTGGACGCACAGCTCTCCGGTGTTGCCTCCTGGCAGGAGGCAGCCACCTATATGGCACTGTCTCCGCAGGTCGCCCTGCTCGTCGACGACTACAACCGATACCTCACCTCGCTGGAGGAGGCGGCAGACCAATGCGGTGCCGAGTTACGCAATGCGCTGGATATCGAGCCGGTCAACTATAACGACGACGGTGTTGAGATAGGCTCGCAACGGTCGCTGACCGAGCGGGATATGGAGCGGATCAATAACCAGCTGAAGGACATGGCCCCAGAGGATATCAACCAGCGTGGCATCGGGGACTGTACCTACCTGGCTGGTCTGGGATCGGTGATGCAGTACCCGGAGGGGCAGGAGTGGCTCGCCTCCTGCATTACTCCGCACTATGACGCGAGTGGAAAGCAGGACGGCTACCTGGTTACACTCTACGACGATCCCCTCCATCCCGATGACGACGCTAAACAACAGGTATTGGTCACCGATGTTTACACCAGAGGCGTGAAAGGGAGTAACGGCCCTAGTGTCGTCTCTGTTTTCGAGTCCGCCTACGGTCAACTCCATCCTGGTGGCACACTGGGCGGCCCAGACGGTATCAGTGGCAATAGCGGCACGGAGGTCTTCAAAGACATCACCGGCTTGGAGGCCACATCAGTCCTTGGCATGGGAAGAGAATACGACTCCGAGAAACGCGCCGCGATCATCGAGGCCAGTAGGAACCACCAGCCCGCCATCGCCTCGACCACCGTGGTACCCGACGGAACCTTCGATAGCGAGGGCCATGCAACCGTCACCGCGTCACTTCCGGATGGCAGCCAACAAGAGATCTTTCTGAACGGCTCACATGCCTACACCGTCGTGTCTGCCGACGCGTCTGGCGTGACACTACGCAACCCCTGGGGCCACAATGACACCCCTAGCGACAACCCTGTGGACGGCACATTCCATTTGTCCTGGGATACGTTCTCACAGTATTACGGTCAGGTCGACATAGGAACCATCCCATGAACCACAACAGCAGCGGCATTCTTATCCCTGCCCAGGAGATGACTGTTCTTCATCTCGGCGATGACCCGGACGGACCACGGTACACGGTGTCCGGCGTGCGTATTGAGCACGGTGTACAGAAAGCACACCTACGCGGCGGAGGCAGGACCGGCCGTATCAAACGGACCCTGCAGGCCGGCGAGTCGGTTAACCATCCCGGAGTTGGGACCTTCACGCTGGTGCATATTCGCGTTCAGGTTCGCACTCCCGGACGCACCGGTGGCGGCGGTATTGCTACCTTTGTCTTCAAGCCCGCACCCGGATTCACCATCAACCCGGCCTTGCTTACATGAAAGAACGCACCAGATATGCAGAGAAGCACAGACTGGAGAAGAAGGATGGCACGCAAACTCACCGTACTGGCAGCAGTACCGTTATTCGTGCTTTCCGCCTGCGGTGCAGACCTTAGCGTTCCCCTACCCTCCGTCAGCCGCATGACGATCCCAGCTGACAAAGCTGCCTGCACTAACGGCATCATCATCAGCATCAGCGAAGGGACAGTTCTCGACCTCGGTACAGACTTGGAAGGCCCCCACTACACGGTCTCCGGTATTCGCATCGAAAACGGTATCAGGAAGGCTTACGTCGGCGGAGGAGGCAAGGAAATCGGCAGTATCGGACAGACTCTTCAAGTCGGGGAGTCCATCACCCAACCCGGCGTCGGCACCTTCACCCTGAGGTCCATCACCCCGTATGAGGGAGACCCAGAACTTATCGGTGCTGGCGGTTCCGCCGGGTTCTGTTTCGAGCCGGAACCCGGTTTCGAGGTTGATCCTTGCCTCGTGAAAGAACAACCCTACTGGCATACACTTCCGCCAAGTATCCCCTCACCGGCAGCGGACGAACCGAACTGCCCGGACGATCCCTACGAAGCCGATGCAGCTGACGAAATCGAAAAGCCTGACGAAACCGACGACTCCAACACACCCAACGAAACCGACAACCCCGCCACCCCGGCAGAGGAATCGGATACCACGCACACGTAGCCATCGGCAATCACATGGGCAGACAAGCACTTCGACAAACGCGAGGAAGAGAACACACCATGCGGCTCAGAGCCACGCAAAGAACCCAACTCGGCACGGCAATCATCACCGCAGCCCTCCTAGGATCCACGCTCTCCTCCTGCACCGCAGACCTCAACGTTCCCATGCCCTCCGTCAGCCGCATGACAATCCCGGCTGACAAAGCTGCCTGCACTAACGGCATCCCGATCGCCATGATAGAACGAACCAGCCTGTGGCTTGGCGCCGACGATGACGGGCCGAAATACACAGTCTCCGGCGTTCGCATCGAAAACGGCATCAGAAAAGCTCACATCCGCGGAAGTGGCAAGGGACTCGGCAGCATAGACAGGACTCTTCAAGTCGGGGAGTCCGTCACCCAACCCGGCGTCGGTACCTTCACCCTCCTCTCCATCACACCAGAGGAACGTGATCGTGATCCAGAACTCATCGGCTCCGGCGGTTCCGCCGGATTCTGCTTCGAACCCGAACCCGGATTCGAGATCGACCCCTGCCTCGTGAAGCAAATGTTCGCCGACCAACCCCTCCCACCCACTATCCCCTCACCGGCAGCAGACGAACCACGCTGCCCGGACAACCCCGACGAAACCGACACCCCCACCGCCCCGGCAGAGGAATCGGATACCACGCACACGTAGCCATCGGCAATCACATGGCGGGGCAGACAAGCACTTCGACAAACGCGAGGAAGAGAACACACCATGCGGCTCAGAGCCACGCAAAGAACCCAACTCGGCACGGCAATCATCACCGCAGCCCTCCTAGGATCCACGCTCTCCTCCTGCACTGCGGACCTCAACGTTCCCATGCCCTCCGTCAGCCGCATGACAATCCCGGCTGACAAAGCTGCCTGCACCAACGGCATCCCGATTGGCATTCGTGAAGGCACTCGCTCTCGGCTTGGTGTTCCCCCAGACGGCGTGAACTACACGGTGTACGGCGTCCGCATCGAAAACGGGGTCAGAAAGGCCACGCTCAGCGGCGGTAACACCATCACTGGCATAGACAGGACTCTCCAAGTCGGCGAGTCCGTCACCCAACCCGGCGTCGGCACCTTCACCCTCCTCTCCATCACACCAGAGGAACGTGATCGTGATCCAGAACTCATCGGCTCCGGCGGTTCCGCCGGATTCTGCTTCGAACCCGAACCCGGGTTCGAGATTGACCCCTGCCTCGTGAAACAAATGTTCGCCGACCAACCCCTCCCACCCACTATCCCCTCACCGGCAGCAGACGAACGACGCTGCCCGGACGACCCCTACGGCCTCGACGAACCCTACGAAATCGAAGACCCTGACGAAACCAACACCCCCACCACCCCGCCAGAGGAATCAAACCCCACAAACACGTAACAGACCCACACTCCACTGCATGTCAGCGCCCATTGACCAGCATCCCATATCCACACCAGAGAGGCCGCCGTCGCCTCCCACTCGGTACAGCAGCACGACGCCCTCGCACAACAGCGGTCAGCAAAGACCGCTGACCGGGAAGAATCCCCGTTCCGGAGGAAGACCCCCGGCTACCCGCGCTTGGCCATCCACTGCTCAATCTCACCAACTCCCCGGGGTTGTACACGGCTATCTGCAATGTGATAGCTTGGCCAGGAAGTACCACTACATGGAGGAGCGGCATGCTTCAGATCGACAGCCTCAATAAGTCGTTCGGCAGCCTACAGGCCCTGAACAATCTGTCCTTCCACGTGAATCCAGGCGAGATCTTCGGATTCGTCGGCTCGAACGGCGCGGGAAAAACCACCGCTATGCGCATTATGCTCAACGTACTCGCCGCCGATTCCGGCACAGTGACGTGGAATCATAACCCACTAGACTTCGATACCCGCCGCAAGGTGGGCTATATGCCGGAGGAACGCGGACTCTACCCGCGTATGGCTGTCGGCAAGCAACTCATCTACCTGGCACAGCTACACGGCCTAGACGCTGAAGCCGCAAAAACCGCCATGGAGCATTGGACCGAGCGGCTCAACATCGCATCCCGCCGCAACGATAACGTTCAAAAGCTTTCCCTCGGCAACCAGCAACGAGTACAACTGGCTGCATCGCTTGTGCATGACCCGATACTACTCGTCCTGGACGAACCGTTCTCCGGCCTGGATCCAGTAGCCGTAGATGTGATGAGCAAGGTCCTACAAGAGAAGGCAAAGGTCGGCGTCCCGGTTATCTTCTCCTCCCATCAGCTCGATCTGGTGGAGCGCCTCTGTGATCGCGTTGGCATTGTTTCGCAGGGGCATATGATCGCCGAAGGAACGATTGACGAACTTCGCGGCGCCAACCATAAGCAGCTCGCCATCGCTTCCGGAGCCTCGTTCGACGCCCTACGAGATGTGCTCACTCCACTGGGCATCCGCGTTGAGGCGGATCCCCTCGAAGGAACCTCCGAGGCACCCCGTATCGACGGCACCGTCCGAGTCGTTTTTGATCAGCCCAGCGCCGTCGACGACCAACAAATCCTCCAGGCGGCCCTGTCAGCGGGCCCGGTGCACGAGTTTGCGCCGCGCCGTCCCCACCTGACCGAGCTATTCAAGGACGTCGTCGTGGCGCCTGCCGAAGACGAAGAAGAAACAGCGAAGAAACCCAAGCGAAGTCTGTTTTCGCGGCGAAAGGCGGTGGCCTGATGCTCGGAATCGTTATTAGGCGTGAATTCAACACCATCTTGACGTCGAAGGCAATGCGTATCTCAACCGCCATTGTCGTCGCAGTATTGCTACTCGCTGGAGTTGCTGGGCGGATCTTCCTGCACAACGACGAGGAATCCACCCCGCAAGCCATCCCCATCGCGGTAACGCAAGATGCCTCCCCGCTAACCGAGTTCCTCGTCGGGCAGGGTGGAATCGAAGTAGTCGAGGCAAGCGGAAATCCCGAGACAATTCTGCAGGACAACGAGGAAGTCGAGGCCGTTGTATCGGGAATACCCGCCGAACCAGTTCTCTCGACCCGCGGCGAAGCGAACGCTATTCGTGAAAAGGTCGTCCTCGCATCCACCCTCTATCTGGTTGACCAGCAAGGCGTGCTCACCCCCGAGTTGTCATCACAGTTGGTCAGATTGTCCTTCTTACAGGTCAACGTCATCTCAACCAACGCAATGTTCGAGAACCCAATGGGTTACCTCGCCGGAACGATCGGATGTGCGCTATTGATGGTGATAGTTCTGCTGGGTATCTCCACACTATCTGCTGGCGTCGTGGAAGAGAAGTCGAGCCGCGTGGTGGAGATCCTGCTGACAACGGTGCGCCCGCGTACCTTCTTACTCGGCAAGATCCTTGGCATTGGTTCGGCCATGCTCATCATTTTTGCCGTCTACCTCACGGCATTGCTCTCAGGCCTCGCAATCGCCGGGCTTCTCAGTAATCTCTCCGCGCTCGGCAGCCTGGGCCTGTGGGTCTTCCTGCCGGTCGTTCTTCTATGGATCGTACTCGGGTATTTCACCTACGCCGCACTAATCGGTGGCCTGGCAGCGACGGTATCGAGACAGGAAGATCTGGGGGCGGTACAAACCCCGGTCGTCTTCTTCCAAATGATCCCGTTCTATGCGGCACTTAACCTAGTTCCGCTGCTACCCGACGCAAGCATCACCCGCATACTTTCGTATGTTCCCTTCCTCTCCCCCTACATGATGCCCATGCGAACCGCTCTTGACTCCGTGGCTCTCTGGGAGCAGCTACTGGCAGCGGCTCTGACACTTGTCTGTATCCCACTGCTCGGCATACTCGCCGGGAGGATCTACGAGCGATCCATTCTGCGCACAGGCGAGCGCGTCAAGATCACATCGCTATTCAGGGGGTCTCAGGGATAACTTTGCCGAGCGTGCCCACCCCGCGTGCTCCAGCGCGGGGTGTCATATCACCGCATGCAGCACCTTTTCTCCCCGCGTGTATCGCGCGATGTCCTCCGCCCCGGTGCGAGCCGCCACCTCGGCTGAGCCGCGACTCGCGCCGGCAATATGCGGTGTCAAAACCACATGTGGCGCCCTCAGCAAGCGATGGTCGGAAGGCAGGGGCTCAACCGGGAATACGTCAAGCGCCGCGCCGCCCAGATAACCGGATTCCAACGCATCGCAGAGGGCATCTGCGTCAAGCAGGGCACCACGTGCACAGTTGACCACTACCGCTCCCGGGTTCAGCAGCGCCAGTTGTTCGGCGCCGAGCATACCCCGGTTTTCTGCGGTCAATCGCGCGTGCAGCGTCACTATATTCGCGTCTCGCAACGCAGCCTCCAAGGAGACGGCGTGCTCTATACCATCTGGAAGCAGGTGCGAATCGAGGAACGGATCATAGACCCGCACATGCGCGCCGAGCGCTCGCAACGCAGCGGCAACACGTGAACCCACCGCACCGTATCCGACAAGTGCCACAACGGCTCCATCAATCTGGAGCGGAACTTTCTCATAATCGTAATAGTCCCCACGCCACTGCCCCGCTGCCAATTCATTGTGCCGCTGCGGAATTTGGCGCACCGCCGCCATAATCATCGCCACGGTATGCTCCGCCGTCGCAGCCGCGTTTCGCCCGGGAGTATTCGTAACGACCACGCCGCGATCCGCTGCGGCAGGCAAATTGACGTTAACCGGTCCCCCGCGGCATACCGTTACCATCCGCAACTGTGGGCAGGCCTCCAGTACCCGGCGTGTGAAAGGGTGCGTGTGCGTGAAACACACCTCCACCCCAGTGAGAGCAGCGATAAGTTCCTCCTCATCTCCCACGGCTTCATCGACATCACCGATTGACGCCAGCGGCGTATACGGGAAGTCGTTTGCGATGGAGGCGATCTCCACATCGGGCAAATGCTTCCGCAAAGAGTCGGTCATCACCCGTGCAGTCATAAAACGATCTGCGGCAACCAGCACTTTCATTTTTCGTTCCTCCGCTGCTCTTATTGATGCTTGAGCTCCGCCAACTTATCCGGCGGAAATACCGTCGTCGTATCGCCCAGGAGCAGGGCGCGGTACGTCATCGTCGCGGCCTCTTCTAGGTTCAACGCCTTACGGAACGCCGACTCAACCGAGTCACCCAGTGCGCTAATCCCGTGATTGCCCAGCACGACGACGTCGTGTGACCCGTCGGCTACCTGTTCGGCGGCGGTATCCGCCAATTCGTCGGACCCGTTGACGTAGTACGGGGTGTACCCATAGCTTCCCACATAGAAGGCGTGGTCTTGGGTGATGAAGCGGATGCGGTGACCGAGAGCGGTCAATAGCAGGGCGTATTGCGGGTGCATATGCACCACGGCTCGCGCGTCAGCGCGCGCCTCGTATGTTCGCGCGTGCAGTTTCCATTCACTGGAGGGAACAGGCCCGTTGATAACCGAGCCCTCCATGCGCATCAGCGTGAAGTGCTCGGGCTGCAACCTGTCCAGCCACGTCCCCTTCCCCGTAACAACGAAGGTATCCTCACCTATTCGGGCAGATAGATTTCCACCGCTGGCTAGCGCTAAGCCTTTGGCAACGATATCGCGGCCCACCTCAATGAGCTCGGCCACACGCTCTCTTATCTCTTTCTCCAGTGCTTCGTTCATCATCATTGCCCTTCCATGCCTTTGTCCGACGGCGACTGCCTGCCTGTTGGTGCCGCATCGGCCGCTGGCAGGGACGTCTCCGTTGCTGAGGTGGCGTCCGGTGACGCCCCAGTTTCGGGCGCAGTTTCCGCCTCTGTTGCACCCGCTGTAGCCCTGGTGTTCCCCGTCGCATCATCGCCCGACGCGGTGCCGTCGGCGCGCAACGCGCGCATCTGCGGCCACACCGGCCGGATTGCCTCTCGGGCGCGTAGGTAGACCTCGTGCACGGCGCGGTAGCGCTGGCGGCGCGTGCTATCCGGTTCGAAGCGACTCAACGAGGTAGCAAGCATCTCCGCAGCGGCTTTCACATCCACTGCCACACCCGCGCTCACCAGTGCCAGCACGGCGGCTCCCCGCGCGCCCGCCTCCGGAGCGTCCTGGCGCAGTACACTCTGCCCCGAGGCATCGGCAAGAATCTCGCACATGAGATCGGAGCGGAATCCTCCCCCGGAGACCACCAGCTCTCCCGTCAATTGCAGAACGTCAACGCATTCCAACAGCGAGAAGGCGACGCCCTCGTACACGCTGCGCAGGATCTCCGCCGGATTAGTAGTGATGGACATTCCCATCCACGACGCCGAGGCCGCGGTGTCCTGGAAGGGCGCCCTCTCACCACCAGGCGAGGCGTAGGGCAAGTAGATCACACCCTGACTTCCCGGAGCCACGGTGCGCGCCATGCTCTCTATCTCACCCCAGGTCAGTTCTTCCAACCCCAAGGTGCTGCGAATCCACTCCAGGTTTGGCGTACCCGTCATGGGAGCGAAGAATTCAAGAACCTGCGTGCCGCGTCCGGTGGCGAGCACCATGGAGTTCTCCGAACTGCGCGCCGTCGCATCCGCCCGCAACACGCCAACAAATCCCGTAGTGCCCAGGATCAGCCATCCATCGCCATTGTTAATGGCACCCAGACCATTTCCCGTGACGGCAACATCAATCATTCCCATTCCTACCGGGGTACCCACAGGTAAGCCGGTCTCGGCCGCGGCATCAGCGCTTACTCGGCCACCGAGTGCATCCGCCCGCCGCACGGGCGGAAGCAAGCCGATGGCCTCCTCCATGCCGAGTGCTCTCGCCAATTCCGCGGAGTATCCCGCTGCGGTGCGCACATCGAGGAAGTTCCGCGAGGCCTCGGT
This sequence comes from Actinobaculum sp. 313, assembly GCF_003073475.1. GTDB lineage: Bacteria > Actinomycetota > Actinomycetes > Actinomycetales > Actinomycetaceae > Asp313. The sequence continues at coordinate 574,533 of NZ_CP029033.1, read as the reverse complement.
GAAATCCGTGGAGAGTTCACCGGTGAGCCGGTAGCGCAACCAATCCTTGCAGTACAGCAGGGTGGCCGCCCGTGCAATTGCGTCCGGCTCGGCCTCCCGCAGCTCCTCCAGCAGAACCGGCGCCAGTCCGGGAAACGTCGTCGTCTGCGTCGTATTCAGAACGGCTTCGGCCTTACCGCTGCGGTTCCATTCCTCCACTCTCTCAGCGGCTCGACCATCCAGCCATATCGCTGCCTTGCGAACCGGGTGTCCGTCACCCTCTAGCAGCCACAGGCCATCGCCCTGTCCGGTTAATCCCACCGCCAGGATTTCCACCCCGTCGCCCAACTCGGCAACAACCTGGCGCAGACACGCGGCCACAGCCTGCCATATGCTTTCCATATCCTGCTCGGCTTGACCGCGTTCGCCGTACTCAACCGGAACCCGCTCCGAGTGCACCGCGGCAACGCCTCCGGTCATATCAAAAGCGACGGCTTTGACCGCCGTCGTCCCGCCATCTACTCCGATGACGTATCGGTTCTGTTTTTCTTCCATGCCGATCTCCTTCGAACGGTATTGCACAGCAAGCGTACAACGGTTCACTAGGATTGCACAACGGTTCATACGCGTTCATGCTGTTGCAGCTAGTCTTGTCTTATGAGCGACGTCGACCAGAGCAAACCTATCCGACTATCAGATGGGTTATCCTCACGGCACCTGGTAGAAATCGCTCGCCTCTATTACGAGCGAAATATGACGCAGCGTGAGATAGCACAGGCATTTGGGCTTTCACGCGTACGGGTGACGCGCCTATTGGCAGAGGCGCGCCAACGCGGAATCGTCGAGATCCGTATTCACGGCGACGACGGCCCGCACTTCGCCGAGTTGGCGGCACGCTTGGCGGCGCGATACGGCTTGGAACAGGTTCGCCTTGCCCCCACATTCGATGATCCACAGCGTACTGCGGCTGAAATGGCAGGCGCGGGCGCACAAACACTGTATTTCGCTCTTGACCAGGCATCAACGGTGGCCGTCGGTCTTTCCCGCACTCTCGGCGCCGCGATTCGGGAGCTCGCTCCACTCGGCCGCAGGCATGCACTATTCGTTCCGCTGGCGGGCGGGTGGTCAGGAGCCGCCGAAGGGCTGAACCCGGAAGAGCTCACCGCTCATCTGGCCTCCGTCACCGGTGGCCACTGCTATCACCTGCTGGCACCGCTGCTTGCCGAAACACCTACCGTCGCCCGCAGCCTGCGCGAAAGCCCCGGAGTGGCCGAAGCGCTTCGCCGGGCGGCAAGCGCGGACACTCTTATCACGGGCGTTGGTGGCCTTGACTGGACGGAAAGCCCGCTAGCTCACGCCATTACCGCCACAGAACGCCGACAGTTGGAACGCGCGGGTGCCGTCGGCGACACATCGGCACGCTTCTTCGACGCGGACGGGCATACCGTTGCCTCCACCTTGGAGAAGCGCGTTGTCGGGCTAACGCTCCCACAGATGACCCAGATCCCGACGCGCCTCGTTATCGCGCACGGCCCGGCAAAGGTCGCGGCCCTTCACAGTGCGCTGATCGGCGGTTTGGCCACCCACCTCGTTACCGACGTAGCAACCGCTCGCTGCCTGCTGGAGGATGACTCGGTCGCTAAGAGCGCCTGAGAAAAGGGACGAAATCGGCGGATCCGAAAAGAACCTGCATCCTCTAGGCGAGTTGCGCCTGTCTCCAATCCGTATTACATCGGTTATTCAAGCTGTTCTGAGATCTCGAACCAGCGCTGTTCGAGTTGCTCATTAGCGGCCTGCACCTCGCGCAGTTCATCATCCAGAGCGCGCAAGCCCTCGAAATCGCTCGGATCGTGCGCTGCCATCCGCTCGTGAATCGCCTCGACCGTGCGAGCAGCCCTGTCCATTTTTCGCTCTACGGCATGAAGTTCCTTGCGCAGGGCATGTTCCTGCGCACCGGAAAGTGGCGTGGCACTACCACCATCATTTTCTGCGGCTCGCGTGGTCTTCTGCTCGGCAGGCCTCTCTGCGGGTGCCGCCTGTACACCGGCTGCCCGTACCGCCGCATTCTCCCGCAGGCGCAGGTACTCATCCACGCCGCCGGGTAGATGCCGCACCCCGGAGCCCAGTACCGCATATTGCTGGTCGGTGAGGCGCTCCAGCAGGTAGCGGTCATGCGAGACGACGACCAGTGTGCCCGGCCACGAGTCGAGCAGGTCTTCCACCGCCGCCAAGGTGTCGGTGTCCAGATCGTTGGTCGGTTCATCCAATAACAGCACATTCGGCTCCGCCATCAGCAAGCGGAGTAGTTGCAGCCGCCGTCGTTCACCACCAGAAAGGTCAGCTACCGCGGTCCAGGCGCGCTGGCGCGTAAAACCAAGCCGTTCCACCAGCTGACTCGCGGTCAATTCCTTCTTTCCCACCGTAACCCTCGTGGCGACCTCGCTTGCAGCCTCCACCACGCGCAAATCTGCGACCTCGTCCAATTCCCGCGTTTCTTGCGTCAGTGCCGCCTGCCGCACGGTCTTCCCGGTTGTCACTCGACCGGCCGTGGCTTGAAGCTTCCCGGAGATCAGACTGAGCAGCGACGACTTTCCCGCACCGTTCGGACCGAGAATGCCGATGCGCTGCCCAGGCGCGAGGCGAAGCGTGACATTGTGCAACACATACTCGCCGCCGGGGTAGGCGAAGGAAACATCCTCGAGATCGATAACGTCCTTGCCCAAGCGAGCCGTTGCCATACGGGTCAGTTCCACCGTGTCGCGGGGAGCCGGTTCGTCGGCGATGAGTGCCTCCGCCGCTTCGATGCGGAACCGCGGCTTCGATGTACGGGCGGGAGCTCCCCGACGCAGCCAGGCCAGTTCCTTGCGCAGGATATTGTTACGTTTCGCCGCCGCAACCGCCGCCTGCCGCTCTCGCTCTGCCCGCTGCAAGATATAGGCGGCATACCCGCCCTCATACGTTTCGACACGGCCGGCCTGGGGCGCCGTGCCGCCCCGCTCATCCACACCGGGCACTACATCCCATAGTCGCGTACACACCGCGTCCAGGAACCACCGGTCGTGAGTGACCACAATCAACGCACCGCGTACACGTGCGCCTCCGAAACGCTCGTTGAGATAGTCCGCCAGGAACGTAATACCGTCAATGTCCAGATGGTTGGTCGGCTCGTCCAGCATGACGATGGAGGCGTTCTGGCACAGCGTTGCGGCCAGGGCGACGCGGCGGCGCTGCCCACCCGAAAGCTCGTCAACCTTGCTATCCAGCGCGATATCAGGCAGTAGACCGGCGTGCAGGCGCCTGATATGCGCGTCGCTCGCCCACTCGTGCACTGCGGCCGTGGAGTGGATGACCTCGTACGCCGTGGAGCCTTCGGCAAATGAGTCGGCCTGCATGAGATAGGCGATCCGGGAACCATTCGTGCGCGTAACCCGCCCCGTATCCGGTGCGAGGGTTCCGGCGAGCATCCGCAGTAGGGTAGTTTTCCCGCCGCCATTTGCACCGACGACGCCGACGCGTGAACCATCCGCAAGGCTCACAGAGACATCAGCGAGAATGGGACGGTGCCCGCGGGTAATACCGATCCGGTCGGCGGCCAATAAATGAGCCATCAGAAGGCGTCCCGGATATGCGCGCCGCCGGCGGGCCCGTCCGCCCGAAGTGCAGTCAATTCGGGGAAATCCCGGGCGAGGCGTCCCGCAAGCGCGTCGGCGGTCGTTGCATCCTCTGCCAGAACGGCAACCGTTGGGCCCGACCCGGAGACGAGCGCTGCCACGCCGTAGGAGTTCGCCTTCCGAATGATGCTCCGCAGAGTCGGATACAGCGAGAAGGCCGCCTCCTGCAGATCGTTGACCATAAGCGGCGCCATGCGCCGCAGATCGGCTGTGCCAACCGTGCCCTGCAATTCCTCTGTCTCCGGCACCAGAGACTCGGGCACGGGCCGATATCCCATGATGGCGTCGAATTCACGGAAGACATCCGGCGTGCTCAGACCATGTGGCGAAACCAGGAGAATCCAGGAGTGCATGGTGCCCGGGCGCAGCACCCGCAGTTCTTCACCACGGCCGGTGGCATGGGCGACGCCTCCCAACAGGCAGAAGGGCACATCAGATCCGAGTTCGGCGCCCAGTTCCCGCAGAGTCGGCGCGTCGAGCCCCAGGCCCCATAGTTCGTTGCATGCCACCAGCGTGGCAGCCGCGTCGGCGGACCCACCCGCCAGCCCGGCCGCCACCGGAATGCGCTTGGTCAGGGTCAGTTCGACGCCGTCGGCAATGCCGTAGCGTTCGCGCAGCAGCTGTGCCGCCCGAACGGCCAGGTTCGTATCGCCGGTGGGAGCACCGCCGTCGTCGCCCTCGTAACGTAAACGGACGGACCTGTTGCCCGAGCCGGCCTGCGCCACTGAATCCGAATCGGGCAGCGCGGTGGCGCGGACGTCGTCGAAGAGGTCAAGAGCCTCGAAAACGGTGTCGAGGGGATGAAAGCCATCCAGACGCGGCGGCCCGACGCGCAGTGCGAGATTCACCTTTGCCGGCGCAGATGCGAGAACTGTATGCACGGCGGATAGTCTACCGGGAAGGGAGAGTAGGCCGACAATACCGCGACTATCCAGAGGCCGCCGCTCTGCTTCTGCTCCCATCTTTCGAGCAGGAGTGAACTCTCGTGCCATGTGCTCGCGCCGCTCGCGAAGAACATCGAAAGCCGCGCATACGCTCTTAGCCTCCAGCTGGCCCGCGCATACGCGCCATGTAGTACACGAAGGCGATCACCAGTATTCCGCCCACAACACCATGGATCGGCGTTCCCGACTGGCCGACCGCCCCTAGCAATATAATCCCCACGCTGGCCAGTGCCACCACTACTCCGGCTGCCCTGTCGCGCAGTGACACCGCCAAGGCGTCACGCACAATACGAACGTCGGTCTCGTCGAATTCGGGCTCACTGAAGGCTAGTGCACTCTCATCAGTAATGGCGGGGACGGTACGCGCATCGAGATTCAGTTCCAAGCCCAATCCGCGTAGGGCACGCCCCAGCCACACCACCCACAGCCCGCTGAGCGTGATTGCGATCAAGAACAGAATCACGCCGAAAATGACATACACAATGGCCGTGGTGCTGGTGCCACCGGCAGAATCCGCGATTTCCACTCTGCCGCTGATCAGAGCCCACGCGCCCGTGCCTAGACCCACCGGAACCAGCCAGCTCACTGCGGTCAGCAGCGCCAAAACCACACGCGAGCTAAGCCGCGCCACCGTCATGAGAATCAATGCGCATAGTGCCACTCCCAGCGCCGTCAGCATAATGCCCAGTGCGTAGAGCCGCATGGCGGAATGCTCCGGGTGAGTCATACCGTAATAGCCCAGCATGCCGATCACTACGGCGAACCCCGCCACAACGCCCAGTAACGGGAAGTGAACGCGGCGCATGCGCGCCATGAGGAGGTCCGGAGAAGCCGGGGGCAAACGCGTTTCGCGCCAACGCTCCACTTCGTCGAGATCTCGCTCTTCGATCGCCCGCGCCACACGTAGCCCGGCACGCAGCGGACCGCACAACACCAGCGCCACCGGGAATCCGGCTATTAGTGCTACGGAATACTGGGACGTCCAGTGCACCCCAGTAAGTATCACAATTGTCAGCAACAGCAGCGCCCACAGTCCGCAGGCAGCCATACCCGCAATGGCCAGATCGATCCGACGCTCAGCCCGCAGCCAGAGCTGGTGCATCGCCTGATCCATCTACGTTCCTCGTTTCGCGGGCCATGGAGCGGGTCCCCGGTGGAAGGGCTCCTCGTCTAAGCCTAGTCCAGCCCACCCTCAGATTCTGTGATCAAACGGGCCGCCGTCGCTATGGCAATGAACTCATTGACACTCAGACGCTCACCACGCACCCCGGGATCGAGGCCGGCCCGGCGGAGAATCTGTTCGGCACTGCTTGGACTTCCTGCCCATTCGGCCAGTGCGGCGCGCAAGGTCTTTCTTCTCTGCGCGAAGGCATGATCGACGACGGCGAATACCTCCTCGCGCGAAATGTTGGATGCGCGTTGCGCCGCATCCTGCGGCGAGGCATCCCGCGGCGAGGCGTTACGCCTGAAACTCACCAGCGCCGAGTCAACGTTGGGGACCGGCCAAAAGACGGAACGGCCGATCTTCGCGCCACGCCGCGCCTGTCCATACCACGCCAATTTCACGGAAGGAGCCCCGTAGGTGCGCGAGCCCGGTTCCGCCGCCAAGCGATCAGCGACCTCGGATTGCACCATGACAAGCGCGGTCTTCAGGCTAGGAAGCACCTCCAACAAGGTCAATAGCACCGGAACAGCCACGTTGTACGGAAGGTTGGCAACAAGATGCTCCGGCACATATGGTGCCGCGCCAGCCAGCGGAGGAACGGCAAGATCAGCGACGCCGTCGATGGTGAGGGCATCGCACTGCGCTAATGCGAAACGCCCGGAAGCTTGCGGCATTCGCGCCTTTACCGTTGCCGGTAGAACGGCTGCCAATAGCGGATCGATCTCCACTGCGGAAACACAAGCACCCGTTTCCAGCAGCGCGAGTGTCAAGGATCCGAGGCCTGGTCCGATCTCAAGAACTCTATCGCACGGGCCGATGTCGGCATCACGCGCAATACGCCGAACGGTGCCGGCGTCGTGCACGAAATTCTGGCCCAGCGTCTTCGTCGGCCGAATACCCAATTCCCGAGCCAATGCGCGAATGTCGGCAGGACCGAGCAACTGTGCCGCTTCCGATGCCTGACCGGCGGCATCCAAGAATGTCATCGTAAGTGATCAGGGCGCCGATCTAGTACCAGCCGGTGCTCTGCGAATGCGACCAGGCAGCGCATGGCGTCCCGTAGCGCCCGGAAATGTAACCGAGTCCCCACTTGATCTGTGTTGCGGCGTTGGTTTGCCAATCGGAACCGGCCGAGGCCATCTTGGAACCGGGCAGTGCCTGCGGAATACCGTAGGCACTGGAATACGGATTACTCGCCGTCACATTCCAGTTGGACTCCCTGTTCCACAGCGAAACGAGGCAGGAGAATTCGCCATCGCCCCAGCCGTAAGAGCTCATCATGTTGTAGGCAATCTGCTGTGCTTCACCCGCCGGAGCGATGGAAGCGGAACTTGTACTACTGGAGCTCGCACTCGCGTCCGTGCTGCTGGCGGCAGTGGTATCTCCAGAACCAACCCGGACAACCTCGTCAACCCGCTCGGTCTTCTTCACCGAAAGGATGAGCGTCCGGTTCACTTCTTCACCATCAATGTAGGTCACTTCGTATGTATTCGACGTAACACCGTCGACACCTTCGGACTCAACCTCGGTGCTGCCAGAGGCGAGAGTGGCATCCTCAACCTCTGAAGACTGGTACTTATCAACCTCATCCTCGGAGATCGTCTTTGTCTCCACTCGGTTGATCGTCACCTCAGCCCCATCCGCGACCGGATCGGTCAAGGGCTGCGATACCTGATCGTCCGCATCGACCGCGATATTCGCCTCGGCCAATGCTCCGCCGAGTGTGGGTTGGCTGGTGGTGACTTCCCGCTCGCCACCATCCACGTGCACGGTGAAGGTCACGTCGCTTGCCTTACTCGTCGACGGCGCACTCAACGACGCCATCGACGCCCGGCTGGAGTGCAGGGTATCGGCCGACGCCGGCAAACTGCCATCTGATGCACCAACGGCCCCCACACCGGCGGCAGCGGCGACAACCGCCACTACGGCCGCGCGCGAACGCGCAAAGAGGTGGAACTTACGAGGTGCTGCGGTGACAACGGGGATTTCCGCAGTGTCGCGCGCATCCGCCTCATCTTCAAGCGTCTCCGTAACACTGTCCGCCGCAGGCTCCTCAACCGTTGCGGTAGCTTCTTCCACAACGACTGCGGCATCCGCTGCCAACGCCGACTCGTCATTCGCTGCTGCCTCTTGCGCATCGGTCACAGGCTCCTGCGTGGCAGCCGCGCCTGTAGTGACCGACGATGCGTCGTTCACTACACCCCCGGTTACCAGCTGTTTCTGCGCTAGACGTTCGGCCCGCCTTGCCGCGCGCCGCGACCCTTCGGCCGGTTCTTGTGCCAGCAGCGCCTCAAGCCGCTGGATGTCTGCCTCTGCAGCCCCACTATGACGCCCCAAACGAGTGCCTCCTGATAGTTGTTCTCATCGAGAACGGCCTGCCGCCCCAATTTGTAACAAATCTAGACTGATCGTAACCAAATCGTGACCTTTTGGCCAGCAGTTTCCACTGTTGTGCCGCAACCGGCGTCACGCCCACAAAGTGCGCCACACGCTTTTTTGCCGATCTACCAGCGGAAAATGGCGTTTCTCGCACGATTTCGAGGAATAGCACACACTTTGCCATGCGCACGCAGCCTCGGCGTACGTACTCGTTGAGCCACTAGCACCAAACAGCCACTGCCACCCCAGAACAAGAGTGCCGCTATCGGGTGAGAAGTTGATAGTCGCGATCAGACACCGGGCGAAGGCAGTTTACCGTCAGTCCCTGACTACTGCCAGCAGCCGACCAGCTAAACAGTAAGGTGACTTCGGCTGTCGTCACACAACAGATATCTATCGGCTGTCGTCACACAACAGATATCTATCGCGTCTATCACGCACGATGCGATGTGCATATGGTGTTAGTCTTCAGCTATGACCACGGATCCCGCAGACGAGTTGGCCGCAGACTCCGCAAAACGGTCCCACGCCGCACTATTCACGCCCATAGCACGGATCGTACATGTTCTGATCTGTGGCATCCCGATCATCGTGACGTTCATCGGTCTCTTCCTTCCCTACTTTCAGATAAGAACACCCGACTCGGCGGGTACACCGATCTCCTGGGCCACAGCAAGTCAGATCCAAGGGAGCGCGAGGCCGTTCATCTCAACGCTCGTATTCCTAGCACTTGCGCTCGTCCCGCTCGTCTTGCAGTTCTTCGACCGTAAAATGCCCAGCAACCTCCTCCTTGGCTCATCAAGTTTTGGCCTCATCGCCGGAGGCGTTGCGCTTGGCAATGTCGCAGTGAATCTCGAGCCGGGAAACATACGCTGGGTTGAGTACAACGGTTTCATACTCGAGCGCGGAATCGGCTTTGGCTTGATTCTTGCGGGTGCTGTCGGCCTGATCGCCGCTGGCATGGTACTGATCGCTCGCGTATGGGCAGCCATCCGCCGTCGTGAACATATCCTCGCGCAGCAGTAAGAACTCCGAAGCGCAAATGCCCGCACAGCATATATCGCGCACCGGTCCGTGAGGCATTCATCCACACACCGGTCCATGAGACATACATCCTCACATCAGTCCATCAAGCATTCATCATCCTTGGGTGCGGTTGCATACGAACCCGCGGCTCGATTATGCGAAGCCTGCGGCCCCTAGCGGCAACACCCACACGGCACTCTTACCGTCTACACCCCGTACACCGTGCGCGTATTCGTATCAATTTGCTCGCACCACCGTTGAAGCGATAACCCTCGCAATTCCGCCTGTGCCCGCACGGTGTACGCCACCGCGTACGCCGCGTTGGGGTGGCCCCGCCACGGCACAGGGGTCAGATAGGGTGCATCCGTCTCCGCTAGGAGCAACTCCGGCGGGAAGGCCAGGAAGGCCTCCCGCAATGACCCGTTGACCGGGTAGGTCATGGACCCGCCAAAGCTGCCATACCAATCATGGGCGGCACATATGCGCGCCATCTCCACATCACCGGAGAAACAGTGGAACACGGTACGCTCAGGCGCTCCGCACTCCATGAGGATGCGGATGGTATCCGCGTGGGCTTCCCGGTCGTGAATCTGCAGCGGCAGGTCGAGTTGCTTGGCCAATTCGATATGCAAACGGAACGATTCGGCCTGCGCTGCTTTTCCCGCGTCGCCGGTGCGGTAGTAGTCCAGTCCCGTCTCTCCGATGGCTACCACGCCGGGGCGCCGCGCGAGTTCCGCAACCAGCGCGACGGCGTCGGTGAGACTGTACTCCCGATGCCAAGGGTCCAGCCCGTGACTCAATCCGTCCGGTGACTCGGCGGTAATCCCGCAGTGCAGCGCCGCCTCATTCGGATGGATGGCGATCGCTGCCGATAGCTGGTGCGGATGCATGGATGCCACGGCAACGGTTGGTTCCAACTCGGGAACCTCACAGCCACAGGTAATAGCGTGCCGCACGCCGACACGTTCCATCCGGTCCAGATGTTCCGGCACGTTCAAGTGTCGCGACGACGTCGCCTCCGCGGCTTCCGCCGCCCCGGAGCGCGTCAGCTCTTCCAGTCGTGCCATTTCGCGGCGTGCCGCCAGATGCGTGTGGTTGTCGACCACCGGATGCGGCAGACGCTCGGGACATCTGGATATTGGTGACGCTTCTTCTTCGCCAAGTCTCTTCCTTCCGCCAAGTCCGCCTGACGTCAGTACATCTATTCACCGGGCCCAATTAGACAATTCATCGGGCCTAATCGGACAATCCGAGGCGTTCCAATTCCTCATCCACCACGGATTCGTCCAACTTCTGGAACACCGGCTTCGGCTTGGCAATCGGCGTACCCGGTACAACGGGCACCGACTCCCAGCGATGAACGTCGGTATAGTCGCCGGTAATAATCGGGTACGGGTCGCCCCCATCCAGATCGCTGACCTCTTCCAGGCGCGGCAGCGGCGCAATATCACCACTACCCCCGAGCACACGATCCACCGCGTTAGAAGAATGCGGTAGGAACACGCATATCATCGTGTTCAAATCTGAAACGGCCTGTGCCAGCGTATGCAGCACCGTAGCTAGGCGTTCGCGCTGCTCGGGGCCTTCAGTTTAAAGGGCTCCGTCTTGGCCACGTAGGCATTCGCCTCACCCACCAGTCGCATGATCTCCGCCAGCGCCGCGCGCTGGCGGTGGTGGGCGATATGGTCGCCGACGGTCTCGAAACCACCACTGATAGCGGTTAGGAGTTCCTCGTCGACGTCGTCGCGCATCGACGGTGTGGGGATCTCTCCGAAGTTCTTCGCGATCATCGCCGCGGTACGATTGACAAGATTTCCCCAACCTGCCACCAGTTCGGAGTTGTTCCGGCGTACAAACTCAGCCCAGGTGAAGTCGGCATCGGAAGCCTCGGGGCCGGCAATAGAGATGAAATAGCGCAGCGCGTCGGGCTGATAGCGTGAAAGCACATCGCGCACGTAAATCACCACGTTCTTCGAGGAGGAGAACTTCTTTCCCTCCATGGTGAGGAACTCGGAGGCAACAACCTGCGTGGGCAGGTTGAGTTCGCCTAAAGCACCCGGCTGTCCACCGCGGCTGCCCTTACCGTTGTAGGCGAGGAGCTCGGCGGGCCAGATCTGGGAGTGGAAGACGATATTGTCCTTGCCCATGAAGTAATAGGTGAGAGCCTCCGGATCATTCCACCACGCCCGCCAGTCATCGGCGCTGCCTGTACCCGCCGCTTCGCGGCGCCGAGCCCACTCGATTGACGCACTGAGATATCCGATGACGGCGTCGAACCACACATACAAGCGCTTATTGGGTTGGTCCTCCCATCCGGGCACGGGAATGCCCCAGGAGATGTCACGGCTCATGGCGCGCGGTCGTACATCCTCAAGCAGGTGCTTGGAGAAGCTGATGACGTTAGGCCGCCATTCGCCCGTGGCCTCCACCTGATCCAGCCAGGTGGCGAGCGCATCCGCCAGCGCCGGAATATCAAGAAGGTAGTGGTCGCTGACTTTGAATTCGGGGCCTTGCCGGACACTTTCGAGATCGGATTAATGAGATCCTGCGGGTCCAGCTGGTTGCCGCAGGTATCGCATTGGTCACCGCGCGCACCATCCGCGCCGCAAATCGGGCATGTTCCTTCGATGTAGCGATCGGGAAGCGTGTTGCCGGTTTCCGGGTCAATGGCGACGTTCTGCGCCTCAATGATCATGTATCCGTTGTCACGGCAAACCTCGAACATCTGCTGCACCACCTTCTCGTGGTTCACCGTGGTGGTGCGAGTGAAGAGGTCATAGGAAAGGCCGAGCGCTACCAGGTCTTCCGCGATAATGCGATTGTTCTTGTCCGCCAGCTGTTTCGGTGTCACACCCTCGGCTTCTGCCGCGACGAGGATGGGGGTGCCGTGTTCATCGGTTCCGGACACCATAAGGACGTCCTCTCCGCGCATTCGCATGTAGCGGGAGAACACATCCGAGGGACGCCGAATCCTGCGACATGACCGATATGGCGGGGCCCGTTGGCGTAGGGCCAGGCAACTGCGGAAAGAATATGCGACATGCCTATAAGCCTACGTCTTCAGAGCGCGTCGCTCATATTCGGACGATGTTCCGCCGTGTTGCAGTTCGGACGATGTTCCGCCGTGTTGCAACTTCGCGCGACGTGGCATTGCCGTTGCGGCTAGACTGGATATGCCCAATCTTGCCAGCAGAACAGACTCCCGGGAGGCTCCCATGGATGAAGAATCGGATAGCCGCGCACTCATCATCGTTGACGTTCAGCCCACTTTCTGTGAAGGCGGTGCCTTAGCAGTCGACGGCGGAAACGCCACCGCGGAGCGGATTGCAGACTTTGTCACCGACAATGCCGATGAATACGACTTGATAGTCACCACGCAGGATTGGCATATCAACCCCGGCAAACATTTTTCCGATGAACCGGACTTTGTTGATACGTGGCCGCCACATGGCGTCGCCGGAACCCCTGAGGCAGAACTGCATGAGGCCGTGGCCTCGCTACCCATCGATGTGTCGGTGAAGAAGGGCGAATACGCGGCGGCATATTCGGGTTTTGAGGGTACCGATGCAGACGGCCGCACTCTGGAGGATATCCTGCGCGATGCCGATATTCGTGCCATCGATGTGGTTGGCATCGCTGAATCGCACTGCGTGAAAGAAACGGCATTGGATGGCCTCAAGGCGGGGTGGCCGGTGCGCGTATTCTCCGATCTGACTGTGCCTACCAGTGAAGAGCTGGGCGAAGAGGCGCGAGCAGAAATGGATGAAGTCGGCGTCGAGCAGCTGCTCTCCAGCGAGGCCTTTGGTTTCTACGAAGAAGGCGAGGACGTAGCCATCCCCGGCGATGACGGCTACGGTGACGACGGTTATGGCGCCGAGCGTGACGGGTTGGACAGCGACGTTGACGATGACTTTTACGACGACGACCTGGACGGCGACTACAGCGATGACGAGGGCGATTTTGACGACGATCTCTTCGGAGACGATGACGCAGACGCCGCGGACGATGAGTACGACGATGAAGATTTCGACGACGAGGACTTCGCCAATCTGAATCCGCCCACAGACCTCGCCTCCCGCATCACATCGGGATTGTTCGGGCCCGGTGGAACAGGCCGCTCGGGTGGGGATGTCGATGTCGATCTAGAGGACGATTTCGATATCGACGAAGATGCGGACTTCTCCGATGAGGTCAGCGAGGAGGACTTCGACTTCTCAGATATAGATTTCGATCCGCGCGAGCTTTAGCACGCCTCGCTCTAGCCAAGCCTCGCTCTGGCCTAAACTCCAGTTGGTTTTTGCCTTCTACGTTCAAGGGCTACAGCTAGGTCTCCGTCACGAATTCCTCGAAGTCGGATCGGTCACGCCGAAGGCGGCCAGAACGTCCCGCTATAGCCTGATCAGCAGGTTCCTGAGGAGTTTCACGGTCGCCGTTGTCCGTCTGCCGACCCCGCATTATTGCGGGCTTGTTATCGACACAGTACCAAGTCACTTGAGTCGCCTACGCCCCGTCCACAGTCCACCAGGCCCGCCACGCATCCCCGGCCCGCAACACACGCCCCGTCATCACGTCCTGAACCTTCCCAATCGACTCGACGAATCCGACGCCGACTGCCGCGGCGACGGACGACAGCCTGTGACATAACTGATCGAAAAACCACGGTTCTCGCGAGTCATAATGACAGACACATGCCCGCCCTCTTCCTCGTTGAACAGATTGACCCAGAACACCACCTCGTCACTGACATCTACCTCGTAGGTAAACCCATAGACAGCAGCCTCCTCCCGCACGATCTGCATGGCCACCCCAAAATCCTCATCAGAAAGACCAGAATCATATATTGTGCCCTGACTGCTAATATCCGTGCCACCACGATTGTTACCGTCACGGCAAGAGGACCGCGACGGACCATCTATCCGATCCCACTTAAACGGCCCGAACTCCGCGTCAATCCGCTCCCGCATCCGCGCAGCCGCACCCAGCAACTGCTCCTGCGCCGTCGCCAAATCAACCCGCTCCGCAAACGGCTTCGACCCATTATCTTGAATAAACATGTCATCTCCCTGCTGACCCGAACCACAGGCAACCAACCCAACAGACGACACGACCACCGCAAAAGCCAGCCAAACGAACCGGCGACGCGGCCTGCAAGTTTGCACTCCCAGACCCCAACCAAACCAACAAGACGAACGCCGCGATCCACCAGAAAAGCTGCGGGCACCCTCACGCATCACAACCCCGCCCGCAGTTCACCGGGCTCTCCGAGCATCCCCGGCCCGCAACACGCGCCCCGTCATCACATCCTGAGCCTTCCCAATCAACGCGACGAATCCGACGCCTACCGCCTCGCCTCCGGACGGCAGCCCGTCGTGTAACCGATCGAGAAGCCGCGATTCTCACGATTCATAATGACGGAGACATGCCCGCCATCTTCCTCGTTAAACAGATTCACCCAGAATACCACCTCGTCACTGACATCGACCTCGTAGGTAAACCCATAGACAGCGGCTTCCTCCCGCACAATCTGCATGGCCACCTCAAAATCCTCATCAGAAAGACCCGAGTTTGGCACCATGCCCTGAACGTTAACAGCGTCACCGCCACGATCATTGCCATCACGGCAAGAGGACCGCGTCGGACCATCAATCCGATCCCACTTAAACGGCCCGAACTCCGCGTCAATCCGCTCCCGCATCCGCGCAGCCGCACCCAGCAACTGCTCCTGCGCCGTCGCCAAATCAACCCGCTCCGCAAACGGCTTCGACCCATTATCTTGAATAAACATGTCATCTCCTCGCTGACCCGAACCACAACCAGAAAACAACAGAACCAGCACCAACGGCACGATTGCCAGTGCCAGCCGTGGACATCGCCCTTCCGAACCCACGGCTCTTGGACGACCGTACCTCCTGCGGTGGTTTCTCATCCCGCTTGTCCTGCAACAATCCTTGTAATGTTCTTATAAGAAGTAGATCCTTCGTCCCAGTATGACGAATGAGAGTCCCAAGGCCATTTCGGGCCTCCTGCGCTCAATTCGGTGATGTTAGGATCTGTAAGCGGATCGCTTCCCAAGAGCCCTGGTGCCCCACTAAGGTGCACGTTGCCTACATACGTAACCGGATCAGTAACATTCCCGAGCGCATACCCACTTTCGGTATTCATGTCCCATCCAGGTTCGGTCCCCGGAGAGCCAAAAACCCCGTAGCTCGTGGCTACACCCGGTCGCACCTGTGCTAAAGCTTTGGATAAGGTCGTTGACCCATAAGAATGGCCCAGTGGAATCTGTTCCACTCCAGAACTTCCCGTGCTGTCGGTATTACGCGAGTCTGCAATTCCTTCTAGAAAAGGCGTAAGGTCATCTGCTCCAGCCACTGCCCGGTCAGCGCTTGCTGCTGCGATAAGATCCGGTGGAGCGTCATATCCTATCCAGCCAATAGCTGCCACTGTTTCGCCATTATTCAGCATGCGCTCAGTATCGGCTTTCAGGCTAGTCATATTTCGAGTGATCCCCTCCATATCGCCCCTCACTGTCGTCGTCATCCCCGGCACAAAGGTTGTCACACGATCCGCAGTATCAACATTGCCCACTGCGATTGCCGCATGTGTCATCTCGCGTCCGGTTTCCCCTGTTCGAGGAGGCTCATAAACAAGCAATTGAGTTTCCACATCTCCTTGGTCGAGTGCGTTCCTGATAGCCACCATGTCCGCGTATCGTTCATATTTCGCCTCTTCCTCCGGAGTCAGTGTCAGCTTCCGACCGCTGTAAATCTGGCGCCCTAATTCGACCACCTCTGGGCCATACAGTGCAATATCCTCTTCCAAATTTCTTCGATTAGCCTTATCCCGCGCCCAGCCATCAACACCGTCCAGATTGCCGAGTTCCCGCGGGTAGTCGTCAATCATCTTCGCCTGCTCTCCGTCGGTGAGAGCCTCCCACCACGCGGCCACTTCCTCTGTCGAAGCGCCTACAGGCGGGGAGTCAGCTAAACCGGGGGTGTCCGACATATCTTCGATCTGGCTGACTTTACCTTGAAGGACTCTATCTAAGGCAGCCTTGTAGGCCTCATCGACCTCACGTGCCTTTGTGAGTGCCTTGCCCACTGCGATCTCCGTATCAGACATGGCCTCTTGGCGATCCAAGGCCTCCAAATCAAAAGCTGCGGTTGGATTGCGCAGATACTCAAGCACATCCTCAATAGTGGGCGACGTACCTGCTGCGAGTGGGTCGCTAACCACCCCAGAAGAATCGATGTGAAACCCGTAAAAATCCGCCCGCGAGTTCGCTTCATTGACAAGCAACTGAACCTCGCCCACGCCGTCTTGTGCCGCGGACGTCGCAGTGATGAGATCACCAATATGCGCCAGCAGAAGCTCGCACGAGTCCTCCAGCTCGTCCCGCCGCGACTGCGCGGCCGTGGCGCCCGCCCCCGACCATCCCGACTTCACGTCGATATCAACGATGTTCCCTCCCGACGACATCGCCCTACCACGCGCACGGAACAGATCATCTAATGCCGGGTCGAGGCCAATGCTCTTCCATAATTGGATATCGCTCCATGTCACCATCAGCCTTCCACCACCTTGTCAAACGCGGCGAAGTCGATACTCGTCTTGTTGTCTGCGGCCGTATACGACTCCATTGCACTTGTCAATGCTGTGGAGTACTCGGTCAACGCCTCCGACAGTTTCTTCGCCATCGCGTCCACGGCTTCCCCAACCGGCGACGTCGAGTCGAGCGCCGAGGCCCCGGGCATCCCGGTCGAAACATCCGTCATACCGCCGGTAATCTTCACACCCGCTACATCATCGCTAGCGTTACCGGCGTTTGACGCGGCAGCCGATAGACTCGCCCTATCTACGTACAGTTCTGACATGACTTTCCCTCACGGTCTGCCTATTCGTTATCTCAGTGCCGCGTACAGGCTGCGATCATCCGTCCACCACGACGGCGAGCCGCCCCGAACACCGGGCGCCCTCCCAGCGGTGAGCCGGTGAGTGCTGCCAGCACTGCAACTGATCACCACTCTACCGTAGTAATCCGCTGCACACCAGAAGACGACATGCCGTATCAAATATGAGTGCGAAGCGCTACGCAAGGCATGCCATCGAGCATCCACCAGCGCGTATTCCTGACAACACTGCTCGCTACCAAGACCGCCCGGGCGGGCAACATACCGACCACGCTCACTCGCAGGCACGAAATCGTGCACATCTTCTGCACTAGCGAGTGCAGGACCCGGGCGATGGTGGAGGTTCTATGTCCTCAAACCTGGCGATTGCTTCCTGTCGAGCAGGACCCGGGCGATGGTGGAGGTTCTAGGCGCCTCGCGTCGGTGCGCAGAGTGCGGCGTCGTACAACTCTCGTTTACGTATGCCGACGCGTGCAGCTACATGCGCCGCCGCGTCCTTCAAGCGCAGACCCGCCTTCTCCAGGGTAAGAACCTCCTCAACCGCTGCCGTCATGTCGCTTTCGCCGGGCTGTGCGCCCGCCACCACGATCACAATTTCACCGAGTACATCGTGATCGAAACGCACGGCAAGCTCCCCCAGCTGCCCGCGCGCAATTTCCTCATACGTCTTGGTGAGTTCGCGGCACACACATGCGGGCCGAGCGGAACCGAAGACCTCCGCCATCGCATTTAGCGTTGCGGGAAGCCGGCGCGGAGACTCGAAAAACACCATCGTGCGTTCCTCTCCGCCGAGGTGACCGAGCCGATTGCGCAGTTCTGCATCCTTACGCGGTAGGAACCCTTCAAAACAGAAGCGATCCGTTGCCAGCCCGGATACGGCCAGGGCACATAGCACTGCCGAAGGACCGGGAACCACGGTAACGGGCACGCCGCTGTCCGCCGCCCGTCTCACTAGACGATAGCCCGGATCGGAAACTGCTGGCATCCCGGCGTCGGTGACCACCAAAACCCTCTGCCCCTCCTGGGCCAGTTGCACAAGGTAAGGTCCCCGCTCGGCCTCATTGTGCTCGTAGTACGAGAGAACGCGGCCTCCAACCGTCACATTCAATCGGTCGGCAAGATTAAGGAAACGTCGCGTATCCTCTGCGGCGACGACGTCGGCCCTGGCCATCTCTTCGCGTAGTCGCGGCGATGCATCGCCGTCGTTCCCAATCGGTGTTGCCGCTAAAACGATGGTTCCCGTCATGGGTCAACTATCGCATGTCGGCACGTTAACATGCGCGAATCACCCCGCCCACCGCCGGCTTCAAAGCACGATGCGCAGCGGAGAAACACGCCCCGCAACGCGCCGCCCGGGCAGGCCAACGCACGGCTCTTTCGCGTCGAGCAGTGAAGGCCGGTAGACTCGCGCCTGTGACCGAGCACAAGACGATCGATGAAAACGCACCCGATCGGAATCTCGCCGGCGATGGTCCCACAACCGGTGGCATGGCTGAGGCGAGACCTGACGCTGCCCGAAGAGCAGACAAACACACCGGCAGGAAGCTACACACGCCTTGGGGATCCATGCCGGGTACTCGTCCCCGTACTCGCCTAACTCCGGAGCGCGCTCGCCGCTACGAGGACGAGTTGCGTGGGCGCCTCGGGCTGCTTCCGCTGGGCGTCGTCGTGCCGCGCCGTCTGCGTATCCAGGGATGGATAGCAACCGTGCTCACCGGCCTCATCGCCTTTATCACCCGCTTCTGGAACCTCAATCATCCCCACGCGCTGGTGTTCGATGAGACGTATTACGTCAAAGAAGCATTTTCGCTGTACAAGCAGGGCTTCGAAGGCAGTTGGACCGGCGAGGGCTCGATCATCAACGAGATGTTCGTCAATGGCGACTACTCCGCACTATCGGCCACCAATGCGGAGTATGTGGTCCACCCTCCTTTTGGAAAATGGCTGATGGCCATCGGTCAAGCGCTTTTCGGGAGCGACAACGGAGCAGGCTGGCGCTTCACCACCGCTGCGCTCGGCGTGCTTGCCGTTATGCTTATTACCCGAATTGCGCTGCGCATGTTCCGCTCGCCTTGGATTGCCGGTTTCGCGGGCGTGGCAATGGCCCTTGACGGTATGGGCATCGTTCTTTCTCGCACCGGGATCCTGGACAATATCCTCGCCTTCCTCGTACTTGCCGGATTCTGGGCGGTGCTGCGTGATCGCGATGCCTCGCGTGCAAAACTCGCTCACCGGGTCGCCTACGGGTACTTCACACTTAAGGGAAAGCCGCGCGATCCCTGGGGTCCGAGCACTCGCTTCCGTCCGTGGCTTTTGCTGGCGGGCGTCCTGCTGGGCCTATCCTGCGGCGTGAAATGGTCGGGTATCTACGCCGTTGCTGTTTTCGGGCTTCTTGTTCTCTTCTGGGGCATCGCCGCTCGGCGAGCGGTCGGCACGCGACTTTGGTCTGGCGCTGGTGTTTTCCGCGAGGGTTTCCCCGCCTTTTTCGCGCTTGTCCCAACCGCGCTGCTTGCCTACCTCGGAGCGTGGACTTCCTGGTTCCTCAACCCCAACTCTTTTGATCGCGACTGGGTAGCCAACGAACTCAACCCGGCAACAGAATCGAAAGCGCTCTCCTGGGCGCCCGACATCATCAACAATTTCATCCACTACCACCAGCGAATGTGGGACTTCCACCACGGGCTCGACTCAGCGCACACCTATCAGTCGCAAGCGTGGCGCTGGCTCTTCCAGGGCCGCCCGGTCTCCTTCTACTGGGAGGGCACCGACTCGGAGTTGACCTCGTGCGATTCCTCCGGTGGCTGTGTGCAGGCAATTACTTCGGTGGGCAACCCCGCAGTGTGGTGGTTGGCGCTTATCGGTCTTCTCGTCGTCATCTGGGCGCTGATTCGGCGGCACGATTGGCGAGCAGGCGCGATTCTCGCGGGTTATCTGGCTACCTGGGCCCCGTGGCTGACTTACGTGAACCGAACGATTTATCAGTTCTACGCCGTCGCGGTGCTGCCGTACGTGGTACTTGCCCTGGCCTTTGGGCTGGCACATTTAGTGGGGGCGTTGGCTCCGGCGCACTCTCCCGCAGTCGGTTTGCCGAGAGCGCCCGTAGGCGATGATGCCGACGACGACGCCACCGAGGAAGGCGGGGAAAATGAAACCGATAATCGAGTCGCCAACGGCACAGGAGACACCCGGGAACCCGACGGCGCCATCGATGCGGCCGATGGCGCCGTGGATGATGCAGATGATGCAATGGGTTCCGAGACAACGGGTGCAGAGACGTCGGGGGCAGGGCCTTCGGGTGTGGCGGCTTCGGGGGCGGAGACGTCGGTCGCAGAGCCTTCGGGCGCAACGGGTCCCGAGATAACGAGCACAAAGACATCGGGAACAGCCCTCGCGAGTGCAGCGGCTTCCGAGACAGCGGGTGCGGAGACGTCGAGTGCACAGCCTTCGGGTACAGCGGCGTCGACCCCCTTTGCAGGCGCAGCCTATGGACTTGCGCGCAGCTCTTCTATGGACGGTAATAGCTACTCCGTCGAGCAGGAAGATGCCAGCAGTGCTACGGACAGCTCCCTTCCTAGCGACGCATACCTCGGCGTCGGAGAAGGACCGGGCGGCGTCCCCAGCGGCACCGATACCAAGACCGGCGCAGCCACGCCGTTGGACCATGCGCGCAGCACCCAGCCAGATTTCGGCGCGGGTGCCGTGGACCCCGTGCCGGGCCCAGCTCCGTTCGGTCCCTATTCACCGAGCCCTACACCTGGAGCGCCAGGTCTGACTCCGGCGCAGCAGTTCATGGTGCAACTGGACGCAGACGTGCCGCCCCCACCGCCGGAGAAGCCGCGCGACTGGTGGTTGCCACGGCGGGCCACCAGGTCAGCCAAAGTGGCCTTCGGCGTCGTGCTCGGCGTGATCACCGTTTTCGCGGCGTTCTGGTGGCCTATCTGGACCGGGCAAACCGTGCCGTACACCTTCTGGCATATCCACATGTGGCTGCCCAGCTGGGTGTAGCGCCAAGAAGGCTGCAGTACCAAGGCGTTGCTCCGGGAAGGGTGGGGGTGCGCCAGGTGTTGCTCCAGGAAGGGTGCCGCCGCGGGTGGGGTTGTAGCGCCGAGTTGGGTGTAGCGCCAAGGTGTTGCCGCCAAGGTGTAGCGCCGAGCCGGGTGGGTGTGCGCCAGGAATGTGGCGCACACGGCTGCCGGGCTCGGCACCGGTGCTCTGTCACCCCGATCGCTGTCCGACTCCAGCCACACGACAGCCAAGAAATGTAGGGAATGTGAAGAAGTAGAGCCAAATTCACGACACTTCTCGAAAAACCCTACACTTCTTACAAACCACCCTGCCGGTAGGCGGAAAGGCCACCCTGCAGGTAGGCGGAAAGGCCGCCCTGCCTGCGGCGAGAAGGACTGCCCTGCCGGTAGCCAGTAGGCAGTAGGCGGGGCACGAAACGAAGGTCCTACCCGCCCGCAACGGTGTCAGTCCCTGCATGGGCGATCACTGCCCCTTGCACGAGCGTTCGCTATCCAACGCGTGGGCGTTCATTGTCCTCTGCAAGGGTGTTCACTGTCCAAATCCCGTCCAAACGAGAGGAACCCGACCTCGTCGTACCGAGAAATCCGCGGAGCTCCGCCGGTTCGTATATCGATCGAATCGACTTATCGGCCGTTTGGACGGGATTTGGACACGCGCAGTCCTAGCGCACGGCGCTCCACCCCAACACCACCCACACCACACAACTAACACACCAGGAACAAGAGCGAAGAAGTGTCGGGCTCATCAAGAAGTAGAGGCAAATTCTCGACACTTCTCGAAAAACCCGACACTTCTTACAGCATGCAGCGCCCCGGTACGGCCGCGCTCGGCGCCAGTGCCCTGTCACCCCGATCAACGTCCGACTCCAGCCACACGACAGCCAAGAAAACAGCCAAGAAATGTAGGGAATATGAAGAAGTAGAGGCAAATTCACGATACTTCTCGAAAAACCCTACACTTCTTACAAACCACCCTGCCGGTAGGCGGAAAGGCCACCCTATCGGCCCCCAGGAGCACCACCCTGCCAATAGCCGCTAGGCAGCAGACGGGGCTAAGACGAAATCAGGCACGTCACCTGTCATACCCCGGAATTCGCGCCGTAGCGCGTAAGAATAAGCGCATGGTGCGCGCCCACGTCTCCGTCCCAACGCTGCCCGGCGCCTGAATTCCCATCGCACGCTGCACCGCGATTGTCTGTGACTCCGTGTACTTCAGAATGCCCTCCGCGCCATGCCGTCTACCCAGGCCGGAGTTCTTCATCCCGCCCATGGGTGCAGCCAGCGACGCCCACGCGGCGGTGTACCCGTCGTTGATATTGACCGTTCCCGCCTGAATCTGCCGTGCCATTGCCCGCCCATACCGAACATCCCGAGTCCAAATCGACGCATTGAGTCCATACGGCGTGTCATTAACGGAACGGATCGCCTCGGCGTCGTCGGCAAATGGGTAGACGGCGACGACGGGTCCGAAGGTTTCCTCGCGGTAGACCCTCATCTCTTCCGTGACCCCGGTGAGAACCGTGGGTGCGAAAGCCGTTGGCCCAATGGCGGGCAGCGGCGTGCCACCCGCGAGCGCAACCGCTCCTTTAGCCAATGCCTCGTCTACATGCGCCCGTACTTTCTCGAGTTGCCGACTGTCAATCAGCACGCCGAGGTCAGAATCCCAATCAAGTCCGGTACCAACCCGCAGTTCATTAACAGCCTCCGCGAAGGCGGGGACGAAGCGATCCCACACGGCACGGTGAACGTACATTCGTTCAATAGAGATGCACAGTTGGCCGGCGTTGGAGAAGCACGCCTTGATCGCACCGCGCACACTGCGCGCAATATCGGCGTCGCCGCGCACAATAAGCGCATTCTTTCCGCCCAGCTCCGCCGACGCTCCGATCAGCGCACCTGCCGCCTGAGCGGCGACTTTCGCTCCCACCTGAGACGACCCGGTGAACATGAGGTAGTCGGCCTCGTCAACCAGCGCCGCCCCCACCGCGGAACCCGATCCGATAACCACCTGGAACAGATCGGGATCAAGGCCGGAACGTACCAGCAAATGCCGCGCGGCCAGGGCGGTGTACGGCGTGAGACTGGCCGGTTTGACGACGACGGCGTTGCCCGCCGCAAGGGCCGGAATCGCATCGGAAACCGCCAGGGTAAGCGGATAATTCCATGGCGCAATAACCGCTACTAACCCCTTCGGGTGGCGGTGGATCTGGGTGTCAGTGAGCAGCGGAATTGCGCCTCGGCGCCGCCTGTCAGCCAGATGCCGAGCCGCAGTGTTCGCGTAATAGCGAGCCGTCATCGCCGTATCAGCGAGCTCTTCGAACGCGTCGGCGCGGGCCTTCCCGCTTTCCCACTGAATGAGGTCGAGCAGGGCGTCCTGCTCACGCCATACCAGGGTTTGATACGAGCGCAGCACTCGCACACGCTGACTGATCGGGGTCGCCGCCCATGCCTGCTGCGCCACTCTCGCGCGGCGTGCTGTTTCTGCAATGTCCTGCGGAGTCGCCACCGGTAATGCCCCGATGCGGCTGCCAGTCAGCGGTGAGTAGACGGCCAATTTCGCCGCAGTATCCGGCTCCGGTGTCCCAATGAGTTGCCGGAGCGCTCGCCGCCCGCGTTCATCCACATTCTCCTGTGCGTGGGCGTAACTCTCCCGTGCTTGTGAGCTGCTCTCCTGTGCCTGCGAGCTATTCTCCCGCGCGTGCACGCCGCTCTCCTGTGCCTGCGAGCTATCCTCCCGCGCTTGCGCACTATTCCTCGCATCAGCCGCCTTCGCCTCGACTCTGCCGATTCTCTCCGCCATACGCTCATCCTAGAAGTGCATCGCACACCGCTCTGACTATTTCGCTTCCACCGATCTGACATTTGTCATACGGCTGCCGTGGAAAGTGCTGCTCCAGTTCATTACATCCGGCTCTACCACAGCGGATTCCCAGCGGGAAACATAGAAGATATGAAAGCTACGAGTGAACGAAATGCCATGCCAGGGGCGCCGAGGATGCACCCACAGATGCACACCCGACAACCCCAAACCCTGCAGTCGCACAACCACACGCCGCGGCCTCGTACGCTGTATCCGTAGGTCCAGGCCCAGCAGCCGGAGACGCAATCACCGCTCGCAATCTGACGCGGACGTATGGCACGAAGAATAAGGTGTTCACCGCAGTCAAAGGAATCAACCTCGACGTTCCGAAGGGCGAGGTCTTTTCTCTGCTAGGCACCAATGGCGCCGGAAAAACGTCAACGATGGACATGCTGGAAGGCCTTGCCCGGCCCAACGGTGGAAGCGTGCGGGTGCTGGGGCAGGATCCTGTCGCCAACCGCAGCCAACTCCGGCCGCATATTGGCACTATGCTGCAAGAAGGTGGCTTTTCCCGGGATCTCACCGTGCGAGAAACCCTCACCATGTGGTGCGGCACCCTGAGCCAGCCACGCGACCCCGTCAAGCTGCTCGGGGAACTCAACCTGACCGATCGAGCCGAGGTCCGAGTATCCGCGCTCTCCGGCGGTGAACGACGCCGCCTCGACCTGGCCTGCGCGTTGGCTAACGCCTCACCGTCCGTGCTCTTCCTCGACGAACCGACAACCGGTCTCGATCCCGAGTCACGGGCCACCGCCTGGGAACTGCTCCGCGCACAGAACGCGAACGGCACGACCATCGTGCTGACGACGCACTATTTGGAGGAGGCGGAGGAGCTGGCCGACCGGCTGGCCATCATGCATCAGGGCGAAATCGCCCGTTCAGGAACAATCGAGGAGATCGTCGCCGATCATCCGGCAGTAATCACCTTCCGCACGCTGAACCGGCGATTGCCCGACCCTCTTGCCTCCCTGGCAGAAACCGTCGGACCACGCACCACCATTGAGACCACGCGCCTTCAGGAACACCTGGCAGTGCTGCTCCGCTGGGCGGACGCAGAGAACGTCACGCTCAGTGGTCTCTCCGCGCGAGAGGCGACTCTCGAGTCCGTTTTCCTCGGCATCGCCAACAGTTAGGCCTACAACGCGCGCTCTGCCGCTTGCATGATCGGCGCCGTCGCCACCAACACCGGGCATGGCCAACACCATCGCCACCAACACCGGTATGCCCAGCGCACCCACTGGTGCGTCGCCAATTAGGAAAGAAACACATATGCCTTACGAAAAGCTCCAATTCAAAGTACGCTCCACTCCTGCCACGCAAGCAATGCCCGACGGGTCTCCCGCCGCGCCCGGCAGGACAGCATCACACTCACAGTTCCGCAAGGCTCGCGCATTGCTCGGAAGTGAATGGGCACTACTGCGGCGAAACCGCATGTTGATGGCCACCGCCATCATGTCTCCACTTCTGATCCCCCTCTGGGCGAACTCGCTGGCGGAATCTTCGAATATGCCGCCTTTAACGGCTGCCACCATGCTGTTGTCACTTCTCATAAGCACGACCCTGTTAACCGCGACGTATTTCAATGTCTTGTCCACCTACGTCTCACGTCGTCAAGACATGGTTTTGAAGCGTCTGCGTACAGGTGAATGCTCAGACGCGACGATTCTCATCTCGGCCGCTTCTCCAGCCGTCCTTCTTTCCTTAGCCGCGCTCGGAGTCGGCTTGGCGATGTCCTCGTTCCTATTCGAGCTGCCCCTACCGAAGTATCCAGAACTCGCTATCGTTGGCATTGTGCTGGGCACAGTTGTGATCGCCGGAATCGGCGCACTAACAGCTATTGTCACCCGCACAACCGAATCCGCCGGTGTTACGTATCTTCCCTTCTTCGTCGTCGGATTCCTCGCGACGAACGGACTGCTGCCTTTGAGCAGCATGCCGGCCTGGGCGGAGCAAGCCCTTCTTCTCGTTCCCACCAATGCGGTTACGGTTATTGCCCAGTATGGGTGGCTCGGAATCGACAATAACGAGGCCTCGCTCTCCCGCCTGGGGGCCCTGCTTGAGTCTTTGCCTGCTTTCGCTTCCCTCGCCGTCTGGTGCGTAGTGATCGCGGTGATTGTCCGCGCCGCCTTCCGCTGGGATCCCCGTGCGTAAGGCAGCGCGCGACCCGGCGCATGGCCTCCTCCCGCGAGGTAAACAGACGTCGCCGCATCCATTCTTGGTCGGCTTCATCCGCCATGACGCCCCCACAAGGCCCCGCCATGACGCCCTCCCCACAAGGCCCCTCCCCACAAGGCAAGCAGGACATCTATGCGTAAGATAGCGACCATGGAAAACACCCCCGCCTTGGGGTCGCCGTCGCGCCTTTCGCGCTGGCTTGGTGCGGAGAAACACCACAATGTCACGCGCTCTGGACGTCTCATGACGACGAGCGTCACCTGGCCACTCATTATCTTCAACGGCCTCATGCCCGCCTTCGCTGCGACCACCGCCCTTGAAGAGATTCTGCTCATTCAGCGGCCGTGGTTCTGGTCGGTCGGCGCAATGGTGATGGGCATGGTGGCCGGTCTTGCCATGTATCTACTGCTGACGTATCGCCCACTAGCTCGGAGATCCGTCGTCGTGTTGTGCGGTCTTCCTTGGCTTCTTCTCGGCGTCATCGTGCTGCTTGCATTCGCCCAGGGCATTCTGGCGGGAGTGGGACGCTTCGCTGTGGCCGCACTTGTGGTACCGGCGGCCGGGCCGCTCACTACGATCGGACGTTGGTACGTCGGGGCTGGCTTCGCGCTACTCACATCGATACCCGTTATTCTGCTGGCCTCTCCGGCGATGGCGTTCTACGTCGTATTGATGTTCACGACGACGCACAGCTCCATGTGGTACTTGGCGATCGTTGATGAACTGGAGGAGGCGCAGCAGATTCGCGCCGAACTCGCCGTCGTCGACGAACGGCTTCGCTTCTCGCGCGATTTGCACGACGTCGTCGGCCGCTGGCTTGCGGTTATCTCGCTGACTGCGGAAACCGCCTCCGAATTGGCGACACGCGGTGACGAACGCGCGATCGCCCAGACTCGCCGCATCCAAGAGTTGGCCGATGAGGCGCGCCGCGACGTTCATTCCCTGGTAGCCGGTTACCGGCAAGTGGACGTCCAACGCGAGCTGGACGGCGCGGCCGGACTGCTACGCTCGGTCGGCGCGGAGGTCTCTATCAGTGTGCGAGGCACTTACGGTGACGACGACGCCGAACTGTTCACTGCCGCTATCCATGAAGCGACGACGAACATCCTCCGGCACGCCACGCCGACGCGCGTTGATATCGCGGTCAATCACCACTCTTTGATTGTCACAAATGACGGAGTTCTCGAAGCAAACGCTCAGGGTGCCGCACAGACAACAAGCGGTGGTGGACATGGTCTTATTGGACTAGCGGAGCGGGCACGGGCGGCGGGCGGCAGCCTGGTGCATTATTGTCAAGGCAATTCTTTCGTACTCCAACTCGACCTGAAGGGCACCCCATGATCCGCCTACTCCTCGTTGACGACGAAACGCTTATTCGGTCGGCACTTGCTGCCCTGCTAGCGCTTGAAAAAGATTTCGAGGTGTGCGGCGAGTTCTCCAGCGGCGAAGAGGCCCTTGCCAATGTGCGTGGTGTCGAGCCGGATGTCGCCATCGTGGATCTCCAATTGCCTGGCATGGACGGCATCGAGACCTGTACGGCGCTGATGCGCGAGTATCCAACCGTGCGCACGATAATTGTGACCAGCCACGCTCGCCCCGGCTATCTCAAGCGGGCCCTCGCCGCCGATGTTCGCGGCCTGCTCCCGAAAACTGCGAGCCGCGCGGCATTGGTCGGCGGCATCCGGCAGGTCGCCGCGGGCCGGCGCGCCGTCGACCCCGAGTTGGCGGCGGAGACAATCGCAGTTGGAGACAACCCGCTAAGTGCGCGTGAAGCGGACGTGTTGGCACTCGCTGCGGATGGGTCACGCGTGGCGGAAATCGCGCAACGTCTATTCTTGGCGGAGGGAACCGTGCGCAATTATCTTTCGAGCGCGCAAGCCAAGATGGGGGCCGCCAATCGCTTCGAGGCAGCCCGCCAGGCACGAGCCAAGGGCTGGATCTAGCCTCACCGACGACGCCTTCACCTGTGGATCCACACCCCTTCACCTGCGAATCTACACTCCGCGCCGATCTTGAATCACTCCAACCTTATGAGGTGCCCCAACAAAGCCGCAGGTCACTGCACTTAACCGTCACATGCCCAGCATTTGTGGGACCTTTCGAGTATTGCACCGCTCACCCAAGTAGCGTAGCGTGCGAATTGTGCCACGTTAGGACAACGGGGTTCGACGTGGCAGCAGAGCTTTGCCTAGTATGTGCATGCGCCACCTACAGCATGGCGCCAATGCCTACAACGCTCCCCACGCAGATTATTCCCAGGCTTCTACAGGAGAACATTGCAACTTCCCATGTTAGATGGTTACCAACTAAGAAATGAATCGGCCAGTCCGTGCGTTACACCGACACGGATGAGACGTAAGGAGTAACAGATGCATGACGCCTCGTGGAACCCCCACCAGGGAGCAGCACCGGATCCCTCTGCAGGTACATCAACCGGCAATGCGGATTCTCGTGCCAGAGCTGATGCCTCCACCCCAGTAACAACGCCCGGTGCGTCACACCCTGGCCCCAACCCGGGTGTGCCTTCTACCTCGGTAGAGCCCAACGCTTCACAGGTAACTGGTGCTCCAACGGCGGCTTACCCTCCCGGCGGAGGCTTGGTCGACACTACCACAGTCCAAACTGGAGGAATTCCAGTTCCGGCACCGCAGCCCACCGTTACACATAACGTAGAAGTTCCCCTCGCAACTGCAGGTGCAATGTCCGACGGAGATTCCCTCCCAGGAGGCCCTGCGCTACCGGGGAGCCCGGGCACTTCCGGCTACAACACTCCCCCAAACTTTGGACTAAACGTCTACGGCGCCACTGGGTATACCAACGGCCCCACCGGTTTTGCCCCTCAGGCACTCGTACCGTCTCCGCCGCGCCGCCGTTTCTCCACCGCCGTCCTGGCACTAACGGCCGCACTTGCCCTCGTGCTAGGAGGTGTACTCGGAACAGGGATAGGGACCCTGATCCAGGGTGACAATACCGCAGTGGATACGCCATCACAGACTATCGACCCCTTCTTTACCGACCCGGGAACTAATGATGTCGAGGGCACTGAGGGCGGCTTTATTCCGGTCCTGCCAAACGATCAAGAAGACTCCGATGCGGCCAGCACCGGAACCCGGGTGGAATCGGCACCGGGAGTCGTATTGATCAACACCCTACTCATGAATGGCCAGGGAGCCGGTACCGGAATGGTTATTGACCCCTCCGGACTCGTTCTCACGAATTATCACGTTGTGGAAGGGTCGACCACCGTCAACGTGACGGTTGGCGATACCGGCCAAACGTATGAGGCTACCGTCGTCGGGCATGATGCCAGCCGAGATGTTGCACTCCTACAGCTTAAGAATGCGACAAATCTTGAGACGGTGAAGATTAACAAAGGCACGGTTAACGAGGGCGACGCTGTCTCTGCTATCGGAAATGGCATGGGGCAGGGCTACCTATCCGAGGTTAAAGGCAGCGTGACCGGTCTCAACCAACAGATCACCGCGCAGAGCGAGGGATCCTCCTCGGGATCCGAAGAGCTGTCGGGGCTGATCAAGACCGATGCCGACGTGGTCTCCGGGTACTCCGGCGGACCGTTGATGAATGCGGACGGCGAAGTCATTGGCGTTACCACCGCCGCCTCAATGGGAGTTACCTCAACCCAGGTCTCTGGCTATGCCATTCCGATTTCCGATGCGATGGCAATTGCTGATCAGATCAAAAACGGTCAAAGCAGCGACACGGTCGTGATCGGAAAGAATGCCGCGCTTGGAGTGTCCATCTCCACAGCAGACGCGGATTCCCAGTCGTCAGGTCAGCAGGCTGATCCAAGCCAGTCGAATTCCAGCGGGGCGATTATCCGCGAGGTCTTCGAGGGCTCCGGCGCTGAAGCGGCGGGCCTGCAAGCGGGCGAGACAATTACCGCCTTGAACGGTCAGGAGCTTTCTGCCTCTGAGCTCTCCGAGGCCATCAAGCGGTATTCCGTGGGAGATAAGGTCACACTAACCGTAACCGGTGTTGACGGCACCTCGCGGGAAGTCGAAGTCACCCTCGGTGAATCAACCGTGAACTGACCTGTGTAGCGGTAGCACAACCGCAGCGGACGGAGCCGAAATCTGCACGCAGATTTCGGCTCAGTTCTTATTTCTGACACGTGGCTACTGCATGGCTGACTCGTACCGCCTTTGGTGGTTTGACACTGTGCGTGAAGGGTTCGGAAAACACTCCGAGCCGAGGATCCCCGCTGCCGACAGGGATTGATTGTCCACTCCAGGTGGGAGCTCATGCTCCAGGTGAGGGCGCCTGCTCTGAGCTAGGTCGCTCACTGCTCGCGGTGTATCTCTTCGCCGACTATGGATCTGCTCCGCGTTTTTCGCCGGGGTCCTGTCTTTGCGCGGAGATGTATGAATAACCCGGAGAGAATCCATAGCTAACGCAGCAGTGAACCCGGTCGAACCGAGAGGTCTGGTAAGTGTGGTTGTGTGCAAGCGTAGCGATAAAGGGCCTGGTGGGCGCGGGCGTGTGGTTGTGTGCAAGCGTAGCGATAAAGGGCCTGGTGGGCACGGGCGTGTGGTTGTGCGCATGCGTAGCAATGAGCTACCTGGTGGGTATCGTGAGAGGCCCGCTTCTACTTGCGAACCCGGCCGCCGACTCCGCTGGCGCTAGCCTCCTCCCCACTACGCCTATGTGCAGGCGCAGTCCGCACAAGCGTTACCTCTCTACTGGTGTTCCTTCGCCAGGTACTCCACCTGTGCCCGCACGATCATGCAGGCAGCTGTGCGAATCTGACCAGTGGTATCCGGATAGACAGCCGCGGTGACCAGTTCGACGCTCGGACCATACCGCTCCACTGCGGCTCGCACTTCCACTAAACGCTCGTGTCGATGGTCCCGGTAGAAACGAAGCCACTGAAGAGGATCAGCCACCTCCGGACCATGCCCGGGCAGTAGCCGCCTCGCACGGCCTGCGGAAAACAATTCCTCAATCCTGTCCAACGAGGCGAGATAGTCGGCGAGATGCCCATCGGGATGCGCGATCACACTTGTCCCCCGACCCAAGATGGTGTCGCCGGTGAACAGTAGACCTTCGCCGGGCTCAAGCAGACAAACCGAATCCGCCGAGTGGCCCGGCGTGGCAATGGCGACCACCCCCTTGATGGAGGACGGACAGCCTCCGCCTACGGAGTGCCGACGCCCCGCGTCGTCGGCGGAGGTAACGGAACCGGCGGACGGAGGGCAGGCATTCTGGTATGGGGTGCTGAGCCTTGCAGGGGTGCTGAGCCTTGCAGGGGTACCGGTTATCGTCTCGGCGGAACCCGCCGGTTGGAGGTCCGCGGCGCGGCGGAACGTTCCGCCATGCCCCGCAAGCTCCGCCGCAGTGACAACCTCTGCCCCGGTATGTTCTGCCAATGTCGGCACGCCAGCGGTGTGGTCAGGATGGGAGTGCGTGGTGATGATCGTGGTGATCGAAACACCCAGCAGATCGGCTCCGGCGATAATGGCGTCCAGATGCGCGCGCTGTGTCGGCCCGGGATCGACGACGACGCCCTGGCCCGCGGCGGCTAACACATAGGTGTTGGTTCCGTTCAGGGTCATAGGCGACGGATTGTTCGCGAGCACACGCACCGCACAAGGTGCGATACGTTGTACCTCCTCGGCAGCTCCCAGTTCCGGGATCATGTCTCCCACCGAAGAACGAATTCTCCCGGTGCGCGCTGTGTTGGCACGAATTTGATGTGCCTCGTCACCGATTCCAAGGCCCCATCCAGGCTCGAAGCCGCCGCAAGCTCCTCAAGATTGACCCGAGTGGGTGCAACCAGTGTGATCTCGCCACGCTCCGCGCGCTCCAGGTGACCGGCAGGTGTATCCCAACCTGCGCGTGTGGCCTCCGACGATGCAAGCACCGGATTCTGCCCCTCCGGCAACAGCGCGGTGAAGAAGGCGACGGCGAAGCGTTTCGGAGCGTAGTCCGGCGTCGTCCACATTCCACGGAAGGCCACGGTACGAAAATCGAGCGTCAGTGAGTGCTCCCGAAGCATATCGCCGAAGTCCAAGCGATGGGCTTCCACTTCGCGCCGTGCATCTTCCCACTCATCACAGGCAAGGGATGCCTCCCTTGGGCTAGCAGCACACCGGATTCCTCGAAGACCTCCCGTGCTGCGGCAAGCAGCATTCGATGGGTCTTCTCCTGTTCCTCATCCAGACGCCACGCCCACACGTCGGTGGAAGGTCCCAGCATCGGAATGTCAAGATCGTCGTCGTCTGGGCGCACGGAACCACCCGGAAAAGCGGATACGCCGGGAGTGTGCGCCATGGTGGAAGCGCGACGCACCATGTACACCTCGAAAGGATGGGAACCGGAGGCGGGACGCAACAGCATGACAGTCGATGCCGGGCGCGGAGTCACCCCTACGGTGGGGTTGGACAGCCAGTCGCGGACGGCAGGGACTTGCGCATCCGGAAGCGGAAAGTCACGAATCACACCGCTATCCTAGCGTGGTCACACCACCCGAAGCGGATCAGTTTCCTGCTGTGCACGGGCCGAGCGTAGGCGTTCGTCGGAGAGTCTGTCGGTTGTCAATGTTTCCACATGCTATTTCGGCGGCACCTGTTCGGCATTACTCGCACGCCGGTGTGCGACGCCCACCGCACTCTACCCCGGTGTTTTCGGCGTACTTAACCTTGGTGTTTATCCCACGTTCACGTCCTGTTAGCACGTCTATGTGGCAGCCATGGGGCCCGGCCGTGCTACAGGGCCGACTCTTCCTCCGCCGCTGCCGTGTCGATTCCAGCGAGGGCCCGGCCGTGCTACAGGGCCGACTCTTCGGCAACGGAGTTCACGGTGAGTCGGCCTTATGCGCGGTCGACGACGAAGGAAGTGTCGACGACGAAGGAGGTGGGCAGGTCAGCATACCACTCAAAGTCTTAATCGGCTACGCTGCATTAGTGGCCGTGGCACTGATCGCCGGACGCATCGCGAGCGATGCCGCATTCAGTCAGGTACTGCGTGCCGAGTTGCCGTTGCTCCTATTGCAACTTCCCTTTGCGATCATCTGCGTCTACGGGCGCGACTGGGTATTACGTTGGGGTGAGAAGCCTTCACCACCCGATCACGATGTGAGGCACTAACCCCTGACATGCGAGGCAAGTACTCACGCAAGGTCCAAAAGAAGGCCCGACCCACACCTGGGTCGCGCATGGCGCGCTGCGAGCCGGGCCTTGTGGGTAATGAAGCCAACCGGCCTGGCCTCATGCCCGCATGGTTTTATCGTGCCACTTAGCCGAAAAGCCGCTGGCTGGCTATACGAGCTCCAGCGGCAAGTGCCTCCAGCTTCGCCCACGCGATGGACGGGTAAACACGCCCGCCCAGTCCACAGTCGGTAGAAGCAATAACGTTCTCCGGACCAACCAACTTGGCGAAGTTCTCGATACGCTCCGCCACCAGCTCGGGATGCTCCACAACATTTGTGGAATGGGAAACAACGCCGGGAATAATGACCTTCCCCGCAGGAAGCTCCACATTCTTCCACAGCTTCCATTCGTGGGCATGCCGGGCGTTGGCAGCCTCGAAGGTGTAACCACGCGCCTTAACCTGCAGCACCTTGTCCACGATATCTGCAAAAGGAATATCGGTGGTATGCGGACCGTGCCAGGATCCCCAGCAGACGTGGAACCGCACCTGATCCTCCGGGATTCCTTCCAGGGCCCGATTAAGCGCGTCAATACGCACCTGGATGAAGTCGCGGTAGTCCTCCAACGCCGGCTCCGGATTGACCTGATCCCAAGCCTCGGCAATGGACGGATCATCAATCTGTACCGTCAGGCCGGCATCGGTGATCGCCTTGTACTCCTCGTGCAGAGCGTCCGCACAGGCGTTGACCACTTCGACGTCGTTCTTGTAGTAGTCATTCCCGATACGGGAAGCCGACCCCGGCGATAGCGCGGCGACGAAGCCGTCAGCGGCGCTCAGCCCGTTTGCCTTAAGAGCTTTGAGCGTCAGTTCAATATCGCGCTGTACTGCCTCCTGGCCGATATAGGTAATCGGGGCAGTAATAATCGGGAAGGCAGTCGCCTTACTGTTGGCCGTATGGATTCCCGAGGCGGGGTCGCTATAGGCATCGCGGAAGCGCGTCCAGTCACGGCGTTCCGAGAACGGTTGCAGTTGCACCTTCGATTCCGAAGCTGCCGGGGCGAACTCGAACCGCACATCCTCGCTCATGGTCAAGCCGCCGAAGCGGGTGAAGGAGTAGAACCACCACGCACCATAGTCGACGCTTTCCGTCATGATATGGCCGTATTCGCCATCGTTGACAATATCGATACCGATCTCGCGCTGCTGCTTGATCACGGTCGCGACGGCGTCGTCGAGAATAGCGGTGAACTCATCCACGCTGATGTCGCCAGCCGACATGCGCGCATTGGCCTCAAGTAGTTCCGCCGGGCGCGGCAGAGATCCCACATGTGTGGTCAGAATCCGGTTCATGTCATTCCTTTCTTGCTAGTGTGGCGAACACCCGCAGCGGGACGCGGCGCGGTGTGACACCCAACCGGTGTGCCCTCAGCGTAGGCAAGGGGAGTTCGGGTACCGCGAATGTGTTCAGTACCCGGACGACGACGCCCGGTCGCAAGCAAAACGATGCCGACCGGTCCCGAGCAGACGACGACGCCCAGCCCAAAGCAGGAGACGCAGCCCGGTCCCAAGCAATAGACCGCGTCCGGCCCAAGCAATAGACCACGTCTAGTTCCGGGTAATAGACCGCATCCGGCCAGGGCAATGGAACGCACCCCGTCCCATGCAACAACTGGCGCGCCTCAACCGCGGATGTACCCCCGAAGGCACAAGCTGGCCTGCTTCGCCTGGTGACGAAGCTGCAGGAAGCACGCACAACGGTTCGTTACTGCGGGAAAGTACTAGCGCGCTGTTACACGTTCCACTCGACCATGTCGGATCAGGACGGTTCGAGAGGCAAGCTCTTCGGCATCCACCGGGTCATGGGTGACGAGCAATGCTGTCACTCCGGATCCGGCCAACCGCTCTCGCAGCTGGGCGCGCACTTGGCAGGCACTTTCCTCGTCCAGCCCGGCCATGGGTTCGTCGAGCAGCACCACGTCGGGATTGATCGCCATGGCGCGAGCAATGGCGACCCGCTGTGCCTGGCCACCCGATAGCTGGTGGGGCCTTCTTTCCGCCAATGCCTCACAGCGGACCTGCGCAAGTTCGCTGGTCGCGCGCCGCCGCGCCTCAGGCTTTCCCACGCCACGGCAGCGCAGGCCAAACTCCACATTGGCCTGCACGCTCATATGCGGAAAGAGGAGCGGTTTTTGCTGCAGGATCGTTACCGTGACGTCGGCGGGATCGAAGGAAATGCGGCCACTGTCCGGCTGCAGAGAACCCGCAACCAACTCAAGCATGGTGGATTTCCCGGCGCCGTTCGGCCCCATAATCGCCGTGAGCTCGCCGCCGGGAATCTCAACATCGTATTTGGCTCCTCGCGCGGTCACGGCCGCCCGGATTGTGATGCGCGGGGAGGCTCCTCGGTGTGTGCCGTAGCCCGAGAGGCCGGAACTGCCCGGCGGTCTTCGCGTTTCCGGGGCGGGCTGCTCCGCCTGCGCAACGGCACTCTCTCCATCCGGACGGGCAAAGCCCTCGCCCGCACTGGTATCTTCCACATCCGGGTCGAAGCCTCCCGCGGTGATTGCCCGTGCCATGCCCTCGGACCGCAACCGGTGCTCCCGCCCACTTCCTGCGATTACACCGCCCATCCCGGGCAAGCGTGCTGCCACCATATTCGCCCCGAAGATTGCGGCAATCGCCAACATGATCAACATAATCGCCAGTGCAAGCGCCTGATCGGTATTGATCTGCCTCTGCAGGTAGATCGCCAACGGCATCGTCTGCGTAACACCCTGCAATGAGCCGGCAAAAGTGATGGTAGCGCCGAATTCACCCAGCGCCCGTGAAAAGCAGATCGCCGTCGCCGAGATGAAGGCGGGAAGCAACACCGGCAGAGTCACCTGGAAGAATGTCCGCGTACGGGAGGCCCGAGCGCGCGAGCGGCTTCTTCGTAGTGCGATCCACTTGCTCGAATCGCACCCTCAAGCGAACTGACCAGAAATGGCATGGCTACGAAGGTTTGCGCCATGATAACGGCGAGTGTCGTAAAGCCGATCTCGATTCCGAAAAGAGCCAAGTGCTGGCCGATCAATCCGCGCCTCCCCCAGGTCAACAGCAGAGCAAGGCCGGCGACCACGGGCGGCAGCATCATCGGCAATGTGACAACGGTCCTAACTGCGCGCGCCCACCAGCTATCTGGAAGTTTCGCCAACACCATCGCCAGCGGAACACCCAGCACCACGCAGCACAATGTCGATGCAAGGCACGTCTTCACCGAGAGCCACAGCGCGGCTCTGCTTCCCTCCGCGCTGATGAGCGGCCAGAAATCCCCCCACGGAGTGCGGGCTGCGATCACCACAAGCGGAACAAGAAGGAACAGGGCAGCGAGCGAGCTGGGAATGAGGAGCCATGGCGCATAGCCGATACGTCGGCGAGGGATCGGCTGGCGAGGGCGAGGTCGTAGGCTCATCACTGCAGGCTTCTCCGGCATTCGCTCCTACTCCACCGGGTCTTGGAAACCATGCGCATGCAGGATCTCCTGCCCGCGTTCCGAGAGGACGAAGTCCGTGAATGCCTGTGCGGCCTGCGGGTTCGCCGCCTCTCGCAGGATGGCGATCCGGTAGTCGTTTACAACCTGGTCAGCATTCTCAATCTCGATCACCTCAAGCTGATCGCCCGCCCCTTGCGCGTCGGTGGTGTAGACGAGTCCGGCATCTGCTTCACCACTGGCCACTTTGCCCAGCACATCGGTGACCGCCTGTTCCTCCGAGACGGGTTGTAGAGTCACATCATTGATCGCCGCCAGCTTCTGGGTCGCCTCGCCACAGGGGACCTCTGGCGCACAGATCACCACCTTGGTGTTATCGAGCGATCCATCGGCGAGACCGGTGACACCGGCTGGATTCCCTGCAGGCACAACGATAACCAGCGTGTTCGATGTGAAGGAGTAGGAGTCGTCAATCAGGTCGGCGTCGTCGGCGTTCTCCATGGTGGTGACGTTGGCGGTCAGGAGGACGTCCGCTCGGGCTCCTCCTTCTAACTGGTCGACGAGGCCGGACGAGCCACCGAAGTTGTATGTAAGCGCCACATCGGGATACTTGGTGTGAAAGGCTTCCTCCACCTCCGGCAGCACATCTATCAGCGAAGCAGCGGCGAACACGGTGATGTTGCCTGAGAGCTCCACGGCGCCAGTATTGTTGACGCTGCTCGGCATTCGTTCAGCTGCTGTGCTTGCAGCATTGGAGTTGTTTCCTGCGCACGCGCCGAGCAGAGCACAGACCGCGAGGATGGCGACCGTGCGGCGTCGTACCGAACTATCGTGTAGCGATGACATGATTGCTCCTCTTATGCGCGACTGTTATGTGACCGTCGTCTGGGACCGTCCAAGCCGCTTGCCTGGGCGCACTCGGAGCCGCGCCGCCTAACTCCTGCACATTCCCAGTTGGCCCTGTGCTCACCAGCGCACGCCCAGCCGTACTGGCTCCACGCGCTATCCCGCGGACCGACCAGAGACGATGGAGACGTTGGTTGCCTTGATCTGCGCTGCGGCAATCACTCCCGGTTCGAGTCCCAGTTCATGAACCGCCTCTGTGGAAATAAGGCTGACCACCCGATACGGGCCGCATTGCATAACGACCTGGCTCATCACCCGATCAGAGATCACCTCAACGACGAGGCCTTCTAACAAGTTCCGCGTGGATACACGCGTCTCAGGTTCATGTGGATGCGCTTCGCTCAAATGCCGCGCCAGGGACTCTCCCTCCACCCGCCGCGGAGAACTATCGGGAACCGTCGCGATGCGCCCTTCCTCAATCCACCGCCGCACGGTGTCATCGGAAACTCCGAGCAGATGGGAAACCTCAGCGATCCGATAATCAGCCATACCTCAACTATACCGATTTGCGTGGAAACACTTGGAACAATTCCGCAAATACGGATCCGTGTGGCCTATAGTTCTAGCGGTGCGCCGTGCCAACGGTGAGCGACACTACCTACCGCAGGACCATCACACACAGACACCGTCCTGTTTCAGCAGAGAAACCTGACAGGGCGCAACCGGATAATTCACCGCGATGCTCGCCTGATACTGCTCGCCCGCCAGAGCAGCGGTGAGCCGCGACAGCATGGCTGCATGCATACGGCAGATCAACGGATCAGGTGCCCTGCCCTCACGGGAGAATGGACAGACGGTCAACTGGATGGTGCCAACATCCGTCCCGCCGCGGGCAGCGAAGCCAAGAACCGATAACAGAATCCGGAGCCGTGCCGTGGGACCGGAGAGCTCGTTATTCTCCCCGGAGGAAGGCTCCGTAGGCGAGTACCCTGCAACTCGTCCCTGCTTCTGCTGCGCCACCGGGTAGACCGAGGACTGCATTCCGACGAGCCCATCCTCCTGCGATGGCGCAACACCCGCGATTCCGTACGCGATAATCTCGTCGCCCCACGCCGTACCGATCTGCCAGGCGTCATTCCACTCGTCAGCAGCATTGGCGTGTAAGTAGCGGCATATGGCCATCGCGAAAGCGAGGAAGTCGTCCATCAGCGCACTGATCGACGGCGGCACTGCTGGCTCGTACTGCCAAGCCGGGCGCCCGCGAGTCACACTGGGAACAGCTGACCGCTGCACTAGGCCCGCATCCACCAATACAGTCAGCGTTTCTCGGATCGAGTTCGCGTGTAATCCGGTCCGTTCCATTAGGTCACTGATGGTGGCCGGCCGCCCGAACTCCGTCAGTACAAGCAGCATAGAACTCTGACCGGCGCTCAAGTCCGCCAGATTAGAGGCAAGCCGTGAAAAAGAATCAATGGCAGCGCTGTGACGCAACTGCGTAGAACTGGTCGTCATGGCTTCTCCTCCCGTCGATAACGCTGCCAGATGTGCTGGAACCGATCCACCGGGGTCCTCCGATGCCGCACTACCCGCTGTTATCGAAATACATTTTCGGTCATCATACCGCGAGAGTCCGACGGCGTAGAGCGGACCATCGTCGCAGGCATGACCATCACCAAGCAGGTATGACACCTGCTTCATAGTCGCAGCCGGTGCATCGCCACCATTTGGCGGCGGCAGCGAGGGGGGAGTCGGCGCGGCCTAGAGCCAGCTGCGCGCCGACATCATTCAGACTCAGCCGCCGCCCGAACGACAGTGTCAAGTCTGACCACGTCACGCTCCCTGCGCATGGGCGTCATGGCGGCCTTGATCGCGCGGTTGAACACCATTCAACGGAGCCCACCCCTTCGCCGTCGCGCTCGTTGCCACGTCAGCCCTTCGCGAGCGATACACCACGTAGGGCCGGGTCACGTAGCCCACCGGCGGCGTCACCGAATGCACGAGACGCGTAAAGGGAACCATCGCGATGAGGAGCAGGCCCGCCACGATATGCAGCTTGAAGCTCAGCGGCACCCCCGCCAACAACTCCACTTTCGGCTGGAATACGAACAAGGAGCGCAGCCATACCGAAATCGTTTCGCGGTAGTCGTAACCGCCCGGTGCACCAAAGATCTGATTCTGCACGGTTGCGAAAGCCCCCAGCAGAATCGGCATGCCAAGCAACACGTACATGATCTTGTCATTTCGCGTCGTCGCCCGGCGGACTCCCGGATAGCGGATACGCCGAATGATCAGCAGCACAAGGCCGAGGATCGTAGCCAGCCCTGCCGCAGATCCCCCGACCGTAGCCAGCACATGGTACGCATGCTCGGAAATCCCCAGAGCATTCGTCCAAGACTTCGGAATAATCAACCCCATCAGATGGCCGAGCAGCACGAAGATAATGCCGAAGTGGAACAGCGGAGAACCAAGCCGCAACAACTTTGATTCATGCAGCTGGGAGGAACGTGCGGTCCAACCGAACTGGTCCGTGCGCCATCGCCACACGAGTCCTGCGACGAAAAGAACCGCGCACATATACGGGAAAATGGCCCACAGGAAGAGATCAAGGGCGTTCATGGCCGTGCCTCCTGAAGAGTCGGGAAAGGAAGATTATGAATGCCGACGAGTTCCGTCGGCGGGCCCTGCCGGATGAGTTTCTGGTATCGTTCGACGACGTCGTCCGTGATCTCCGGCAGTACGGCACACACCGCTGCAATAATGCCGTACCACGCCGATTCACGCTGATAGAGCGCGGCGCGCAACACCTCCAGGCCCTCCCGATGTGCGGGAAGCACACCGGAAGTGACCGGGTCATCAATCGAACGCGCAACCAGTTCGAGGATCGCAGGCAGGTAATCGGGAAGCTCGTCACCCTCCTGTTCAAATCCGGCTGCCCGGTAGAGTTCCCGGAAGGCCAGTAGAGCTTGCCCGCGTTGCCGCGTGTCCCCCACTGCGTAATACGACAGCTCCAGAGCACAACGCCGTTGCTCATCGAAGGTCGCCACATACGCTTCTTCGACCGCACGCAGGCCATACACCCGTGCCCACCCGGTGAAGTCCATGAAAAGCACAGCGAGCCGCTCCGGGAGGGAGGTGACGGCGTCGTCCACGGCATCGAGCCGCGCGGCGAAATCGGCACCTGGATAATCCAGCAATATTGACGCCGCCATGAAGGTGGTAGCCCGCTCGGCGTCGCTCACGGTTACCGGTACCACGTCTGCGGGTGCACCGCGACGTGCGCCCCGGCCAGGCACACCATGTGCCCGGTCAGCAGTGGAAGAGCCTGCCTGCGCCTTACGGCGTGGCCCCATGTTGATACTCATTACGGCCTACTGGGCAGAAGATCCACGAATACTTTGCGCCCGGAAAAGGGCCTGCCGCCCATACCCGGCCCACCCGCGCTATC
Organism: Actinobaculum sp. 313; assembly: GCF_003073475.1. Classification (GTDB taxonomy): domain Bacteria; phylum Actinomycetota; class Actinomycetes; order Actinomycetales; family Actinomycetaceae; genus Asp313. Next base: position 533,529 of record NZ_CP029033.1, on the reverse strand, counting down.
CAGCGGGCAGTTGAAGGCATCCGCCGACCGTTCAATTTCGGGATGGGTCGTTGGAATGACATACCGGTCGTCATATTTGGCGACGGCGAGCAGCCGATACATGCGTTCCACCTGCTCGCCAGTCATGCCCACGGCGGCCGGAATCTCCTCATTCCCCTCGCCTCCCAGGTGAATATCGCGCATATAGGAGCGCATACATGCGAGGCGGCGCAACACGCGTTCCACGGGCACGGTGTCGCCCGCGGTGAACATTCCAGCCAGATACTCCAGCGGGATGCGCATACGCGAAATGGCCGTTAACAGCACCTTGGCGCCCTCGCCGTCGGCACCCGAGGCCGTCACTTCGTCCACAATCGGAGAGAGGGGCGGCACATACCACACCATGGGCAGCGTGCGGTACTCAGGATGTAGCGGCAGGGCCACCTGGTAGTCGTGGATCAGCGCGTACACCGGCGACTGCTGCGCCGATTCAATATACGAATGCGGCACGCCGTTTTGCAGCGCACCTTCAATAACAGCCGGATCGTGTGGATCAAGCAGGATGGATCGCTGTGCCTCGTAGAGTTCTTTCTCGTCCTCCGTAGCCGCGGCCTCCCCCACCCGCTCGGCGTCGTACAGCAAGACGCCCAGATAGCGGATGCGCCCTACGCAGGTCTCCGAGCACACCGTTGGTTCACCAAGCTCAATGCGCGGATAGCACAGGTGGCATTTCTCCGCCTTACCGGTGCGGTGATTGAAGTACACCTTCTTGTACGGGCAACCGGATACGCACATGCGCCATGCCCGGCACTTGTCCTCGTCCACTAACACGATGCCGTCCTCGGACCGCTTGTACATCGCACCGGAGGGGCAGGAGGCCACGCAGGTGGGATTCAGGCAGTGTTCGCAGATGCGCGGCAGGTAGAACATGAAGGCCTTTTCGATCTCCGCCTTGATGGTCGCCCCGGATGCTGCGAGCACCGGATCGTCCTGCATGGTTTCCAATGAGCCACCTAGGTTGTCGTCCCAGTTCGGTCCCCACTGCGGCGTATCCATATATTTGCCCGAGATCTGCGATTTCGCACGCGCAACCGGTACCGCCTTCGCGTCTTTCGGAGCGGAGAGCAGCTTGTCGTATTCGTAGGTCCATGGCTCGTAGTAGGCGTCGAGCTGCGGCATACGCGGGTTGGCGAAGATCTGCGAGAGCCGGTGCAGCCGCCCACCCTGGCGCGGAACCAGCTTGCCATCCTCGGTGCGGCGCCATCCGCCACGATAGTGTTCCTGATCCTCCCACCGCTTCGGATAGCCGACGCCGGGCCGGGTCTCCACGTTGTTGAACCACATGTACTCGGTGCCCTCACGGTTCGTCCATGCCTGCTTGCAGGTGACCGAACAGGTGTGGCAACCGATGCATTTATCGAGGTTCATCACCATCGCGATCTGTGCCATGACTTTCATCAGAACTGCACCTCCTGGCTACGACGGCGGATAAGCGCCACTTCATCGCGCTGGTTGCCCGTCGGTCCGATGTAGTTGAATGCATAGGTGAAGTGGCCGTAACCACCTAGCACATGGGTGGGTTTAATGAGGATGCGCGTAAGCGAATTATGAATACCGCCGCGTTTACCGGTGGATTCATTCAGCGGGGTGTTCATAGTGCGCTCCTGCGCGTGATGCATCAAGACGGTCCCTTCCGGGATGCGATGCGACACAACGGCACGGGCCGTGACCACGCCGTTGCGGTTATGCACCTCGATCCACTCATTATCACGAACCCCAACCTTTTCCGCATCCTGCGGGCTCATCCACACCGTCTGGCCACCCCGGCCCAGAGTCAGCATGTGCAGATTGTCGTAATACTGCGAGTGGATAGCCCATTTGTTGTGCACGGTCAGGTAGCGCACCGCCACTTCCACCTGTCCACGGCCGTCCTCCAACACTGTGCCGGGCGCGGCTTCGCCGTACAGATGGAGTAGATCGAGCGGCGGGCGGAAGGTGGGCAGCTGCTCGCCCGAATCGCGCATCCAATCGTGGTCGAGGAAGTAATGCATACGCCCAGAGAGCGTGTGCCATGGCTTGGAGCGTTCTCTGTTTACGGCGAAGGCGGTGTAGCGCCGTCCACCGTGCTCCGATCCGGACCATTCCGGAGAGGTAATAACCCCTACCGGACGGCGTTCAATATCCTCGTAGCGGATGAGCTTCTCCTCGTCCCCGGCGGCCAGATCGGCCAACGCGGTGCCCACTCGCTTCTCCAGTTGTTTCCAGCCCTGAACCGCGACGGCTCCATTGGTGGTACCCGACAGCGTGAGAATCATTTCCACCGCCTTCTTGGCGGTGTCCACAAGCGGGCGCTCCCCGGCGCTGGTGGGCGCGGTACCGAAGCGAGCCTTGAGTTGTTCAATTTGCTTGTCGGGTTTGAAGGCCACGCCCTTGGTAATCATGCCTGCCTTTTCCGGCAGCGGGCCAATCGTATTGAACTTCTCGGCAATCTTGGAGTAGTCGCGCTCCACCGGGATAATTTTCGGCATTGTGATGCCGGGAACCCACCCGACTTTCTCCCGTGGCCCCACGATTCCGTGCGCCCCGTTGAGCTCATCCGGCGTATCGTGCGTAAGTGGGCTGGCCACAATATCGGTGCGCACGCCCAAATGCTTGGCACCCAGCTGCGAAACCAGATCGGCCAGCTCCTGGAAAAGTTCGAAATCCGTCCGTGCATCCCATGGCGGCTGAATCGCCGGGTTGAAGGTGTGTACGAAGGGGTGCATGTCGGTGGAGGAGAGGTCGTGCTTCTCGTACCAGGTAGCCGCCGGGAGGACGACGTCGGAATGCAGCGTCGTCGAGGTGTTACGGAAGTCAGCCGTCACCATGAGGTCGAGTTTGCCGCGTGTGCCTTCCTCTCGCCACACCATTTTGCTGGGGCGGCGCTCCGGTGGCAGCTCGGAGGCTTGCACGTCGTTATCCGCCCCCAGCATATGCCGTAGGAAAAACTCCGTGCCCTTAGCCGAAGAACCGAGCAGGTTGGTGCGCCAGTTGAACAGCACCTTGGTCTGGTTCTCATTGGCATCCGGATCTTCAACGGCGAAGTGCAGCCGCCCGGCGGCAAGTTCCTGCGCAATGTAGTCGCCGGGAGCCATACCGGCCGCCTTCGCATCATCACCCAACTGTAACGACGAGCGATCAAACTGTGGAAAACCGGGCATCCAGCCGCGCTGAATGGACTCCACCAGGGTATCGGCCAGGCTCATCCCATCCAGTGATCCCTTGGACAGCGGGGACGAGAGGCGCTTGGCGGAGGCGCCGTCATAGCGCCACTGATCCGTGAGGATGTACCAGAAGCCGGTGGTGATCATCTGCCGCGCGGGCCGTGCCCAGTCCAGCGCGAAGGCGTACTGCGTCCACCCGGTAATTGGGCGCACCTTCTCCTGCCCCACGTAGTGCGCCCATCCTCCGCCGTTTACCCCTTGCGTGGCACACATCGATGTCAGTGCCAGAATCGCCCGGTAAATCACGTCAGCGTGGAAGTAGTGATTAATGCCCGCTCCCATAATGACCTGTGAACAGCCGCCGGAATCCAGTGCATTCTGGGCAAATTCGCGGCCCACGCGCTCGGCTGCCGCGGCGGGTACGCCGGTAAGCTCCTCCTGCCATGCCGGCGTGCCCGGTGTCGCGGCGTCGTCGTAGCCGGTTGGCCACTGACCCGGCAGGCCCGGGCGGGCCACCGCGTACTGCGCAAGCAGCAGGTCGTACACGGTGGTGACGAGCTGCCCGGCCACTTCGCGCACGGGAACACCACGGCGCACAACACCGGTGCCGATCGGTCCGTCACCGGGCTGCCCGGGAAGGTCGAAACGAGGCAGGGAGATCTCCGCGCTCCGGCAACCCTCGGAGTACAACGACATGACCGGGTTAACGCCGTCCATGCGCAGGTTCCATTTGCCAGCGCCCGCATCACCATACCGATCAGCGATTGTGCCTCCCGGGTCCTTGACGGCGCCGTCTTCATCCAGTACGAGGAGCCGGAAATCCGCGTACGGGGTCTGCGCCAATGCCCCACCTACATCGGAGGCGGTAAGGAACTTACCCGGAGTGTAGGTGCCGTCCTCCTCCCTCACCAAAGTGACGAGGAAGGGAGAGTCGGTGTTCTTCTTCATGTAGTCGAGGAAGAAGGGCTCTTTGCGGTCAAGGTGGAATTCAGAGAGAATCACGTGGCCCATGGCCAGAGCGAGGGCCGCGTCGGTGCCGGGCGCAACCCGCAACCATTCGTCGGCGAACTTAGTGTTGTCGGCGAAGTCCGGCGAGCAGACCACGACTTTTTGCCCGTGGTAGCGGGCCTCCGCCATGAAATGGGCATCGGGGGTTCGCGTCAGCGGCACATTCGATCCCCACATGATGAGGTAGTCGGCGTTGAACCAGTCACCCGCCTCCGGCACATCCGTTTGGTCGCCGAATACCTGCGGCGACGCCGGAGGCAGGTCCGCATACCAGTCGTAGAAGGAGAGCATGGTTCCGCCCAGCAGTTCGAGGAAGCGTGCTCCCGCACCGTAAGAAACCTGCGACATGGCCGGGATTACGGTGAAGCCGGCCAGGCGGTCCGGGCCGTAGTCTTTGATGGTCGACGTCGTCGCCGCCGCAACTATTTCGGTGGCCTCCTGCCAACTGGTCCGGACCATGCCGCCCTTGCCGCGAGCACTCTTAAAGGCGTGGCAAACCTGCGGATCGGAGATGACGGCATGCCACGCCTCCACGGGGTCGCCGCCATGAACGGCCTTCGCCGCACGATACGCGTCGAGGAGTACGCCGCGCACATACGGGTGGCGGATACGGGTCGGCGAGTACTCGTACCAGGAGAAGGCCGCCCCGCGCGGGCAACCGCGCGGCTCGTATTCCGGCATATCCGGCCCCGTCGTCGGATAGTCGGTGACCTGGGACTCCCAGGTGATCATGCCGTCTTTCACGTACACCTTCCACGAACATGATCCAGTACAGTTCACGCCGTGCGTAGAATGAACGACTTTGTCATAGCTGAAGCGTTGCCGGTAGAACACGTCGGCTTCCCGCCCGCCCGTCAGGAAGATCTGCCGGGCATCGGCGGATACCTCGCCGCGGCGCAGATGTGCACCAAACGAGAACAGTGATGAGTCCTTCGGACCGGCCGCATTGCCTGTGGTTGCCATGTGAAACTCCTTTCCGCTGGTGTGATGAATAGGTGCTTATCCCGGGAAGGGTGCCCTGCGGCGGGCGTACTGCATCCAGCACAGCAATGCGCAAGCCACGCAGTACGAGGCGCAGACAATGAACCAGGTGCGGGCGCTCATGGCGGACAGTGCCACACCTACCAGGAAGGGACCGAAGGCCGCGATGGCTGCCGTGAAACCGATCGCGCCGCCGGCTTGCCGTTTCGGCATGATCATTGGCATCTGTTTGAAGGTGCCGGCATTGCCGATGCCCGCAAAGAAGAACATCACGAGCATTCCCCACAGGAATCCGGTGAAGTCGTCCGGAGAGGAGGGATCAAGGAAGAAGGCGCAGGTGGCCAACGTTGCCGCCATTCCGACGCCGGAGACGAAGGTCCAGATGGCACCTCCGAATCGGTCACAGAGCGGCCCCCACAGTACACGGACAATCGAGCCGATCAACGGGCCGAGGAAGGCGTAGGTCACCCCCTGCGGCAAATTGGCGAAGCCCGCCTCCGCGAGCTGGGAGGCGGAGCCATAGTTATTGTTAATCAGCAGGGCGAACTGGGCGGAGAAGCCGGAGAAGATGCCGAAGGTCATGATGTACAGCAGCGTCATGAACCAGGTGTTCGGGTTTCCGAAGATATCGATCTGCTGGCGGAAGTTGGCCTTGATCGGCACATCTTTAAGCAAGGTGAAGGCGAGGGCCGCCGCCACCAGCGCCCAGGGTACGAAGAAGATCGCCGCATTGTGCACCCAGAGTGATTCTCCGCCACTGTTCTCCGGAGCGATGAAAGTGATGCCGAAGAGTCCGAAGCCCATCAGCCACGGTCCGGCGATCTGGATGATGGACATACCGAGATTACCGATGCCGGCCTGGAGGTTGAGAGCCGTTCCGGAGAGCCGCTTCGGGAAGAAGTACCCGGTGGAGGGCATGTAGCCGGAGAAAGTACCTCCGCCAACACCACAGAGGAAGGCGAGAAGCATAAGTACCCCGAAGGAGGTCGAGGTGTTCTGCACGGCGAAGAACCATCCGAACATGGGGATGGTGTAGAGCAGTGACGAGTAGCCGATGAGGCGCCGGGTGCCGATCATCGGCGGGAGGAACATGAAGACCAGCCGGAGAAGGCCGCCCGAGAGGCCGGGCATGGCGGCAAGCCAGTAGAGCTGTCCGCTGGTGAGGTTGAAGCCGATGTCGTTCAGTTTTGAGGCCAGCGCCGAGACGAGGAACCAGACGCAAAAGCCAATCACCAGCGAGAAGGTGGAGATGACAAGGGTGGTCCAAGCCGTCTTCGAACTCCACCGGTCTGGGTTCTCCGGATCCCAGCCGACGAGCAGGTAGCCTTCTGTATGCAAACTGGTGGATTCCGTAGTGGATTCCTCAGGGTTGTGCTTACTCACGTGGTTTCCTTACTGTGACGACGTTGATTCTCACGACGTCGAGCCGTGAACCAGCACCTTTGTCTAGCAGTGTCACAGCCCGTATTAGATTGATGTCGGCCGATACCCAGCCAGGCAGGCAGGGCGGTTCGCGAGGGCCGCTCCGGCCATCCGCGCAATCAGCGCGGACCGCAAGTTCGTCCCGCTCAGAAGCTCGGTCTGTTCGGTCCAAGGTGGGGCACAAATGCGGCCTACTCGGACCTGCGCACCGAGCGAGCGGCCTGCACTTAGTCAGTACAAACCACCGTTCGAGTCATACAGACCAATGGCACAGTACGGCAGCCGTACCGGTTCCGCCTGAACAAACCAACAGAGGCAGTTCAACCGAGTCAATTTTTCACGCCACCGACCGTGCTTTTGCTACTATCAGGCTACGGGCAAAAATCGCCGCACGCGGCATATTCGGCCGCAATTCCCGCGTTTTTACGTAAGACTTTTGTTAGCAAATTCGCAATAGCGCCAGGAGAGCATGATGAGAGGCAACAATGACGCCGGCCGGGAAGCGGCAGCGAGTACCGGGAGGGAGGCGGAGGGTTCCCTGGGCACAGATCGGCACGCCTTGTCGTCGTATGTCACGTCATCGCCGACTGAGGCTTCCCGGAACGAGGGTCGGCCCGGTCGCGACCATGCCGCAGAACTCAGCGGCAAATCGGAGCATCGTCAAGCCCACGCCATGGACCGTGACCTGCCGGGCGCCGTCGTCGTGTCCACGGAGATCGTCAACGGGACGCGCGAGGACACGGTCGGCCCCCTCGCCGTGGGCATTTTGGAACAGAGCCGAGTGCATACCAAAACACCACAGCATGTGGCAGAGGACCCGCTCGAGCTGCGCGCGGCGTTGCGGGATGCGATTGCTTCCGGCGCGCGCATCATCGTCACTGTGGGAGGTACGGGAGTCGGACCGGGCGATATTACTCCGGAGGTCAGCGCGGAGTTCATCAGCGTGCGCATGGACGGACTCACGCAGCAGATTCGCGACGTCGGCCTGGCAAAGACACCGCTATCCTCGCTATCGCGGGGAATCGTAGGAATCACCGAGCGCGGGGTGTACGGGGTGTTGATCGTCAACTCCCCCGGATCACGTGGCGGGGTGAAGGACGCACTCGGGGTGATCTGCCCCCTGTTGCCACATATCTTCGAGCAGTTGGACGACCAAGATCATTCGTAGCCAGCGCCTTCCGCAGTGCCAGAGCCTCGTGTCGGCACGCTAGAGCTCTCGTGCTGGCAGAGTTCTCGTGCTGGCGCGTTGGAACTCTCGCGTTGGCGCGTCAGGACCCTGGTACTGGCAGTATCAGAGCGCGTCACAGCTATCAGCCCGCCCTCAGGCTTCACCGGCACTCGTTGGTATCGCGTCGACGAAAAACTCGTTGATCCGCCGGGAGAATTCCTCTGGTTTCTGCGTGTTCCACACATGGACCGCCCCTGGCACGATCTGCAGTTGTGCCCCCGGAATCAGCCGCGCCAGCAAGCGCGACGCCGGGAGGTTTGGACGATCACGTGTACCACACATAATCAGGGTCGGAGCGCTGAGGGTAGTGACTGCCTCCCGCGTGTCGATCCGCGCCAGTTCATGCACAATCTGCCGCAGGCGTGCCTTACTCATACCCTCCGGCGCAATCTGACCACCGGCGACGCGGATCAGTGCATTCTGAAGCTTCATGAGAATCGGGTTTGGACGCGTCTGACTACCGGAAAGTACCAACGACCGCACCCGTTGTGGGTGGTCAATCGCAAATTGGGTGGCCACCATTGCGCCAAGCGAGAGTCCACACACATCCACAACGTCGAGGCCGCGTTGATCCAGATCCGCCACAAGTGCTCTCACCGCACCGGAAAGCGTAAAATCGAGCATATCGGCGTCCCGGGTTCCGAAAACCGGGAGTGCCAATCCGGTGAAACCTGCGGGCAGCGCAGCCGCCTGCGCATCCCAAGCCTCCGGCCCCTCCCCCATGCCGTGCAGAAAAACAACGGTACGGTTGCTCTGTCCATGCTCTGTTGTCATCGCGGCGTGTCCTTTCTTGTCACCACAGCAAGCCCTTTAGCCGTTCCTACCTACCAGTCCACTGGTCCCGCGGTTCTGAACTGCCCGCAGCGCTTATAACTGCCCGCAGCGTTTGCAGCTGTCTTCCACGGATTCTAACAGTACGAGGATTCGGTCACAGTGGATTGCTCCCGAAATGCTACCGAAGTATAGCCCGCCATCACACCGCACCGCCCGCCGAATCTCGCCACGCGCTTGCGCCATTCCACCTCCTAAAGCTGCACCCGCTAGTCTCATCACGTATCCTCTCGCCACATCTGGCAGTGGCACCTACACCTTATAACAGACATTTCGTATCTCGCATCCCACCGGGTATTCTGAAACAGTGAGCAAGCGCTTGATCCTCGTCGACGTTGACGGCACTCTGATTAATTCGCGGCAACAAGTGCCGGATTCCGCCCGCAGGGTTCTCTCTTCGGCAGCGGCCGCCGGGCACACACTGCTACTGTGCACCGGAAGGTCTCTGCCGGAGATTTACCCGTGGATCTGGGATCTCGGGTTCAGCGGAATGATTGGGGGTAGCGGTGCGTGGGTGCGCGTAGGCGACGTCGTCGTTGCCGACCATCGCATGCCGACCGCCGACGTTCAGCATATGAGCCAACGTTTCGACGCGCTCGGCGTGCAGTGGCTGTGGCAGACGCCCACGGACTTTTACCCGAGCGCCGACTTCCTCGCCGCGTTTGCGGAGAAACGCGATTCGGATGCACATCAGGCCGACGCCGATGCGGATACACCCGGTACCGATGCGGGTGCGGCGTGCTCGGCCGATACAGCGGATTCCGACTGGAGTGCCTACGCCGCCCGTATTTCTCCCTTCTTGCGCAGCGGTCCGCCGCAAAGTGCGTCGAAGGGAACCTTCCTCATCCCGGACGATAATCCGCTCCATCCGAATGAAACCGTTGCGCCCTATGATGGTCGATACATCGCACTCACCGGCTCCGTGGAAGGAGAGTCGGGCCTGGCCGGGGAAATTCTGATAAACGGGGTCACCAAAGCCACCGGTCTACAGGAAGCCGCAGAACACCTCGGGGTAAATGCGCGTGATGCAATTATGTTTGGCGACTCCCCGAACGACCTCGCCGTATTCGACGCTGTCGATACCGCAGTCGCAATGGGCAATAGTACCGAGAGCGTGAAGGATGCGGCCGACATGATCGTGCCCGGTATTGACGACGACGGATTGGCCTACGGTTTTCAACAACTCGGGTTGATCTAGCGGATGCGATTAAACTGCCCCTGGTGCCTTTGCCAACACTGCGCTGCCACCCTTCATACCGTGGCGGGCGTCGGCGCTGCGGTGACACGAGATCTTCCGCCCAATGCGCACGCCGTCGGGAATCCTGCTCGCGTGATTCGCGTTAACGGCGATGACGAAGGCAAGGTCGGCTGCGGTGACGTGCACAATTGGCAGGGATTGATAAGCGAAACCGCAGCTGAACGCCGCGCTTATCGGCAATTACCGACACCCACACAATTGGTATTGGCGTCAGGGCTCTCGGTATTGGCGTCAGGGCTCTCGGCCTACCGCTACCGGCCGGTGCGCGCATGTGCCGAGTGAATGTTCGAGGCCACGGCGCCGCAACGGCCGGTATCACCAGAATAGGACACCTCATGACATCTTCCGCACCGGCACTTGCATTGACCGGATCCACCGGTTTCATCGGAGGGAATGCCGCCCGCCTACTCGCACACGAGGGTTTTGACCTTCGTCTGCTCGCCCGTGCGCCGGAGCGCGCACCACAGTTGGCTGGGGCGGTGGCCGTTCGCAGCTCCTACGCCGACGACGCCGCTACGCGAGAATCCCTTGCGGGAGTAAAGACGCTTTTCATGGTCTCCGGGGTGGAAGCACCGGATCGCCTGCAGCAGCATTTCGCGCTAGTCGATGCGGCGGCCGGGCCGGGGTTGAGCAGATTGTGTACACGTCGTTCTTCGGTGCAGCGCCGGATGCGACCTTCACCCTGGCGCGTGATCACTTCGTCACCGAAGAGCACATCAAGGAATCAGGGCTTGACTATACCTTTCTGCGGGATAACTTCTATCTGGACTTCTTCGCCGGGCTTGCAGGCGACGACGACGTGATCCGCGGACCGTCCGGTGACGGGCGAGCCGCGGGCGTTGCTCGTATTGATGTTGCACGCACGGCTGCGGCAGTGCTGCGTGATCCCTCGGTACATGCCGGGCGAACCTATGACCTGACCGGGCCGGAGTCGTTCACGCTGACCGAGGTTGCGCAGGCGTTATCCGACCATACGGGCCGCAAGATTCGCTTCCATGATGAGACCGTTGAAGAGGCATACCAGTCGCGCTTGCGCTGGCCGGCCGAACAGTGGGAGTACGACGCCTGGGTGTCCACCTACACCGCGATCAAGGTCGGCGAGTTGGATGGAGACAGCACAGCCATTGAGGACATTGCCGGGCGGAGACCGTTGAGCTTTGCCGAGTTTCTAGCCCTCTGAGATCGCGGTGGGCCGTGGGAGGCGCTGCCTGCGGGCTACGGGGGATTCACGTGCGGGTGACGCCGCTTGATTCAAGTGCAGGCGATACCGCTTGACTCAAGTACGGGCGATACCACTTGATTCCAGTGCGGGCGATACGCGAGAGCGCATTTCGCTACGAGGGCGGCTCCGCCGCCGCACTGACTCCACTGCCGCATTGACTTCGTTGCCGCCCAGCGCGGCGGACCGCCGTCTTATCGTGCCGGTCGGCGCACCGGTTCCACGCCCTGTCCTCCCAATAAACAGGCGGGTACCGTCACCTAGATACACTCGGTGTCGCACCCGTCGGCGTGGGTGTGGCCCAGGTGATCGAGTCCAGGAACGTTTCGGTTAGTCCTGCTGGCAGGCTGTCCTCGCCGTGTGGCGCATTGAAAGTGATTCGCCACAGTCCATCTGGACGCCCAACGATCCACATCTCATAGTACGTATCGTCCTCGCGGGTACTGATGTACGAGTAGCCACGGGCAGGATTGCCATCAATCATCCGCTCGGGAAGCTCCGTCACCTGATCGTTTTGGCCGTATGCCTGTGTTCTGCCGACCCATGAGCGCTGGATAGCATCCAAATCGAAAGTATCCGGATGGTCCTCAACCCAATAGCCGTTAAGTTCCAATATATCCGGCGCTATGCGCGTCGCCCGTACGCTCGCCCCCGTAAAACCCGCGCTTCCATCAGCCGAGGCAAGATACTCAATCCCCGGATCAGGGTCCTGCGCGATCTCCACCCACCCGGCTGGAGGTTCCGCATCCATAACCGACACGCTCTCCGCTGTCGCAACAAAAGTGGTGTGTCTGCTGGCCCTATCATCGCTACCACACGCGGCCAGGCAAAAGACCACCGCCGCCGCGAGAGCGCCGACCACCGCATCACGGGCACGGCGCCTAAGCAATCCACGCTTCCTCAAACGATGCCTCATGGCAACACACCATCCTTTCCAGGTAGCCGAGCTGTACTGTCAAACATGCCGCATCCGCGTATAGCGTGAGCGGCAACATCTCGCCTGGCGACCGGCCTGTCACTTCCTGCACCTCCGGCAGCCACTTCCGCGAGCCGAGCCGACTCAGCAGGCCAGGTAGCACCAGCAGCATAAGTACCGGATTCATCCCCGGGTATCGTGCCGCCTTGTCGTATCAGGGCTCGGTCCAACATCTCACCCATCCGCATCCGACGACGGCGCGCTCCAGGTCACCGTATCCAGAATCCCGTCCAACTCCGCAGGCAACTCCGTATGACCTGGATCCGACTCCAGAAATATCTCCCACACCCCATCATGACGACCGACATACCAGACTTCTGTCCGCACTGCAGCCCCGTTAGCATCACGAAAGACATAGCTGAACCCACGCGCCGGATTCCCATCAATATACCGAGAAGGCAGCAGAGCAAAACTCGAACTACCCGGAACTCTTTCTCTGTCAATTAGGAGTCCGTGCATCCACCATTCCAGGTCATATTCATTAGCATCTCCGCTATACGCGCGATACTCCGCCCGGTCAAGAATAACCGAGGGGAAATGCGCGGCACTGATACTAGCCACACCAACCGCAGAAGAAGACCCATCCGCAGTGATCAAGAAGACCACTAACCCGTCAACGGGCACCTCACTCCACCCCGGCGGCACATCCGCATGCATCACATCCCGAGCGTCATCAGTCGCCACAAAGGTCGACGGCACCGACGGCGTCACCTCCGCAACCTCAGGACGATACACCCCACACGCCGCTACAAGAAAACACAACGCGGTGATCGCAGCCAGCAGGCGCTTAGTGCCACCCCTCCGAGGAAGGAACCCACCCATCGTCTCACCCATCCGCATCCGACGACGGCGCCGTCCACCTCACCGTATCCAAAATCCCGTCCAACTCCGCCGGCAACTCCGTATGACCAGGGCCCGACGTCAACCTGATCTCCCACACCCCATCATGACGACCGACATACCAAGTCTCCCAACGCCTCGCAGTCCCGTCTGCGGTCCGAAACACGCAGCTGAACCCACGCGCCGGATTTCCATCAATATACCGATCAGGCAACAGAACGAAACTCGAACTAGCCGGATACCTTTCTCTATCGATGAGAAGTCCGCGCATCCACCGTTCCAGATCATACTCATTAGCATCTCCGCCATAAGCACGATACTGCGATCGGTCAAGAATAACCAAGGGAAAATGCGCGGCACTGATACTAGCCACACCAACCGCAGAAGAAGACCCATCCGGAGTGATCAAAAAAATCGCTTCCCCGTCAACGGGCACCTCACTCCACCCCGACGGCACGTCAGCATGCATCACATCCCTAGCCTCATCGGTCGCCACAAACGTCGACGGCACCGACGGCGTCACCTCCGCAACCTCAGGACGATACACCCCACACGCCGCTGCAAGAAAACACAACGCGGCGATCACGGATGCGGCTATACTCCGATGAACCCGTTGACGGCGTGCACTACGCACTATCATTTCCCCCGATACCGCTTGCTCATATCGTACGCATTGGAGTGCTGAGCGGCACTATCCGCAGTGAAACCCCCAACCGAATTCACAATTTCGACGTAGCCCGACCCTCCCGATTGGTTCTGGATATACCGTTCATAGGATGTCCGCTGTTTATCCGTCTGATCCGCATAGGGAATGATGTCGCCGTTTTCATCGAAGAATGGCTCCAGGTTTTGAGTGTCCGTCTTAATGAACTCTTCCGGTGTCTGCGCGAAGTCCTCAAAAGAGCCGTGCGTACTCATAGATTGATAGACCGCTTGCTCCATGTACTTGTTGAGTTCTAGTGTGGCCGCCGCCTGATCCCCATGTTCCTCATTGTTGGTGGGGAGCAGGAAATCAACCACGGGTGCAACACCGTTCGCCTTGGTTTGGTCGAAGAAGTAATTTGCGACCTTGTCACTCTCATCGAAAAAGGCGCCGCCCGGAATAGCGCCCGCTCCTGCCATAATGTACCCCTTCCACCGAGCATTGCGAACATCAAGCGCGTGTTTTGCCTCATCAGAGGCATCCGCATCTACCGTGAACAAAGCCTCTAGCATCGGGTTCCACCTCTGTACAACGTCTTTCGGTGGCGTCCCGCCAACACCATCAAGCGCATCATCCAGCTCTTCCTCATAGCCGCGTTGACTGGCGACCAGAAGATTATCGATTGCCGGGGCGCGGCCTCCCTCCCAATAATCGTCGCTTTCGTCATCTGGCGTTCCATTGTTATTGAGTTCAGGCTCATCAAACCCCAAGTCAAGAATCACCCCATCTGGGCCGAGCAACTTTGCCCTCATGTAGGTATCAAACACGATCTGATAGTCGCCATTACCCGTAGCGACAACGCCATTCGACGAACCAGCCGCCAGGAGCGACAGCGCGATGCCATCCACATGCGGTTCCAGAATCAATCCTGCCCAGGAACGTAGATTCGGGTTGTGATACCCGAACGCGTCCTGGCCGTCGACCTTGTCCGTGTCCCGGAGCATGTTGAAGTCATGGACCACATCTAGGCCATCCTGATAACCGAACAGGAAGTTCGCCGCAATCGTCGTCGCAGTCATATCACGCTTCTGCCACTGCTCCCACTCCTCATCGGTCATCTGACTGCGATCCGGCACATCCCCGGTATCTGCAGCCTGCTGAAGCACACGCCCAAACTGCTCGCCACCGTCTTCGAATCCGTAGTACTGGTTTTCTTCCCACGTAGCGTATGTCCGTCCTCCGGTGAGGTAGCGTGTCATGTTCATCGGTTTGTCATTGCTATCGACGACGCCATCGTGGTTGATATCCATGCCCGTCGGCGTATCACCGGCAAAGAACAGCTGTACTGAATCTAATCTGCGCCGATCTGCTGCAAGAAGCGCCGGGTCGCCGGTCTGCGGATCTAAACTCTCAGGCCGATCCATCAACATATACATGGCCTGCAGAGGCTCATGGACCGCGCGGTCCGAGCCGAAGATGTAGGTTCCGAACTGGGCTTGAGGAGTTCGTTCACCCTTCCAACGCATTTCCTCGGCATCCATGGCGACGATATCTTGCGCCACGGACACGCCACCTCCCGCAGGCGGCTCGAAGAATCCCGGGCCTAATGTCAACTCCGGATTGGCATATCCCGCCTCGCCCACAAGTTGCAGGATGATGTCGTACCCGTCTGTGCCGATGTCGCAGGTCATGTTTGAATCTAAGTTCGCCTGGTCATACTCGGTTCTTCCCACCATTTTAAGATCTTCTACGAACCGCTGTGTTTGTGATGCCAACGGCTTTCCCGATCTGGTCTCGATGCCATCTCTGACCTGCTCAAAGAGGATCTGCCTCTCAGCGTTATCTCCTGCCAGGTTCATTCCACCTGTACCCAGCGCTATGGTGGTGCCTATCGCACAGAGCACGTCATCGCGAACCTCTCGATCAAGATCGGGATTCGCGGCCATATCCTCCTGGGAGTACGCGCGATCAATCCGCAGCGAGAACCTCACGAGGTCGTCCGCAGAAACGTACTGCAAGAGCGCATTGGCGACAAAAGGATCTTGGATTTTATCGCCGTACTTTGTATTGAAAGCCTCAACATCCTCGGCCGTCAGGTTCGGATCCGAAATAACCGTGGCAATCTCTCGCGCTTCCTTATCGGCGGTTTTCCACTCAATCGCACCCGCCACCAAAGGCACGTCGCCAAAAATGTTCAAGCCCGTCTCCCACCTGGAACTGTGTGGCACATCCGGGTTGATGATCTCATCTTGCGCCGCTAAGACCTTTGCAGCCGTGCTGTCTGCTACCTCGTCGAGCTCTGTCAACAGACCCTTATATTTGTTGTTGAACTCCACCACGGTCTCTTGCCATTCCTGGTCCACACGCTGGCGCCACGCATCCACATCCCCCTGCGTATACGGTGTCACCGCATTGGTCGCCACCTCGGCCTGTGCCTCGTCTATCTCGGCAGTCTTGGCTTCATACGCGGCCTCAGCCGCATCGTAATCCTCCTGCAAGGCACCGATGTTGCGGATCGTCTCTTTCACTTTATCTGCATATTCCCTTAGTGGAGACGATGCAAACCGCAGTGCGTCGGCCATCTTCCGTGCCTTGCCGCCCACCGCGAGGATCTGATCCGTATAGGCGTCCGCTGATTCACCAATCCATCCCGGTACACCGCCGGTCGCCGTCGCCACTTGCGTTGCCGCAACACGACCACCGGCTTGCTCCAAACGGTAGGCAACGCGTTCACACTCCCCTGCCGTGTCTGGTGGTACCTCAAACGTGAAACCGGACGCCATCATCCACACCTTTCCATCATCAACGCATCACACGTTGCGCGTGTCAACGCGCCACGCATGAGAAACAGTTCTCGCTGTGGTAATTCACGGCATGTGCCTCGGTCTGCAAAGCCGCCGTGTGCTAGGGCACTACCCACCAGACGCCGCCGCATCATGAGTCCTCGCCACCACCGAGTATCGCCTCCATCTCTTTGTACGCCTCCGATTGGCGCGACTCAGTCTCGTCAAAATCGGCTGTTGCACCCTGCGCACCCGACCCTAAAACAGCACATGCGTTGGAGAATTCCCCCAACCCGTCCCGCATCGCCGCCTGGTACTCTTTAAGCGCCGCATCCAGCTTCTCGGTTCCCGGCCCGTCAAAAGAAGGAAGCTTAGAAGCGCAGTACGCCACTACCGTTTCACGCAAATACGCGAACAACGCGCCAAATTCCTCACAGTCATTCCACTGTTCTTTCGCACTGACGCCAACAGCTTCACGGTCGAACTCGATACTCATCGTTTTGTCTCCTTTGCCAGAAATGAGGGCCTTCAAAGACCGACCCGTGCCTACTGATCTAAACCAGCTGGACGCGCAGGTCACCGGTCGGGTTTATTGTTGTTGTTCGTTTTCGCGGGGCTCTCGCCAGTACAGGAGGGGCCGGGAGAACATTTCACGGCGGGTGGCCTCTTCGGCCTCACGCCGCTCACGCTCACGGATGCTCTCGGCACCATGGCGGCTCAACCACACCGCATCCAAACGCTTGAGCGCTTCCTCCTTGCGGCGTTCCTCTTCCTGCGGATCCGGAACCTCCCGACCACGCATAGCAAAACGCACCTCCGGACTCCACTTCCGCTCCCGCTCATCCCTCTTCCGACCAGCACCACGCACACCCGCACCACGCACGCCAGACTGCTGGCCCTGCGCTCCACGAACACCAGCCCCACGGACACCAGTCTGCTGGGCCTGGCCGCCGCGAACACCCGTTCCAGCACGACCCGTCCCACGGCCAGATTGCTGTGTCTGCCCGCCCCGGACGCCGCCCGTACCGGCTCCACGGCCAGTCCCAGCACGACCACCAGCAGGCTGTCCACCACGAACACCCGTGCCACGACCACCAGCTGCTTGGCCGCCGCGGGCACCAGTCTGCTGGGCCTGACCACCACGAACGCCACCCGTGCCACGCATACCGGCCTGCTGGGCCTGACCACCACGAACACCCGTGCCTCGGGTCCCGGTCCCGGTTCCCCGGGCCCCGGTACCGGTGGCTTGTTGTGGTTGGCCTGATAAGGGGATACGGGTGGGACGCATACCCATCTGCTGCGCATTACTCCACCGCACACCAGATGCCGCACCACGAGCCAACCCCGCCGCACCAGCAGCACCCGCAGCCGCACCCGCCGCACCACCCGTGGGGTTGTTGTTGTCTTGGAAGGAGAGACGTCCGGCTTCCCGGACCCGGTCCATCAAATCCCCTCCACCCGGACCATACAAGTAGCGTGCCTCCGCCGAATCAGCTCGGATCATCCTGCCTTGTGGAGTACCCACCATGCCTTCGACACGCTCACCCGCATACCACGAAAACATCCACGCCAAACTCCCAGAAACACCCACACCAGCAGCAATCGCACCCACCGACGGAACAACAGACCCACCACCATCCGACACGTCTAGGTCTGGGTCCGTGTCTGTCGGGCGGCCCTCCGCCAACGCCGCCGCATACGACGCACCACCATCAGACGGCAGCCCCGTCACCGACGAATCCACACCAGACAACGGTGGCGCGTAGGTGACATAGGACCGTGGCTCGGCCTTCTCACTCCTAGGCAGCATACGAATCGCCCGATCCACCTCCTCACCCACATAATCCACCATCCGCCCAGCCCGCTCCTCATACCCGGCATCGCGAGCCTCATGCGCCTGCTCAGCATGCTCCATGCCAGCTGTGGTACGGAGCGCATTGGCCGGGGTAGGAAGCATACTACTCGTCATACCAATAGACGCCACCTCCGCCTTGTAGGCAGTATCCGAGGCCTGCGTGCCCGCACTGATTTCTTCATGCGCTGCCCGGGCCTGAATCGTCGCATCAGCAATTACCTGCACCGACTTACCCATAGCCTCCGTATCATCCGCGTGGTCTCCTAGGCGGTTCCGTACCCACTCCAGCGACGATAACATCGCATCCGCTGTCGCACCCCGGATCCCCCAATCATCAGGATTCAACATCCCATTAATCCGCAGACGCAACCCCTCAAAACCCTCACTGATAAGACTGAGCCGATTGGCGAGGTCTTGTGCTTCGTTCGGGTCGAAGGTTGCGATCTCCGCCAAGGTGTCACGCTGCTCTCGACTCGCCATCTGCTGTCCCCTCTCCCCTCGTGTCCCAGTTAGGGTCGTACTCGGTGAGCACCCCGAATCCGGAACAGAATCGTGTGTGATGGAACAGACTCTACCCGGCAAACCAAGCCCTGTCTACAACGAATAACAACCCGCACTCCCTCACCAGAATGACGTCCCAACATGTTTACGCAGGTCACACCGCGTGTCACACCCCGACAACGATGACGAAAACTCATCAGAAACTGCACACCGCTCCGTGATCTGCCACAATCTACACAAAAGACAACCCACAGCAGTCAAGCAGAGCGGAGCGACATGACCACCACACCACCAACTCCACACGGCAACACACCTGACCCAACCCACGGCGCTACCACTCCACCAGCCGCCCGGCCGGGCCCGCGCGGCTGGGTCTGGGCGCTCATTGGCGCTCTGGTGGTCGTGGCTGTCGTGGTCGCTGGCATCATTATCGCGGGACGGAGCACGCCCAGCAAACAACCAGTCGCCACGTCGACGCCGGAACCGACGGCGTCGGCTTCGTCTGGTGGGACGACCGTGCCTGAGACGTCCACTGCCACGGCGACAGTGACCGTGTCACCCCTGATTCTGCCGTCGGCATCTGCGTCCGCACCAGTATCCACCGGTCCCACCCAGGTCGGCGAATGGACCGTTGAAATCCTGGAATACTCACCTAATGTGAACGATATCCTCGCCGCCGCCGACCACCCCGTCACCGTCGAGGGACACAAATACGTCGGCGTCAGGCTCCGCATCACCAACAACGGCACAGAACGTGTCGGCCCGTATGTTGATCTTGATCGGTACATTATCGGTATCTCGAAAGGCACCTATTACGAACACCACATGGACACCGCCGGTTACCCGGGTGACGAATACCTGGCTGAGGTCTACCGTCTTGAACCTGGTGAGACCGGTGAGGGTTGGTTGTACTACCAAGTGCCTGGAGACTTCACACCCACCGTCATGAGCTTCCAAGACCAACGCACCGACCCCGACCCACCCGAAACCTTCATCCTCATACCCACCACCAACTAGAGCAACAGCGGCAACCATTACAACGCCGCACACTGCCTCGACCCCTCACAAACGGTAACCCGGACGCGAGAGGCACACGCCCGCGTTTCCCCACACGCCACGGCTGGAACTGAACGAGACAAGGACACTCTCCCCATGACCACACCACCGCCTGCCGATGGACCGCAGGCATTCCCGCCAAACAGAGCCCCGCATATGCGCCAACACACGAACAGTAGTGGCACGCCGCAGACGACTACCACACCACCCACCACGCGGCGGGGCCCGCGCGGCTGGGCATGGGCGCTCCTCGGCGCCCTAGTAGTCGTGGCCGTCGTCATCGCCGGGATCATGATCGCGGGGCGGACCACGCCCAGCACACAACCGGTCGCCACGACAACACTGATACCAACAACCTCGACCACACCTAATGGGACAACAATGAGCGACACGCCCACCGCCACGGCGACAGTGACCGTGTCACCCCTGATTCTGCCGTCAGCATCAGCGTCCGCACCAGTATCCACAGGCCCCACCCAAGTCGGCGAATGGACCGTTGAAATCTTGGAATACTCACCTAATGTGAACGACATCCTCGCCGCCGCCGACCAACCCGTGTACATCGAAGGACACAAATACGTCGGCGTCAAACTCCGCATCACCAACAACGGCACAGACCGAGTTGCCCCTTACGTGGATCTTGACCGGTACATTATCGGCATCTCGAAAGGCACCTACTACGAACACCACATGGACACTGCCGGCTACCACGGCGACGAATACCTTGTGAAGGTCCACTGGCTTGAACAAGGTGAAACCGGTGAAGGCTGGTTGTACTACCAAGTCCCCGGAGACTTCACCCCCACCGTCATGAGCTTCCAAGACCAACGCACCGACCCCGACCCACCCGAAACCTTCATCCTCATACCCACCACCAACTAGAGCAACAGCGGCAACCATTACAACGCCTCACACTGCCTCGACCCCTCGCAGACGGTAACCCGACGTGAGGAGACAGAACCGCACACGTTGCCCCATCTGACAGCGAAGACCACGCACGACAAGGAGAGTCACATGCCACCACGCCATAACCGCAGCCAACGAAACCCAACAGCCCGACCAGAACCAAAAGACAACGAGAACCGCCTACCCCACCAGGCAGATACCCCGCCCACACCATCAGAATCCCATCCTTCCGCAACTACAAGAACATGACGACCCACGACCGCCATCACTCGAGTGGAGCGGCGAAACATGACCCCACACCACCCGCCACGAGCAACCATCACGCGCCCGATCCCTCCCATCACTGCCGCACTGCGCCGTCCCGCCGTCGGCCGCTCCACCCCGCAGGACAACATCCGACGAGGCCGACGGACCACCCCGCACCCCGTAGGCAACATTCGGCGCATACCACATCGCACGCGATCACACAAGCAAAATCATCAAAATCGCCATGGGTATCTTTCCCCATGGCGCGGCGCGGCGTCTTGTGCCAAGGTGGATACAACATAGAAGGGAAAACCAATCATGATGACACCGTCTTCTCACCGTGTAACGCGGGCCTTGCAGGCATCGCCTGCCTGTCGCTGCTCGGCGCCACGTTAACCGCTTGCGATCTTTGGACAACTGCAGGCGGACTCGATATCGAAACCACAACACCAGCACCGAGTGTCACATTGGCGCCAGCACCAGCGCCCGCACCGAGCACAGATACAACAAGCGGTTCTCCATCACCTTCCCCCACGCGTTCTCCAACCGGCAACAACGTTGAGGCCGTAGAGGAGTACGCTCTCCACGACGGCGTCTTCACGTTCTCCGCCGATGGAAGCCGGACCGCTGAATTCACGCCGCCCAGCGGTTACTACTTCAGCAGCAACGACAACCCGCAAGGCGGAATGGCTGTTGCCCCCGATGATCCGTATTGCAACTATGTGTTCCGGCGCGACGACGTTTTCGTTGACCAAATTCCAAGCAGTCAAGAGATGACTGATCTGCTCATCAGCGGGGGGTATACCGACTCGACAACGACCGATGTCACCAAATTAGGCGAATTTCCCGCTGCGGCAACCGACATCTTGAGATACGGCGATGGCGACTACCGGGACGGATCTATATTGTTGCTGTGGATGGCGTGCAGTGGAATATCACTATCAACGCGCCCGACGAGGAGACGCTCAACTCCATGGTTGAGCAGTTGAACGGCCTCAAGTTCAGCGACTGATCTCGCAGAATCCGGCAGCGACCTTCGACCGCAGGAAGAACCGCCGGGCGTGGGAACAACCCGATTGCAGGAGCGACCTTCCTCATCGGCCATAACGCTGTGCTGGCGACTCTGAACCACGATGAGGATCCCGCCCACCGCGCTCTCCTCCATCCCGCACCTATCCACATCGGCCCGAATGTTTGGATAGGCCCCAATGTGACGATCCTTGGCGGTGTCACCATTGGCGAAGGCGCAATTATTGCAGCCGGAGCTGTTGTCACCAAAGACGTCGCACCGCTAACCATCGTCGGTGGCGTTCCCGCTAAGTACATCCGAGATGTACGTACGGGAAGCGTCCGCGATAGATAGTCGCTGGACCGATATATCGGCTGGGCAGAACGCGCATGACCTGCCCCAGCTCCTGTCGGGTGGGTTCTCCCGAGTACGTCCCTAACTCCTGCATCCTCACGCTTAGCGACTCACGCACTTTGTATGGTCTCACGCTCTGCGTAGCAACTCACGCACTGCGTACGTTCTCACGCACTGGTAGCTCTCACGCGCTGCGTGCGTTCGTTCTCATGCGCTGCGACGCCGCAACAGCATTGCCACCAAATACAACCCGCCTATCGCCCCCGTGACCAGACCCACCGGGATCTGGAAGGGGCTCAGCGCCCGCTGCGCAATTAGATCGCTGCACACTAACAGGGCCGCGCCCATCGCCATTGCTGGCACCATCGCCGCACCCGGGGACCGGGCTAACCGACGCGCCAACTGCGGTGCCGCAAGTGCAACGAAACCAATCGGACCGCCACTCGCCACGGCGACGGCCGCCAGCCCCACGCCGAGCACGGCAAGGCCGATCTGCACGCGCCGCAACGGTAAACCCACACCAATTGCGACGTCGTCGCCTAATTCGAGATAGCGCAAAACCCGCCCAGCACCCATCGCCAGCGGAATCCCAACTGCGGCACCAAGAGCCAGGGCACAACACTGCGCCACGTGATGACGTTAAGGCTGCCATGCTGCCATACGCGTGCCGCCTCAGCCGTCTCAATATCCGCACGGCTCACCAAATAGTCGTTAACCGACGAGAGCATGGCGGCAATCGCAATACCCGCCACCACCAACCGTTCCCCTGTACCGGCCCCGGCCCGGGCGACAAGAAGCACAGCCGTCGCGGTGGCGAGACCGCCACAGAAGGCTCCTAACATCAGAACATTGCCAGTGGAACGGCCCATCACGATAATCACCACGAGTCCGCCCGTCGTCGCACCGGTGGTGAAACCGATGAGATCCGGACTCCCAAGAGCATTAGACGACAGGGTTTGAAAGATCACGCCTGATGCAGCCAGGCATATGCCGATGAGTAGCGCGGCAACCACTCGCGGCAGGCGCTGGTTCAGCACCAGATACGCATCCGTACCCTCCTGCCCGCCACGCAAGATCTCAATGATTCGCGCCATCGGAATATCGTAGGAGCCCGTTGTCAGAGTCACGCAACCGATGGCAACAGCTGCCAGCAGGAGCATTCCGGTTACTGTGACACTGCGTCTATGCAGAAGCAAGCTCCCACCGCCCGGCAGAGAGAGCCGCCGGTATCCTGCCGGTAAAAAACGCCCCATGTTCGCGACGAGAGAGCTCACGCACCCTTGGGGCTGCCCCGCACAGCCCGTCTTTCCTGCACACGGATCTACTTCCTCCATACCTACTTGAGCCGCACTTGCGGCCCCTCGGACTTCCCTCACGCTCCTTTTGCCTTTCACGCGATCACCGCACCTTCCGCAGCAGAATTGCGAGGAGCACCGGCGCTCCCACGAATGCCGTCACGATTCCGACTTCTAGTTCACCGGCCGCCGCAACCCTGCCGATAATATCCGCCCCCAACATGAAACTCGGCCCGGTCAACAGCGAAAACACCAACAAGCGCCGCTGATCGACGCCGACTAAGAGGCGCAGCATATGCGGAATGGCCAGCCCGACGAAACTGATGGGGCCACAAGCCGCCGTCGTCGCACCGCATAGCAAGGTAATGGCCAAGAGAGAAACGGACCGCGCCGCAGCAAGGCGTACACCGAGCGCCTGTGCCTGCTCGTCGCCGAGCGCCATGGCGTTCAGCGTCGGCCCCGCCGCGAAGGCCAACATAAACCCCACCACGAACAACGGAAGCAGTGGCATGGAAACCTCATAGCCACGATTCGCAACCGAGCCTATAACCCAGAAGCGGTAAGAATTGAATACGTCGGTGTGCGACATGGTCAGGACCCCGGTGCAGGAGGACAGCGCGGCACTAATAGCAGCCCCCACCAGCACCAAATGCGCACGATCATTGCGCGTTATTCTTCGTACCGATACCACGTAGACGAGACAGGCCACCACCGCTGCCCCGAAAAAGGCGAACCATACGTACCGGTTCGGTTCCGTAATGTCCAGAAACAGCGTCGCGCACACGACGGCAAAGGCGGCACCGGAGTTCACTCCGAGCAGGCCCGGCTCCGCTAGTGGGTTTCGGGTAAGCGCCTGCATGACCACACCGGCCACCGCGAGTGCCGCCCCGGCGAGAACAGCCAGAAACGTGCGCGGCATGCGCAACTGCCAGACGATGATGGCCTCCGGCAGGGTATCCCGCTGGGAGGAGCTCGCGCTTATCCCGCGCCACACGTCCGCAAGCGACATGTTGTTAGCCCCGATGGCAATGCTAAGAATGAATAGCCCGATAAGAACAACAAGGCAGACAATGACGACACCAATCACACGCGCAGGCGCTGGACCTTTTTCTTTCGCATCCGCACCCCTTCCTTTCGTGGGCACACTGCTCCCGCTGGGCCCCTAAATCGCACCTGAGTAGTAACCCCTCCTCGGTGACCTTGGCCATATTCCACGTCCACACTCTACTAAGAAGAAGTTACGTGTGGGTAGGCTAACCTCATGTCAACAATCTCTCTTCGGGCTGCGCTTACTGCCGGAGCCCTCACCATCGCTCTAACAGGTCTGACGGCCTGTTCAAACTCAACTTCCGACAATGTGACCACCAGCGGCGCGGCAACTGCTACGGCCTCCGCGGAGACGTCAAACAGCGCTGCTACCTCTGGTACGGACTATATTGCTCCACGCACCATGGCCGACGGCATGGGCTCTGGCGAAGCCGACGGCGTCTTCCCGCGTACCGTCAAGCATTTCCAGGGCGAGACAACCATTGAGGCGGAGCCGCAGCGCGTCGTCGTCATTTCCACCGGTCAAATTGACGGCCTGCTCACCCTCGGCGTCGTGCCGGCGGGAACCACCGCGCCAAGCAATACGGAAACTGTTCCGCAATACTTGCGCGATGCATTCCCAGATTTGGCCGAGCAGTTCGATGACATCACATACGTTGGAAGCCGCACCGAACCGTCCATCGAGGATATCGCCAGCTTGAACCCCGACCTCATTCTCATCAACAACGCGGGGAAGAAGGATTCTGACGGCCTATACGAATCCCTCACGGCCATTGCACCAACCGTCGTTACCGAGGGAACCGGAGTGAACTGGAAGTCCGACTTCCTGCTCCTGGCCGACGCACTCGGACGCATCGAGCAAGCGCAAGGCATTCTTGACGACTACCATGAGAAAGCCGATCAGCTCGCTACCGAGGTTGACCCGGATGAGACGGTATCCTTCCTAACCAAGAATGGTGATCGTATTCGCGTCTACGGCGTATCCTCCTTCAGCGGGTCTATTGCCGAGGACGCCGGGATTTCCCGACCTGAATCGCAGAGTTTCACCGACGAGACCTCTTTAGATATCAGCTCCGAGGAACTCGCACAAGCCGACGGAACCTGGCTGTTCTACGGCGTGAATGGCGGCGACAACAGCGAACTGGAGTCCCTGCCGCTGTGGAACACTCTTGAGGCTGTCACCACGAACCATGCCGTCGCCGTCGACAACGACCCCTTCTATCTGAACGCCGGACCGACGGCGGCCAACCTCGTGCTGTCCACACTGAGCGAACGGCTCGGCAAATAGCGCTCCCGGTAGCACGGCACGAGGTATTCGTGACACATGAACCACACAGGTGGGCGCACGCTGCTGAAACGGCGGGCGCCCACCTACACGTCGACTCCCTACACCTGGCCTATTCACGATCAGCGCCCGAGATCCTACACGGGGTGTCGTTACAGGTAGCACCACGTAAAATGACGGCCATCATCGGGCCGAATGCCTGTGGGAAATCCACGCTCTTGAAAGCCTGCGGTCGCGTTCTGGCAGCCCACAGCGGCGACGTGTTTCTCAATGGACGAGCGGTGAGCGCCTACGGTTCCAAGGAATTCGCGCGTATCATCGGCCTGCTGCCACAGTCCGCAACGGCACCGGACGGGATCACTGTTGCCGATCTGGTCGCGCGAGGACGTTACCCGCATCAGAACCTTCTTCATCAGTGGACCGGCGACGACGAAGCCGCCGTCGCCCGTGCTCTGCAACGCACCCATACCTCCGAGCTCGCCAAAGAGCCCGTGACCGCACTCTCAGGCGGCCAACGGCAACGCGTATGGATTGCCATGGTACTTGCACAACAGACGGATATCCTGCTGCTGGACGAGCCCACCACATTCCTCGATCTCGCCCACCAACTCGATGTACTCGATTTGTGCCGAGAGCTCGTGGACGAGTACGGCACCACGATTGTTGCGGTCTTACACGATCTGAACCAGGCCGGTCGGTACTGCGACGAGATTATCGCCATGCACGACGGAAAGATTCTTGCCCATGGCAGCCCGGAAGACGTGATTACCGCAGATCTGGTGCACAGAGTCTTTGGTGTTTCGTGCCGCGTCATCCCGGATCCGGAGTCAGGTACGCCGCTTGTTGTGCCCTTGATGCAAAGGAATATCGACTAGCAGCATGCAGTGTGCGCTGGCGCCGTACATCACGGGGCGCGGGAGGGAAGAACGGGCAATACATGCCGACAATGTGTGACCGGGCAACGCTCGCTCATCCCTTGAATCGAACGGCAGCTGTGGCGAATTCGCACACCCACCGGACCGCTCTTTGGCTAGATGGTAGCGGCTCTACCTACCAGCAATCGGGCGAAGTGGCCGGTGCTATGGGCACAGTGGGAGACTGATCCGGTGAAACACGAGGTCACCACCGGAATCCGCATGTCGCTGGCCGTTGGGCTGGGCATGTTTCCCCTCGGTGTCGCCTTCGGCCTGCTCGTGTTGCAGGCCGGGCTGCCGTGGTGGGTTGCTCCGCTGACCTCGTGCGCGGTCTATGCGGGATCCTTGGAGCTCCTGTTAATCAGCCTTATGACAGGCGGCGCGCCGCTGGCAACGGTGGCACTGACTACTTTCTTCGTCAACTTCCGCCACGTCTTCTACTCTTTCTCCTTCCCGCTGCGCGTGTTACGTGGCCGCTTTGCGCGCGTGTATTCGGTTTACGCGATGACGGACGAGGCCTACGCCATCACCACTGCGCATCCACACGGGTGGACACCGGCACGCCTTATTGCGCTGCAAGTATCTCTGCAGATGTACTGGGTCGGTGGCGGCATGGTCGGCGTCCTCCTCGGCTCCCTGCTGCCCGGGCAGATCAAAGGCCTTGATTTCGCCCTATGCGCACTCTTCATCACCCTGACGCTCGACGCCGCCCGCTCGTTGGCGACCGTTCCCTCTTTGCTACTGGCGGCCCTCAGCTTCGCCATTGCAATAGTCGCGACTCCGGGTGCAGTCATTTTCACCTCCATGCTGTTATTCGCGGCGTCACTCGGGATCCGTTACCTGTTCACTCGCAATAAAGGGGCATGGCCCTATGCCTAGTACCGGAGCGATTCTCGCCGTCGTCGGCGTTGCCGCCGCAATTACCGTGGCGCTGCGCGCGATCCCCTTCGCCATACTCAAACCGCTGCGCGAATCCCGCTTCGTCTCGCGGATGGCCGTGTGGATGCCGGTTGGGATTCTCGGCATACTCGCAGCAGCGACCTTCCGCACGGCAGCGTCCGGCGCACCCCTCCTGTACACGGGAATTGCTGCCGCGGTAACCGCCGCCGTGCACCTGATATGCGGACGCCGGACCATCCTCTCGGTTGCTGCCGGGACCCTCTGCTTTGTTCTCCTCATGAATTTCGCAGTTTGAGGGGTGACGGCCGCACGAATATCACAAGCTGACAAACACGGCCGCCCCGGACCGCCAATTCATCCAGCCAACGGCCTCTCCCCTCGGCACACCTAGCGGATACGCCAGCGAGCGGTCTGAGCGAAATCGTCAATCAGCGAGGCGAACACGCCTCCGGCCCGGGCAAGTTCGCGCGGTGAACCATGCTCAACCACACGTGTCGGCTCGCCATTCTCGTATCCCGACAGAATATAGACGTGGTCGGCATTCATGATTGTCGAGAGCCTGTGCGCCACCACGATAACCGTGCGCCCACGGGACAACTCGGCAAGAGCCTCGGTAATCGCCGCCTCGTTCTCCGTATCCAACGCGGAAGTGATCTCGTCCAAGAGCAGGATCGGAGCATCTTTCAGGAAGGCTCGCGCGATTGACACGCGCTGCCGCTCACCCCCGGAGAGTTTAAGACCACCCTCGCCGACCTGGGTGTCAATACCATCTGGCAAGCCGGCGACAACCGCATCCAATCCAGCCTTGGAGATAGCATCACGCACCTCTTCGTCGCTGGCCTCCGGGCGGGATAAGCGGATATTCTCCGCGATGGTGGTGTCGAAAAGGTACACATCCTGGAACACCATAGATGTCATCACCATCAGGTCGGAAGAGCCGATGCTTCGCACATCGGCGCCACCGACGGTGATTGAGCCACCATGCACATCCCAGAACCGGGCAATGAGCTTGGTAATCGTTGACTTTCCACACCCAGATGGGCCCACGAGCGCCGTAATCTGCTGCGCGGGAGCCGTCAGGCTCAGTGACGAGAAGAGCTTCTGGTTCGGCGTGTACCCGAAGTCGACGTCGTTAAGCACGATCCGCGTTCCCTGTGAGGCCTGTGGTACGGCGGGTTCCGGCAGAATCGGGCTGTCAACAATCGCACCGATGGCATCCAGTGCGACCATTCACTCCTGCAACGCAGAGGCATACAGCACAGACTGGCTGATCGGCGTCGTGAACCGCGCCGCCATCACCGCGATAGCTACATATGTGGGAGTGTCGATATCTCCACCCACTACGAGCCCCAGACCCGCCGCCAATATTGCGGCGAAGAACATCTGTGCCAGGATCCCGAAGCATACAGCGGGTGCCGCCTGCGCACGCATAAGCCCGGTGACGGTATCGTTCTCGGCTCGCAACGCGTCACTGAGCGGCTGCCAGTTGGTGCCCGCCGCTCCCTGCGCTCGCAGAACGGGTTGCAGGTGGGCGTACTCTGCGGTACGTGCCGCAGTCTGGGCGGCTACACGCGGTGCGATCCGGTGTTCGCGTATCAGGAGCCGGGAGGCCCAACGCCACAACACCGCCACCACCGGGAAGACGACAAGCATGATCAGCGCCAGATGCCAGTCATACACAAAGGTGACCACCATAACCGTCGCCGGGGTGACAGTGGCCGATATGAGCTGGGGCAACACGACGGAGGCCAAATGGGAGAGGGTATCAACTTCGGTGGAAATTGTTGCGGTGACCCGGACCACCGAATTCGCATCGAACCATCCCAAGGGCAGATTGGAGACTCGTTTGCCCACTTGGGCCGTCATATTGTTGCAAATATCGTAGGAGCTCACCTTGTTCGCATACGCGGTGGTGATGGATTGAATGAGGAATGCGGCCACGCCAAGCGCGAGAAGAACCCACAGGGCGCTCTTCGCCGTCGACGGGTCAGGCCCGAGAAAAGCACGTAAGAACCCGATAAGTGCTCCGAAGGCCAGGCCCTGCAGGATAGCGGCGGCAACATAGCCGACGATAAGCAAATAGATGGTCTCCGGGTGGTCGAAATGCTTGTTAAAACGCCTAAACATGCCCTGCTTCTCCTTCGCTGCTCGCTGCGGCCGCCGTCGACTGCGCGGAAGCGGTAGCGTTCATGCTTGCCGTCTGGGCGCGCCACAGATCGGCGTAGAGCCCACCGCGGGCGACAAGTTCCTCGTGCGTTCCAACTTCCACCGCTCGTCCAGAGTCGATCACGGCGATCTGGTCCGCCGAAGTGATCGTGGAAAGGCGATGGGCGATCATGATGACCGTGCGGCCTTGTGCCAGCCCGGTAATGGCCCGCTGGATTTCCAACTCCGAGTGGGCGTCGGCCTGCGCGGCGGCGATGATCTCTTCTCGGCTGGCTCCCGGCTTTCCGAGCGCAATGTTCCCGGCGACTGTGTCGGCGACAGTCATCACCTCTTGGAAAACCAGCGCCATGGAACTCATGAGCTGCCGGCTCGTTTGATCTCGCACGTCCACGCCACCTACCGTTATCGCCCCGGCATCCACATCCCAGAAGCGGGCGATGAGCTTGGCGAGTGTTGACTTTCCACCACCAGAAGGACCAACGAGCGCCGTTACGGTTCCGGGTTCGCAGGTCAGACTGATGCCCTTGATAACCTGCGTCCTTCGTCATAGGAGAATTCAACATCCCGGAGTTCCACCCGGGATGGATTCCCGACGACGACGGCCGATTCATCCGGTTCTGGTAGTTCCTCTGCTTGCAGTATGTCCACGGTGGAGCGGGCGGCCTCCCGTGCCGCATAGAGTTGTTGCCCGAGCTGCACCAGAGTGGTCAGCCCTTCGGGGATTCCCACCCACACGAGCATGAACGCCAACACCGTGACCGGCGTCGTCCATCCCAGCGCAACCATCCAGTATCCGATACCCGCGGTGAGGGCGAGGGTGGCAGCCGGTTGCATAACCGCTTGAATCACGG
This sequence comes from Actinobaculum sp. 313, assembly GCF_003073475.1. Classification (GTDB taxonomy): domain Bacteria; phylum Actinomycetota; class Actinomycetes; order Actinomycetales; family Actinomycetaceae; genus Asp313. Next base: position 502,773 of record NZ_CP029033.1, on the reverse strand, counting down.
CCATACCGATACCGGAATTACGCATCCATTGCATGGCAGCGTCGCCGTGGCGTCGACGGGCTTCGTCAAAGCGCCCGTAGACGCTGGCCGCCATACCGAAGTTCTTCACTTCCTTGATGCCGTCGACCATCTCCACCGTGACCGCGGCAAGGTCACGTTGCGCGTTGGCGTAGGCGTTGAAATCGTTTCCCCACGCTCGTGTGGTTGGAATCATGCACACGATGATGAGCACAACGGATGCGGCAATCATGATCCCGGCGAACCGAGCGTCAAGGTAGAGCAGGTAGGCGAAACCCACGACGATTGTTCCAAGCGTATTGGCCAGGTCTCCGGCGAGGTGAGCAACGAGGGAGTGGATTGCGCTCGTGTCAGTGGTGATTGATTTACGAACCACCCCGGAGGAGCGGTCATTGAACCATCCGAGGGCGACGTGTTTGAGTTTAGCGACGAGTTTGCGCCGCAGTTCGTATCGCAGCCGGGCCTCCGTGCGATGGTTGCCTCCCAGCGCTCCCATATACGCAACACCGTGAATCACCATGGCGACGACGGCGACGATAACCCAGCGCCACAGTCGCGAGGAGTCGGCGCCTGCCAGCAGACCACGCCCGATTTCTACCAGTGCAATGTAGGGCACTAGCTTGATTGCAGAGCCGACAAAAGCCGTCAGGCCGCCCAGCAGCATCGAGCGATGCGCGCTGGCCGTTAACTGCCACACGTTGGCCGGTCCCGTACAGGCATTGCTCGCTGGGTGAGTCCGCGTCATCTGTTCTTCGTTTCGCGTCATCGCTCCTTCACCTTCCGTGTACGTCTGCAGCAGCGCGAATTCGATATAGATGTGTTGACGGGCCAGCCAACCGCCAATTCGTCACGCTACTCGCAAGCCTAGGCGCTCGCCGCAATTTAGGGCAGCCTTACCTTGTCTTGACGTGCTGTGAATGAATGGCCGCTCGCCTACTGTGGCCATGGCACGGACTCCAACCGATACAGATCCCACCATTGCCTACCACAACCGTCCAAGTTAGGATGTCCTTATGAGCAGCGACTCGGATCGGGTGCCCTGAGCATCGAACACTCAGAAATAGAGGACGCATCGCATGAGCAGCAACACTGTAGGTAACGAGCCTATTCTCGCCGTCCGGCAGATTCACAAGAGCTTCGGTAAAAACGGACGTAAGAAGGATGTGCTCAAGGGGCTCTCCTTCGACGTACTCAACCACCAAGTCGTTTGCCTGCTCGGTGCCAATGGCGCCGGTAAAACGACCCTGGTCAACATCGCTTCGACACTGATGCTGCCGTCTTCCGGCACGATATCCGTCTGCGGAGCCGACGTCGTCAAACAAGCCGACGAGGTGCGCCGTTTCATCTCTCTGACTGGCCAATTCGCTGCCGTTGACGGCGAACTCACCGGCCGGGAGAACCTTGTGTTCTTCTCGCGCCTCCACGGCCTGCCACCCCGTGAGGCGAAGGCGCGCGCCGATGAACTCCTCGAACAATTCCGACTCGCCGATGCGGCAACCCAGCGCGTCGCCACGTACTCGGGCGGCATGCGACGTCGTCTGGATATCGCGGCCTCGCTCGTTGTCGAACCGCGGCTACTCTTCCTTGACGAACCCACAACCGGACTTGACCCGTTATCCCGCCGCGAACTGTGGGAGACGGTAGAGCAGCTGCGTGACCGCGGTGTCGCAGTATTACTGACCACTCAATATCTTGATGAAGCCGAGAGGCTTTCCGACGATGTGGTCCTCATCCGCGATGGACAGGTGGTCTTGCACGGGCCTCCCGCTGCTATCCGAGAAGAATTCGGAGCACCCTTGTGCCAGTTGACATTCCGCGACACGGCAGATTCGCGCCGGGTAGCGCAGACCATTCTCATCTCGGAGTTCGGGCCTACGAGTATCACGCCATCCCTGGACGGTTTAACAGTCTCGTTCACCGCCCATGGTGGAGTGCAGGATCTTTCGCGCGCGCTCACTGCCATTCAAAATGCAGATATCGTCACGGTTTCTGCGGCACTCACACCGCCGACGCTTGACGACGTCTTCCTTGGCACGGCCTTCACGGCGGCGGGGGCATCATAATGTCCACCCACCCAGTTGAAAGCACCGGACCCACGTACGGTGCGCGGTCAGTGCACCCTCCGAAGGCACCCGGAACCGGGGATGCTGGCGATGCCAACCGTACCGAGGCGCCCGCTACACGCGGCACGGCCTCCGACCAGGCATATACAAGGAGCGAGCACCAGCTGACGCGCGCCCTGGCGGGGGCGGTCTGGCGCAACAACCTGCGCCTGCGGCGCAATACCGCCTCCCTGGTGTCGGCCTTTGTTATTCCCGGGCTATTCATGCTGTCCTTTTGGTCGGTTTTCGGCCATGCAGCGGCTACGTCCGGCTTCGACTACGCATTGTTCCTCATGGCCGCATGCATGATCCAAGCGGTAATGTTCACCGCAGGCGGCTCCACACTGGCACTGGCTGTTGACATGGAGAACGGACTGCTCTCCCGTATGCGTGCCATGCCCATCAACGCAATAGTTGCGGTAGGTGGACGCCTGATCACCGATCTCATCCGGTCGTTGTGCTCATTAGCCACCGTGGTGGCGTTGGGCTTGGTCTGCGGGGCACAACCGGACGGCGTCTCGGGCTTGATCCTAGGCTTCGGTATCGTGCTGGTTATGGGGGAAGTAATGGCCCTGGCCTTCTGCGGCATCGCTCTGCGCTCATCCCACCCGGTGCAGACTGCCGGATTGCTCCAGGCAGTCGAGATGCCGCTACTCGTTTTCTCCACGGCTTTCATTCCTGTGGCCCTGCTACCAAGCTGGCTGCGACCCGTTGTTGAGCATCTGCCCTTTTCCCCGCTTATCGACACCACTCGGGCGCTCCTGGCAGGAACAGGCGCAGGCTCAACGGGATGGGAGGCCCTTGCGTGGCTGGTTGCGGGTTTGGTACTCGGCTCGCTCTGGGTGGCCCATGCCTTTAGGAGGCAGCGATGAGTAGGGGGCAGCAATGAGTACGAGCCCGAATTCCTCACAGGGGGCGTTGACACCAGCGGTTTCACCGGCCTCTGCATCCGCCACTCGATCATCGGTCAGCTGGTTCACGTCTGTGCGAGTTCACGCGGGACGGCTCCTGCGAAGATGGTCTCGCTCATCGACCATGATCACCTCCACCGTAGGCATGCCCATCGTCATGGTCGCCGCTATCAACATCATGTTCGGAGGCATGGTCAAAGAGTTCTCTGGGAGCGGGATGAACCCCGCGCATGTTGCGGTGATGGTCGCCGTGTCCATGGCATTTACCGGTGCGATCATGGGTGCGGGCAGCACGGTGCAGGAGCGCCAGGAGGGACTGCCCGATCGACTGGCAACCATGCCAGGGCGCCAGTCGGCTAGTTTAGCCGGGCGCGTGGTGGCGGAAAGCCTGCGCGCCCTTATCACGTCTGCGGCTGCGCTGGGCGTCGGATTCGCATACGGCGCGGACTTCGGCGGCGTCGCCGGTTTCGCCTGGACGGTTCTCATACTTGCGCTGGTTGCGTATGCGGCTGGCAGCATCGGCAGCATGCTGGGTTACACCGTGGAGTCTCCACAGGGAGCATTGAGTTTCTCGCCTCTGATCATGGCGGCAATGTTCTTCAATACAGCGGTGATGCCGCGTGAAATGTACGCGCCCGCGTTACGGCCCGTTGTCAGCGCCTCACCGGTGACTGCCGTGACGCAAATGGTGACGGACGCTCGCAACGGTGTCCTCGACGTCGGCCACCTGCTCGTCTTTACTGCCTGGTTCGGAGGCATGGTAATCGTCGCAAGCCTCGTACTGGCCCGAGTGGCGAGCCGACGCCCGGTGAATTCCTAGGGGCAGTCGGCACTTGGCGAATTCCTCGGGGCTACGCCTGACGGATCCCTAGGGGTTGGCGGATTCCTAGGGCTGGCCGGCGGATTCCTAGGGGCGACACTCCGCTTCCGCAGTGTTCCGGCGTAACGGCCCCACAGCGGGCGCTTAGCGCCTTTCATCCCGACCTGCCGCGGAATCAGTCGAGAGCAACTGACTCTGAGCAGGAAACATGCTGCAGCTCGAAACCGGTCTGGTCCGACAGTGCGTAGACATCTGGAGAACCGTTAAGCAGTCCCTTTTCCGGCACGCCCTCTGGAAGGTCCGATGCCAGAACATACCCCACACACATCCGCGTCGAATCCAAATCAACAATCATTGCAGGGGCATTCATCATCTGCACAGACACCTCAAACGGGCGCGCGAACGCCATCTCCCCTTCCTCACTCTCACCCGACGCCAACAAATGCACCGGACTGGCTGGTTCGTACTCGTAAAGAACATCCGGATCCAATGGCATGTATGCATCCACCAACGCATAGCCATCAGTAACCTCGTCAGGCACCACATACGAACCACCCGCGAGCCACACATCCTCGCCTGTCATATTCGTGACCCGATAGGTGGCGTCAAACGAGGTATCCGTGGCATCCATCGACACCCACTCCACTTTGAGGCCTTCGTCCACCTCATCCACAACAAACCGCTCCGACTCATCCGACGCAGACGACGAGACAAACGGCGTCGGCGTCACAGCCGACGACCCTGACGAAGCACTCGAACTAGCCGGCGAATCGCCACTCTGACAACCCGACAACACGACCACCACAGCAGCTAGCACTCTGACAACCCTCACTTGTCTCCACACCACACACATATCCACCTTCCCTCCTCCCCACCTAATTCAAATCAAACGGCTCAGAACACGAAACATGCTGTAAGCGGAAGCCAGTCCAGTCGTATATCGCGAGCATATCCGGGTAGCCCAAGTTCAGCCCCTTCTCTGGCATACCCTCGGGAAGCTCAGAATCCGGAATATACCCAACACAGATACGCAGCGAAGACGGATCAACATACACATCCGAATCATCATCTTCCATCTGCGGCATCAAGCTAAACGGTAGCGCCACGGAGATATTCAAATACCGACTCTCACCCGCACCCAACACCGATACTCCACTAGCAGGCTCAACATAGTAATCCACGTCAGGATCAGGCGGAACAAACGCAGCGGCAAAGGCATAGCCCCCGCGTGAACGATCCGACACAATCCCCCGACTGCCACCCAACCACACATCCTCGCCGGTCGTATTCGTGAGCCGATACGTTGTCTCAAACAAAGTGTCCGAGACATCCGTCGACACCCACTCCACCTTCAAACCATCATCGACTTCATCGACCGCAAAGCGCGGACGCGTATCCCGTATCACCACCCACCAGAAGGCGACCCCGGCAGCCACCAACCCGACCACTAGCACTACTACAACGACCAACAACACACGACGACGTCGGGTTCCGCTCATCGAAACCCTCCCGATCCTGCAGACAAGAGAAAGACCGACACAAGACACCACGAGCGACGCGATGCCCCAGAACACGCTCCGAGCTCTGGCACCGCCGACCAGCGATCAGTCACAACCACACCGCCTACTCCACATCAATCGACTCAGAACACGAGACATGCTGCAGCTCGAAGGCCCTCATAACTCCCAGTTCCAGATCCTCACTCGGATCAGGATCACTGTGGAGATCAGAGCCTGAAATGTAACCCACACACAGTCGTACTGTGGACGGGTTCACTGTTTCTTCCGGTTCCTCCAGATACCTCAAAATCAAACCAAAAGGACGCGCATACGAAAACGTAAACTCCCGACTCTCACCCGCACCTAACCGAAACGCAGAAATCATCGGCGGCGTCACCCACAGCTTCGCATCATCAAGAGGAAGAAAAACCCGTCCCAGCGCGTACCCACCCGCAGAATCCGGTACGGCACCCGACCCCGTCGGAAGCCACACATCCTCACCTGTCATATTCGTGAGCCGGTACGTGCCCGTGAATTCACCATCCGACACCGTCGTCGACACCCACTCCACCTGCAGCCCATCATCCACCTCATCCACCACAAACCGCGGACGCGTATCCCGTACCACCACCCACCAGAAGACGACCCCAGCAGCCACCACAGCAACCACCAACAGGGCTACCACGACCGACGACACACGACGACGCCGCAACATTTTACTCATCGGTATGACTCTCTCTCCGGCCAACCCATTTCCTTCCGTAATCCATTCTCGGTCCGTTCAATCGGTTGCCGCGGATCCACAATCTCCGGAGTGTTCGGGTTGTCATCATGGTCGATCGGCAGCCCGACAGCCTGCCGCTCAGCCGTATAGACCGGTTTGGTGTCGGGGTCAGGGTTGTCTTTCATATTGTCCCGTGCATCGTCTCCGTCGTAGATATCCTGAGAATCATAGATACCACTACCGAAGGTATCCACATGTGCTAGCTCATGCTGCAACACCACAACCGGGGGTGCTCCTCCGAAATCATCGATAGTAGGCAAGTACTCCACACTGTGATGGCCCAAATGCCCTGGGTAGGCGTAACTATTCCGAAAACCAGGATTATTCTCCGGAGGAATAAGTTCCTTGATTGTCAGCGAGTTCTTTCCCAATACTCCGAAGAGACCCGAGTTCTCATGATTCTCTTTGATATGCCCAAGAAGCTCTGCGCCTGCGGGGGATGCGCTGAGCATGTCCAGGTCTGCCTGGGTACGGGCGATGAACTCTGGCGAGCCTTCGATCTTGATCCACGAGGTCTGGTCCTCGATCTGTACGGTGATATCTTTCTCCACCGAGTCCGTCTTGCCACCCTTATCGTCGTAGAGCGTGTCATCGCCTTGGCCGCCCATGACGGTGTCCGCACCGAGGCCGCCGTACTGCGTATCGTTCCCACTGCCGCCGAGCATGTGGTCATTACCCCGGCCGCCAGAGACAACGTCATCACCATCCCCGCCGAGCAGCTCGTCTTTGCCTTCACCACCTTCCAGATAATCCGCATCCTGCCCGCCGGAGAGTTTGTCAGTTCCACCTAGGCCGTACGCTGTGTCACGGCCCCGCCCGCCGAAGAGTCGGTCATTACCGGTCTGACCGTCCAGATAGTCGTGTCCAGCACCTCCGGAAGCATAGTCATTGCCCGCACCGGCTTTGATCTCATCGTCACCGGCTGAACCGAACAGACGATCATCTCCACCACCGCCGGTGATCCGATCCAACCCATCACCACCAACAACCGTGTACCCAACAGTCGCATCGGAGGGCAACGCGATAATATCGTCACCGCCACCACCGCGGATGGTCAGATGCTTCCCCGCTGGGATGCGATACGACTGAGTATTGCGTACATCAACGATCTCGCCCTTGTCGTTGTAAACCAAGTCCTCCACCTTGACGATCTGGTCACCGGTCTTTGGATCGATCATCACCGTAATCCGGTTATCCTCCTTGCCCGCTGAAAGGACTACCTCGTCACCGTTTTGCAGGATGCCGACGTCGGAACCTTCCTGCGGCATATTCCAGATGAAGGGGGCTCCTCCTGCGATCCTGTTCCAGCGCCTGGTAATCTCTCCCCAACTTCTGCTCAAGGCGTCCACATCGGCCCCGTAACCGCTGAGCTTCTCATCCAATTCCTGCCGAATCCGTTCCGCCTCAGCCATCTCCTGCTGTACCAGTTGCTCCTCGTCAGCATCCTCGGGCTGAAAGGTAGGCGCAGAACTCGGTCCGCCCGTATGCGAAACACTCGACACTCGCTGCCACGAACTATCCAGTGCTCCCTGTGCTCGGGAAATATCAGATGCTGCATAGGAGATCACCGCAGCGCACCGACCCGCAATCTCCGTTGCCTTGTCCAGATCCTTGACCAACTCCGAGCGCCGGGTAGCGAAGGCATCAGCGGTATCGCCTTCCCATTCCCCCAGAGCATTATTCGCGTGCCGCGCGAAATCATCCGCCGCTCGCGAGGAGAACCGTGCCATGCGTTCCCATGCACCCTGAGCCGCATACAACTCCGACAGCTTCGCCTCTAGATCCCATGACCCACTCATCAGATCCTCCAACTCTCGGCTGTCCGCTCATCGGTATCACTCAAGTCCGCCGCACAGGCCTGCATTGCCTCCGACGCCGACTCCAATGAGTCAGACAGATTCTCATGTGCGTTGTCGCCGGAATTCGCCATTCCCGTGAGTTTGCTGACGAACTGCGGACCAGCCGAGCTATTTCCCGCTGCCGCCGACGAGATTCCGGAAACGGGAAAAGACTCGTTCTGCCACGCCGAGCGGAGATCAACCGACACATTCAGCACACGCGTCGCCTGCCCGCTCACATACTCGGGATCAATTCGGGTCATTATGCCACCTCTCTGCTGTACCGGTGAGTTGGCCGGAGGCCGAACCGGTGAGATAGTACGAGGCTAGCAGACAGGATGCGCCGCCGCACTACCTTTAAAGAAATGCTGTAAAAGTGCAGGCAAATGTCCTGTCTGCGGCCTGGTACGCCGCAGCCTACCCGCTAGTACGCGCGGTACAGTGCGAGCCCACGTGGCGAGTCCACAAAACCCGCATCCCGAAGATGACCTGCCAGCGCCGAGCGGAAGACCGCCCCTTCGCCGTTAACCTTTTCTATGGCCAGCGTCTCCAAGTGCCGGTCTGCCACGGTCGCCGCCAGACTGTGGCATGCCTGCGCCAACTCCTCCGCTTCGTCAGTGAACTGAAGAACGGTGCGCCCTCCACGCTCCACATATAGCACCGGCTTACCGGCCACAAGAACCACAAGTGCACCCGCCTTGCGGCCCGGGCGCTGCTGCACGTTCTCGATTACCGGCCACGGAAGCGCCGCGCCGTACGGATTGGCAGGGTCAGTTGCAGCAAGTGTGATTGCCGCTCCGTGGCCGGTTGGTTGAAGCCCGCTGCGGCTTGAAGGCGTCGCGGTGCGATCCGTGTACTCCTTGGAGCCATTCGACTGAGTGACAGCGCCGCCGGAATCCCCCTGATTATCAGCACTATCGGCGAATTCCCGCAATCGATCAACTGCTGCAGCTGAGGCAAATTGAGCAGCACCCAGCCCGGCGATGAAATACCCGCGTCGGCAGTGCCCCGCCTCCTCAAAACCACGCAGCACGCGGTACACACCGGCAAATCCTCCCGGCATACCCTCGGACTGGACCGATCCGCGCGTCACCACGCCGTAGCGGTCAAGTAAGGCAGACGCAGTATCGACCGCTTGTACACTTTGCGCGGACCACCCGCGGCCGGTCGCAGCGTCATCAGCAGAAGACACCGTGCCTGGAACAGAAGATTGCTTCGCCGGAACAGAAGCTCTCACCCCGAACGCGAATGACCCTGTAGGTTCCCCATCCATATGCCGAGCTTCGAGGGGCAAATCCACCTCCGCGCTTACCAGCTCGAAACCTTCCTCCTGACTGCCACCACCATCCCCAGCTGCACCCGGAACAAGCGACCACCGCCCGGCCAGTACCGGCGGCACCGCCGCAGCCCGCACTCCCCGATATCCCATACCACGGTATGCGCGCGGACGCGGTGTACGCGCACTTCTATGCGCCTGCGTTCCATACGCAATGAACGCACGCACGGGAGCCAAGGTGTCATTCGTCAGATACCCCGCCCACACCAAGTTCCACAACGCGGCCATAAATGCTTGCTCATCGGCTATCCCGCCCGCAGCCTCCCGCAGTTGACCCGCGAAAAAAGCACCTCCGTTGCGCAAGGCCGCGATGATTGTTCGTTCCGCCTCAGCCTCGGGTGAAGGCTTCTCGATACCGCCGATGGCCTGCTGGCTAGCAGTCCGCGCTCCGGCCGTGCTTATACCTCGTATCGCGCCCGCATCCGCATACCCGGCCGGATATAGCGCTATCCATCCGTCGCGCCCCGGAAGCGTTCCGTGCCCCACCCAGGTCACTTCTCCCGCCGCTGTGAGCTGGTCAAGCATGGCCGGGGAATAGTCCCGTACCCGAGCGGGAAGAATCAGCGACTCCCAGGCACTGGCCGGAATAGGAACACCGGCCAGTTGTTCGACGACGGCGAGTACGCCATCGATCCCTTCCAAGGATCCGTCGGCGTGCTGCCACGCAGGAAGGAAACGGGCGTACACCTCCGGGGCGACCGGTTCCACACCTCCCCGCAGCACGGAAAGCGACAGTTGCCGCAGGCGCCGCAACACCTGCACATCGCACCATTCGACGCGCTGCCGCCATTCGATGCGCTCCCACCGTATCGAGCCCGACGGTTCGCCGCCATGGACCCCATCAGTCGAACACTCTGCCGCCACTGGCATACCCGCACCGCTCACGGCGTCAGGTAGTTCTACATAAGCGGACCGCCGCTCCTGCGCGGAGAGGCCAGGTGCCTGCGCAGCGCCCTCCTCCGGCGGGTGCGGACGCTCCGGTAAGAAGAACCCGCTGGTCACCCGGTGCTCCTCACGTAGCCGTTGCAGGCTCTCGGTAACAACGGCTACTCCCAGGCCAAAGCGCCGGGCGACGTCGTCGGCGATGAAGGGGCCGTGCGTGCGCGCATAGCGAGAGACGAGGTCATCAAGGGGCGAGGAAACAGGTTCGAGGAATACTGCCGGGATGCCCGGCGGCAGCTTCACGCCGAGCGCATCACGCAGGCGCGGCGCGTCTTCAATGGCTGCGTAACGCAGAGCCGTCGGCTGATCCGCGGGAACCATGCCAGTCTCGGACGCGCCATCCTCGGACGTGACGGTGGCATAACGCGAAGTCGGCACTCTCCGCCCGATGCCGTTTATCGGCGTATCCGCTTCTATCGGCATGGCTTCTTCTATCGGCATGGCTTCTTCACCTGCCACGGCTCCAGCGAATACCACCGCAATCGCACGTCCGGCATGAACCAATTCGCCTACATGTGCCTGCGCAACACGAATACTCCAGCTCTCTGCCGCATCCCTTCCTGTGCGCTCACTCCCGCCGCCGTCAGCATGCACCGCCTCATCCTCATTCCACCCCTGCAGCTTGGCCTCCTCGGGTTGCAGGCGATCCGCAATTTCGCGCACGCTGAGGGGGCCAAGCTGCCGGAGCAGGTCGGCCACACCTTCAATTCCACGTACTCTCCGCTGCGGAGTCAGGTGCTGCAGCTGCGCCTCATAATCAGCAATGACATCGGCATCGAGCAGCTCGCGCATCTCCACCCGCCCAAGCAGCTCGCCAAGAAGCTCAGGATCGACCTGCAGGAGAGCGGTGCGGCGCTCGGCCAGCGGAACGTCGCCCTCGTAAATGAACTGGTCCACGTAACCGAATAAAAGGTCACGCGCGAAGGGAGATGGTTGCGCCGGGTCGGTTTCCACCAGGCGGACGTCCTGCTGGGCAATTCCTCGTGCTAGCCGCAGCAGCGCAGGCAAATCGTAAACATCCTGCAGAACCTCGCGCATTGCCTCCAAAATGATCGGAAAGTCCGGATGCCTGCGCGCTACCTCCAACAGTGCCGCCGAACGCTGCCTCTGTTGCCAAAGCGGCATCCGTTTGCCAGGGTTGAGCCGCGGCATCAGCAGGGCACGGGCAGCACACTCTCGGAAGCGGGACGCGAAGAGCGCCGACCCGCCCACCTCGTCGGTCACGATCTGCTCAAGTTCGTCCGGGTTGAAAACAAAGAGTTCCGCTCCAGGCGTCCGCGTATCTGCGGCGGGGATTCGCACGATAATGCCGTCGTCGCTGGCAACTGCGGATGCGTCACCGCCGTAGACTTGGCGAATACGTGCCGCAACAGCGAGCGCCCAGGGGCATGCACATGCATGCCGAAGGGCGAGTGCAAGATAATCCGCCAGTCGCCGACGTCGTCGCGCCCACGTTCCACGGTTAGGGTGCGGTCTGTGGGCAGTGTGCCGGTTGCCGCACGCTGCTCGCGCAGATACGACAACACATTGTTGGCGGCGTTCTCATCCAAACCGGCAGCGCTGAGCCGCTCGGCCGCCTCGGCCTCGGGAACTGCGGTGATTTCTCGACAAAAACGCCCCATAGCTTCGCCGAGTTCGGCCGGCCGGCCCAGACTATCGGCGCGCCAAAAGGGCAGGCGGCCTGGCCGCCCGAAGGCCGGAGCCACATTGACACGGTCATGCGTAATCTCGACTATTCGCCAACTCGTCGTACCGAGGGTAAACACATCTCCTACGCGCGACTCGTAGACCATTTCTTCGTCAAGCTCGCCAACCCGAGCATCACGTTGCTCACCGGCGACAAAAACGCCGTACATACCCCGGTCGGCGATGGTCCCGCCGCTTGTCACGGCGAGACGCTGTGCACCGGGCCGCCCGGTGATGGTCCCCGCATCCCGATCCCAGATGAGGCGGGGACGCAGTTCCGCGAATTCCTCGGAGGGATAACGGCCCGCCAGAAAATCGAGCACGGTGTTGAAAACACTTCGAGGCAGCGACTGGAATGGAGCGCTGCGCCGAACCGTTGCGAACCACTCGTCCACATTGACGGATTCAAGAGCACACTGCGCCACCGTCTGCTGGGCGAGGATATCGAGCGGGTTGCGTGGAATGGCCAAGGCCTCGATGTTCCCGTGCAGCATTCTTTCGGCGACGACGGCGCTGTGCAGAACGTCGCCACTGTGCTTGGGATAGAAAACAGCACGGCTGACCTCACCGACCTGGTGCCCGGCACGCCCCACACGTTGCAAGCCGCTGGCTGCACTGGGCGGCGATTCAATTTGAATAACGAGATCAACAGCGCCCATATCGATGCCGAGTTCGAGGCTACTGGTAGCGACGACGCAGCGCAGCCTCCCGGATTTCAGGCCCTCCTCCACCTCGGCCCGCTGTTCCTTCGATACCGAACCGTGATGTGCCCGGGCAAGCACAGGCGCGACGCCCTCCGCGCGCCCCGACATCCCCATCATCTGCGCCGGAGGCGCCATGGCTGCCCTATCGCCCGGCGGGGGCGCCATGGCTGCCCTATCGCCCGCCGGAGGCGCCACGCCATGCCCTTCTTGCCGTTGCGATGGCTCCACCTGCTGTTCCAAGCGCCGCAGGTAGACCTCATTTAAGCGACCGGTCAACCGTTCTGCCAGCCGCCGCGAATTGACGAACATGATCGTCGAGCGATGTTGCAAGACCTGATCAACAACCGATTCCTCCACATACGGCCATATCGAACCGGTGGAATTCACGGCTTCTTCGGCCGCCCCGGCTTCCGAGACTTGCGCGGGTAATGCCTGCAGGTTGACGACGGGCACCGTGACGGTTAGCTCTAGCGAACGCGCCGCCCCCGCCTCGATGACCTTCACCGGTGCTGTGCCACCAAGAAAACGCGCCACTTCATCAATAGGCCGTACCGTGGCCGATAGTCCGATCCGCTGGGCGGGTGCGGCAAGCAGAGCGTCAAGGCGCTCCAAACTCACAGCCAGATGCGCACCACGCTTCGCTCCGGCAATGGCATGGACCTCGTCGACGATGACTGTGTCTATACCGCGCAGCGTCTCGCGGGCGCGGCTGGTGAGCATGAGGTAGAGCGATTCCGGCGTCGTAATAAGAATATGCGGAGGATTCCGTATAAGGCGCTGGCGTTGCGATGACGTAGTATCGCCGGAACGCACTCCTACCCGGATACTTGGCGGCGATTCGCCGAACTGCCGCGCTACCTGTGTGATCCCCTCCAATGGCTCGCGCAGGTTTCGTTCGATATCAACGCCCAGCGCTTTGAGCGGGGACACATACAATATCCGCGTTGTTCCAGCACCCGTTGTGGCAGCACCGGTGCCGGACACGTGTCGGCTTTCACGCGGCATGGCACCCTCTCCCGGAGCAGCAACCGCCGATTTCTCCAGCGAGCCCTTGTTCGACGGGGTCTCATTCTCCCGTTCTTCACTCTGTTCCCGGACGATTCGATCAATTGCCCAGAGGAAAGCCGCCAACGTCTTACCTGACCCTGTCGGCGCGACCACTAAAGCGTTATGCCCCTGCGAAATCGCTCGCCAGGCATCTGCCTGCGCCACCGTCGGAGAGCCGAAAGTGGAACGGAACCAGCGGCGCGCCGGGCCACTGAACCGCTCAAGGATATCCATCGGCTACCTCCTCTCAATCAGGGTGCAAACGATCCGTCTCTCCTCTATCTTGCCGGAAACCTCCGACATAAATCGGAAGATGTCGACGCCCCACCACCGCACTGCTCGAACCCATCCAGTCGGCCCGTGATTCTCGATGACCCCCACCAGTCGGACCTCCGCTGCGTCTGCCGCAGTTTCACTTCTTCGCAACCGCCCGGTGAACTGATGCCGGCGTAGCTACATGCCTTTGCAGAAAGAAATTCCCGCGAAGCACGAAGCCTCGCGGGAATTGCCTATTTATTCCATCGCGCTGGTCCCGAGACTGTCGCTGCTCGCGGCCCAGTCACGCCGATGCGGCGCCAACCGTCGCGAACGCGGCGGCGTCTCTCGGATCAGTCGATCCACTTCACCGTGCTGGTGTAATTCTCAAGATCGCTCTCTTTGACCTCGGCCATTGACTCCGAAGAACCGTCAAACTGCAGGACGAACAAGATGCGCACATCATTACCGCGGTCGACCACAGCTGCTCGCACCCCGTAATACGATCCATCTTCTTCCGTCTGCCCGACGAAGACCTTCGCCTCTTCACCGGCAATCGTCATGGTGCCATCGGCCTGCACCTCGTCATCATCCAGGAACGTCATCTCAGAAACATCCTGGATCACGTACTGATCTTCAGCATAGTAATCATCGGTCAGTGCGACGACGAGGAAGAAGCTTTCCCACTCATCATCCGCCGTCTTCTTATTCGAGTCGACAAATGCCCGCATATCGTTACGGTCAAGCGATACTTCGTCGAATCCGCCCGGGTCGGACGCCAGCGTCAGGTACCGGGTGACATCGCGCTTCTCTCCTGCACTGAGCTCCTCGTCGTCAGTTGCATCGTTGGAAGCGATAGGCTCATCAACCGCAGTCGTCTCAACCGCCGAGCTGCTGCCATCTGTCGAATCGGAGTCCGCGTTGTCATTCGAACAAGCGGCGAGGGAGACGGCGAGAACAGCCGACGCTCCTAGTGCAAAGATCCGGTTTTTCATTGTTAACCTCTCATGCTGTCAGTAGGGACGAGCCCGGGCTACCAGATGAACTTACCAGTTGGTACATAGCTTCTCACCAGGTCAAAGGGGTAATGCGTTACACAGCGCACATCGGAAAGGTGCACGGCTGCGAGGCTGCACCACCTCCACCCCCAGCAAAGGGCCTGTGAGTTTCCGCAGCAGGGATCAGCAGCGGCGGGCACACTCGCGGATTCCGGCAAGCCTTGCCCGGTGCCGCCCGCTCTTCCCCGCGGAGTCATTCCGTAGCAGCACCAACCAGCACGTCAATTAACTCTGCGTCGTTGCTCACGCGAGAACGCGCGACGTCGTCGGGAAGATGTAAGAAACCAGCACAGCACCTCTTGTCATTGATCTGCCGTAAGGCGTCAAGAGCCGAAAACAGCGTCGCATTGCATACGAAACCCCCGGCGTCGTCAGATACGCCAATCTCATACCCCGAGCTTCGCGCAGCCTCCAACATTCTGCCGATTGGGAGTGTGGCACGAAGCGTACCGGGGGCTCCGCTCTGGACTGCTTCTCCAACGGGCTGAACCCCAGCATTATCGGCTATGCGCGCATTGATACGGTTTCGGGCTACCCGTTCCAGCACTGGTACTTCTGAGGAAGCATTCAAACCGCAGCACAGCGTTACTGTTGGGCGATAAGCTGCGATCAGTTCACGGATACGTGCTGTCGCAGCAGCGAATTCGACCGGCAGAATCTCGACGATCAGGCGCGGATAGTGGGAGGCATAGTCAGCGGCCAGCATGCGCACGGCGGCCTCCGTCGGATTGTACGAAGCGCCACCAAAAGGCTCAAAGCCGGTGACAAGAACAGTAGCCGCACCGCCCGATTCGCATGCACCTTCTTGCGCGGGTCCATTTTGTCTGGACTCATTTCGCCTAGGCTCATTTTGCGCACATCCATTCTCGACCACGTTTTCCTCCTCATCCTCAATTATGAGCGGGGTGGATGAGCAGGTCGAAATGGGTGCTGTCCAAATCCCGTCCAAACCGCTCCGCCCGGCCTCTGGCTCGTCGCAGAATCCGCATGATTCTGCCACTTCACAAAGCGAACCATTCCGCCGCGCACTCGTTTGGACGGGAAAGGGACACATTCGGGCACCGAGCACAGCCCGGTGTGTTCGTTGCCCGGACCAAGTTTCACAATCGTTCCGGCCACTTCGTGGCCGAGCACGGCGGACAGCGGAAATACGATCGCGCCACCGATAACATGCAGATCGGAATGGCACATGCCGCAGGCTGCAACCTTGATAAGAACCTCGCCATCCTTGGGATGTGGAGTCCGGATGGTCTCAACTTCGAGGCCCTTGCCGAGGTTGCAAGTGGACCCCTGGGGCCGACCTCGGAGCTCACGGCCGAGAACAGGCCTTGATTCCGCTCTTAGGGTTCACAGCCGCGAACAGGCCCTTGCCCTCACCGAGAACAGTGCCCCTCCTGTCAGTTCCGTCACTCCTCACGCTGGAATGACATCGTTGCCGCGTAGCCCTTCTCGGTGGGCCACCGCTCGGTCACCGCCTTGGCTCGGGTATAGAACTTCACACCTTCCGGACCGTGGATATGTGTATCTCCGAGCAGTGATTCCTTCCACCCGCCAAAGGAGTAGTACGCCACCGGCGTCGGGATCGGCACATTAATGCCGACCATTCCCGCTTCCACATCGAGTTGGAAACGCCGCGCGACACCGCCGTCGTTGGTGAAAATCGCCGAACCATTTCCGTAGGGCGAGGCGTTGACGATTCTGATTGCCTCGTCATACGTCTCAGCATGCACAATCGCCAGCACTGGTCCGAACACCTCCTGCTGGTACAGCTGCGAATCAAGTGGCACGTTATCCACGATTGTCGGGCCGAGGAAGTGCCCGTTCTCATGACCGGGAATCACCAGGTCGCGGCCATCGAGTACAACCTCGCCTCCCTTGGACTCGCCTTCGGAAATCAGATCGATAATCTTCTGCTTCGACTTAGCATCGATTACCGGGCCCATCTCAACGCCCTCATCCATGCCGTACCCGACTTTAATCTTGACGGCGTTCGCCTTGACACGTTGCGCCAAGTCGGGCCCGATACCGCCGACGGCGACGACGACGGGCAGCGCCATGCAGCGCTCACCCGCGGCACCGAAGGCTGCCGCTGAAATGTGCTGGGCGGCGAAATCCAGGTCGGCATCCGGCATCACGATGGCATGGTTGTTGGCACCGCCGAGCGCCTGCACAC
The DNA here is from genome assembly GCF_003073475.1 of Actinobaculum sp. 313. Taxonomy (GTDB): domain Bacteria; phylum Actinomycetota; class Actinomycetes; order Actinomycetales; family Actinomycetaceae; genus Asp313. The sequence goes on along the minus strand of NZ_CP029033.1, from coordinate 485,600 downwards.
GTTTTCCATGCATAATGCCGGTGTTCTGGACGATATGCGCCACGGGTGTAGATCCCACGAAGGAGATCGCATTGATGCCGGGGTGTTCCAAAACTTTGGTCACCATCTCCCGGTTACCCGCGACCACGTTGAAGACGCCGTCGGGAAGCCCGGCTTCCTTGTAGAGTTCGGCCGTGAGCATCGCCGCCGACGGCGTGGCGGAAGCAGGCTTGAGAATAAAGGCATTGCCCGTCGCAATTGCCAGTGGGTGCATCCACAGCGGGACCATCGCCGGAAAGTTGAAGGGGCAAATACCCGCAACCACACCCACGGGTTGGCGCAAGGTGTGGATGTCAACACCAGTTGAGATGTCGTACGAGTACTCGCCCTTGAGGGCGACGTTGATCGCCGTCGCGAAATCAAGTGTTTCGCGCCCGCGTTGGATTTCTCCAATCGCGTCGGAATAGTTCTTGCCGTGCTCGGCGACGATTAGCCTAGCCATCTCATCTTGATGCGCAAGCACCAGCTCGCGCATGCGAAACATGACAGCGGTTCTCCTCGCGAGTGAATAGCTTGCCCAGACCTTTTGCGCCTCTGTAGCAACCTTGACGGCATAGTCGAGATCGTCGTCAGAGGCGAGGAGCAGTTCGGCGTTGATATCGCCCGTTCCGGGGTTCTCCACAGGGACTCGTCCCACGGGACTCCCTTCGTAGTGCTCTCCGTTGATCCAGTGTGTAATAGTTTTCATCGTCATTGACTCCTGGAATTTGTTCCTTTGTTCCCATGTCCTGGTGAGGATTGCTGAAGCACAACTTCCGTCGACCGTTGAGAGTCCGGTTATGTGCCGCGACACCTCCACTGTAATGAGTCCTAAGTCCCCCACGCTAGACTGGCCTCACAAGTCGAACGAGTTGCACTGCGCACCTGAACGATTGTGCCGTTCACTGTAGCAGCGCAACCCGCGTGTACATTCGGTGAGACCGGTGATATTACGGCGCGCACCACCAAGATCTTCCCGTAATGTGCATACAACTACATGACACAATATCGAAACACGCGCCACCACGCCACCTATCGCTCACCTCACGTTTGAGGTGCACTTGGGGCCATCTATGACGACACGATCACTGGATCGCGGCTATTCATTGTCGCCATCACCTCTCCTCTGCGGCGTCGCCAAACAATTGTCAGAACAAAGATGGAGTAGAAACCGCCCGCTGCGGGGTATACTGTTATTGGTATTTCGAGGTGCGACCTAGGTTAGGGGCTTTTGAGACAAATGGGTGCCGCCCTGTGGCTCAATTCCCTTCACCGCACCCTTGAAGTTCCTCCTACCCGACCACGCGACCTGAGCCACGGAAACCACGGAAATGGCGCCTCCGGCAAGCAGACTTCATCGGACAACCTCAGATTCACACAACACCGGATACACCAGAATTATGAACCCTTCGTCCTTCATCATTGACATCGACCTGAATCGACGCAGCACCACCCCGCTTTACATTCAAATTGCCGAAGCCATCGCGCAGCGCATCAACGAAGGTGCACTGCCTCCCGGTGCGCGGCTCGAAAACGAGATCGCTTTGGCACGACGTCTGCGGGTCTCACGCCTCACTGCCCGTCAGGCTCTCCAACAACTCGTGGATCGCGGCCTCCTCAAGCGCCGACGCGGCGTCGGCACCGTCGTCTCCCCTGCTCCTATACGACGGCCGGTTGATCTCACTAGCCTCCACGCCGACCTTCTGGCTGCAGGGCACGAGGTGACCACATCCGTACTGGAATACGAAGAGCGCGCCGCTACCGCGGGCGATGCTCAAGTACTTGGAACGGAAGTGGGTGTACCGGTCGTCAGCATGCTCCGTTTACGCAGTGCCGACGGCCAGCCTCTGGCTCTCATGGCGAATCTTTTGCCCGCAGCAATAGCGCCAAGCCCGCAGGAACTAACTTCCGCAGGTTTCTACGATCTACTACACGAGCGTGGAATCGTGCCTGTAACCGCCGACCAATTCGTTGGCGCTCGTGCAGCAAGCTCCGAGGAGGCAGCGACTCTCGGTGTGCGCGAAGGGACGGCTCTTCTCACCGCAACACGCACCTCGTACGACGAAGGGGATCAGATCGTCGAGTTTGGGAACCACCTGTACCGCACTGATCGCTACTCTGTCACCACAACATTGTTCGCCTCCTGAGGGTCTGTCGGCGCTCCATCCAGTCAGGGAATTCTCGATAGGGGCTAGAGTTATCTGTTTTTGTGGGAGAATTGATTAACCACGCAACAAACAACTAGCCAGGAGCAGAGGCACGTGAGGTCCTCTTCGCCATTGGGAGTGAGTCAACGCCCACTGAATGCCAAACGGATCCGTGTTGCCCGCCTGCGCCGTGGACTGAGTCAAAATGAACTTGCTCGCCTACTAGGCGTCACCGAACCCACGGTACAGAAATACGAGGCGCATAGCGCTCCCCATACCGTCCGGCCAGCACTCGGAGCGCTGCTGTCCTTCCCCGACGGCTTCTTCTCCCGTGGCGATCCGGTCCAACTGAACATCTCCTCTCCCGCTCTGCGACCGGGCCGGAAGACCACGCACCAGCAACGGTCGCTCGCCATTGCGGCTGCAACGCTCTACATGGACGTCAATGAGTGGATTGACACACGTTTCAGTCTGCCCCGCCTCAATGTTCCCGACTTGCCAGGTCTCTCTCCGGCAGAGGCGGCTCGTGAGCTCCGTTCCGCCTGGGGTTTAGGCTCAGATCCCATCCCTAATCTTGTCCGGCTAGCAGAGCTCCGCGGCATCCGGATCAACGGGCTTCCGATGGCAGCCGCCGCGGTTAAGAGTTTCTCGCACTGGTATGATGACCGCCCGTATATCCTGCTCGCCCGCGCATCTACACCCGAGGCAACACGTTTTGACTTAGCGCGCGAACTCGGCCATCTCGTGTTACACCGCCACAGCGGCACCCCGTCTGGAGCTTCGCACGAGGTCCAGGCCACCCTATTCGCTCGTGAGTTCCTCCTACCCAGCGATGTCTTAGCCCAGCAACTCAACCACAATCCCTCGACCGAAGAGATTCTAGAGACCAAGCAGGTCTGGTCCGTCGCCGCCCTCACCCTCACGCATGTGGCCCGCGACATCGGACATATGACTGTGTGGTCCTACCGCTCAGTTTCGAGCGAGCTGACTCACCTTGGATACCGCACCAGCGAGCCAGAGGGAATGCCAGGCTACGAACGGTCGCGACTATTTGCTTTTGTATTGGAGTCCACCCGATACGGAAAGCTAACTGGCACCCGTATTGCCCAAGAACTTGATCTTCCACCCGCTGAGGTGCACATCGCCATGCTCGGCGCTGAGCACCAACTTCAACCGCCGGAAAACGATGACCCCGACAAGTGAGGCATGGGCTCGGCCACCTGAAACCTCCCCTCGCGAGAGGCTCAGCATGTGAAATACGAGCAACTGGCAACGTGTAGGCGCATCACCAACCTGGCCCCCTCACCACCGGGATTCTCCGGGTTTTCGCCCGGTCTCCGGGTTATTCGCGGAAAACTGCGGAAAACCCGGAGAATCAGAGAATCCACCGCCACTACCAACACTTCACGAGCCGCAACCAAGGCGCCACAGCCGCCGCAGCACCCCGCAAGCAACAACACCGCGCGAGCCGCAACTAACACCGCACAGGTCGCAACCAGCAACCCACCGACCGCAACCAGCCTTCAGGAGCTCCCCGGCTCCAACATGAACCCATAACAATCCAAAATCAAACCATTCCCTTCCCCCGATCGCCTCCGCATACTGAAAACACACACGCAACGAGGCTGAAACTGACACAAGCCACTGAGCGACTGTCAGCGCACCAGTCTCCAGACGGCCGCGCAACCGTCGAAATAGACATCGATTTGTACATTGCAGTACAGCAGGAGGTTCATATGAAAACCCTCGCTATCGCAGGCACTTTTGATACCAAGGGTGCCGAATTCCTCTACGTCCAACAATGCGCCGAACGACTTGGCGCGCGTACCCTGCTGATCGATACCGGAGTCTTCGCCGACACTGGCACTCCATCCCCCGCCGCATCAAGCCCGGTGCCCGAACGAACCGGGAGCCCCACGCCAGACATCAGCAATCGTGATGTCGCCGCGGCAGCAGGCCACGACATCGACCTCATTGCAGCCGCACACGACAGAGCCGCAGCAACGGCGGCTCTGTCCGAGGGCATGGCCAAACTTCTCCCTCGTCTTTACGCACAAGGCCGCCTAGACGGAGTGCTCTCACTAGGCGGCTCAGGCGGAACAGCGATCGCAACAGCCGGCATGCGGGAGCTTCCCCTCGGCGTTCCGAAGTTCATGGTTTCAACCATGGCGGCTGGCGATGTCGCCCGTTACGTTGGCACCAGTGACATCGTAATGATGCCATCAATTGTCGACGTCGCCGGGCTCAATAAGATTTCACGGACCATTTACCGTAATGCCGTGGCCGCCGTCGTCGGCATGCTCAACGCGGACGGCACAGCAGAGGACCACGAGCAGGACCGTCCGCTCGTCGCCGCCACAATGTTCGGCGTTACAACCCCTTGTGTTATGGCCGCCAAGGAACGTCTAGAGGAGGCGGGCTACGAAGTCCTGGTCTTCCATGCCACCGGTACCGGCGGGCGAACGATGGAGTCTCTGATCGATTCCGGTGCCTTCGCCGGTGTCTTAGATCTGACGACTACAGAATGGTGCGACGAAGTGGTGGGAGGCATCCTGGCGGCCGGGCCAGATCGCTGCACCGCAGCTGGCAGGGCTGGCACGCCACAAGTGGTTTCCGTAGGTGCGCTCGATATGGTGAACTATGGCCCACCGGACTCAGTACCCACCAAATTTCGCGAACGGAACCTATACCGGCATAACCCATCTGTCACCCTCATGCGAACAACGCCCGAAGAGCTCCGAGAAATCGGTACGCGAATAGCGGCGAACCTCAACAAAGGTGGCGGGAAGACGATCGTGCTCCTACCGTTACAGGGCGTATCAGCACTTGACGCTGAGGGTGAAGCCTTCTGGGATCAACAGGCCGACGCCGCCCTGTTCACCACCCTCCGCCAACAGTTGGACCCCACCCGGATCGAGGTGAGAGAACTAGACCTTCATATCAACGATGAGAACTTCGCACGCATAGCGGCGGACACTCTTATCCGCCTAATGCGGGCAGCGGACTAGACCGCATCGGCGCGATGGACAATCCAGGGCCACAAGTTCCAGCGCTGGACGCCCTCGCCCGACAATCCGCCGCATTCAATCCCAACACGACAGTTTCAAAGGAAAGGACAACAAATGCTTCACGCAACCCGATCCGAGATACTCGCAGGTTTCCGAGAAGAGATCGCTGCCGGGAAAATCCTCGTCGGCGTTGGTGCCGGTACCGGTATCACCGCAAAATGCTCCGAGCAGGCCGACGTCGACATCCTGATCATTTACAACTCCGGGCGCTTCCGCATGGCCGGACGTGGATCGCTCTCCGGCCTTCTCTCCTATGGCGACGCAAATGAGATCGTCCAGGAGATGGGGCAAGAGGTGCTGCCCATCGTGCAGAAAACACCGGTACTCGCCGGAGTCTGCGGCACCGACCCGTTCCGGATCATGGACATTTTCCTGAAGCAACTCAAAGAACAGGGATTCAACGGCGTCCAGAACTTCCCGACGGTCGGCTTGATTGACGGGAAGTTCCGTGCCAACTTGGAAGAGACCGGCATGGGGTACGGGCTTGAAGTCGAGATGATCCGAAAGGCACATGAACTCGACATGTTGACTTGCCCCTACGTCTTTGATCCGGACCAAGCAGCCGCCATGGCCGAGGCAGGCGCCGACATCCTCGTGGCCCATATGGGCTTGACGACAAAAGGCTCAATCGGCGCGGAAACGGCTCTGACACTGGACGACTGCTGTGCAAAAATCCGCGAGATCATTGCCGCCGGTCGCGCCGTCAACCCCGAGGTCATGGTGATCTGCCATGGCGGTCCGATCGCGGACCCGGAGGATGCCGCATACGTCATCCGGAACGTTCCCGAAATCGACGGATTCTTCGGGCATCTTCCATTGAGAGGCTTGCCTCCGAGCGCGGTATGACGGCACAGGCCGCCGCCTTCAAGGCGATTAGCAAGTGATCCCGTCTGCGCGCTTCTAACCGGTCCTGGTCGTGGCGATGCCGACGGGTGAGAGTAGTCCCGTCCTCGCGCTTTTGACCGGGCACAACCTTGCACAGGTGGAATCGGACATCCTGGATCTGAGACCGTCCGGGTATGGCTTCTGCCTGTGCCTCCGGTCGGAAAGCCCTGCCTACCTAGAGCGGTTCCCCGTACCCGAGCTGGTGCGGGGAACCGGCTCGGCGTCGTTGCGCTACGGCGTCACCGCCGCCTACTCACTGCGTAGTGCCGCGCTACAAGACATCGCCACCGGCCCGGTCAACTCCTGCCGAGTCAGTCCCTCCCCGTCGGCCCCGGGCTCCCCACCGGCCCGGTCAACTCCTGCCGAGTCAGTCCCTCCCCCTCGGCCCCGGGTTCCCCATCGGCCCCGGTCAACACCTGCCGACTCAATCACTTCCCTCGGCCAGGTCCCTCGGCCAGTCGAAACGCGCCGGGCGGAAGACCGACTCGTTTCTTGAAGGTTTTCGAAAACTGCCCCGGGTCAGAGTAACCGACACTGCGCGCAATCTCACCAATGTTGGCTCTACTTTGACGCAGCAGATCCTGGGCAATATTCATCCGGTAGCGGATGAGATATTCCGTGAAGGTGCACCCCACCTCCCGCGTAAACATGGCGCTGAGGTGCGAGTATGACAGATGAAGAACAAGCGCGATGTCACGCAGATGGACCGGATGTGCATAGTTCTCTGCGACATACTGCTTAACAATGTCGGCATAGTCGGACGGCTGCATACTTCGACGTACCAGGCGACGCATCCGGGCCTCTTTTGCGGCATTACCTCCGCTCTTGAAGGCGATGGCCGCATCAAGAATCGCTTTCTCGGAGGGTATACGGTCAAAGACCGATCCCCCGATGTATCCCTGGCAGGGTGTGTTGTCGTACAGGTATTGCATGTCGACCGGCGTGCTGGCAGGCCCGGAATAAACCATGCGAATTGCCTCAGGGCGCACCTGCTGGCAAACAGCAAAGACCTCGCGGGCGATCTGCTCGGCTTGAGTTATCGGGATACTTTGGCCATCACCAACATATCCGCCACGGGTCAGGCCCAAATGAGCACATATGACATCTGCTCCGGCCTCAGCCATCTCCCGCGCCTGGCTGGCATTCGTCACGAACGCGACCGTGAAGAGATCGCGCTCGTGTGCCATGGCGATAGCGTCGGCCTCACATTGGAAGGTGACTCCGTCCTCCTCTGCCGCCTCGCGGAACTGGCCGTCCAGAAGCGCGACCGTCGGAAAGTTGACGACGCCGGAGAATCCACTCTCCCGGATCCCATCCAGGAAAGGCCCGAGGGCAATGAATGGATCGGAAGCGAACAAACCGAAAAGGACGGGCACATCGCGGATAATCGGCAAGAGCTCGCTGGTTCCATACTCCTTGACGATCTCATTGGAATTCCCGTAGCAGAAATAACTCGCGTACGAACTGCGACCTGCGATCCGGAATCGACCAGCACTAAGCGCCAGCAAGAAGTCGATGCCCGCCATCGCCACGAATCTAGCCGCCATTCCCGAGCCAACGACGGCACCAACCACGTGCCCATTCACCGCGATCTGTGCCCGCAGCCTCTCGAGTATGTCCTGTCTGTTCACCCGTGCCTGCCTCCCAAGGTATCCGGGTAATTCTCCTTTCAGTCCCGCCTATATGATCCCACGCTCATGCTTGGCCCACAGGCAATCTGACTCCTACCGGGCTCACGCGCGATCTCTAGTCCAGGCCACACTCTTTCTCGCGTCCAGCACGTGACCACACGCCATATCCAACGGACCCGCGAGCCGAGTCGCGCCGCCATGGCCTGCCTATCCCCACCCACTAGCCGAAGTCTCCGGGCTTTCCGCCAACCTCCGGGCTTTCCGCGGAAGATTGCGGAAAACCCGGAGATTTTGACGCAGTAAGAGGCAGGGACTCAAGTCAGGACCCCTAGCACCCAAGACCCCAGTCCGCAACTGGAACACCCCAGTCCGCAACTGGAACACCCGAGTCAGGAATCCCGGCACCCCAGCCCACAGCCGAAGCGCCCAAGACCACAGCCACTGCCCCAGCCCAGAGCCGAAACACGCCCACGGCCAGGCCCCCAGCCCCAACACCAGCCCCATCGCATTGGGCCACAGCTTGGGTCACACGCCGTAGATGCGCTGGCGTACCTCCAGATGTTGACCCATGATCTCGGGATGCTGCTCGGCGGATTCAATTGTGTCGCCACACTGTTCCCAATCCGGGAAGTCACCGGTCAGCGCCGCCACCGCTTGCATCGCGGCACCCTGAGCCACATACTCCCCCGGTTCCGGTGCGAAGATGGGCTTATCGATGATCTGCGGCAAAATCGCTCGCACAGCTGCCGAACGTGCAGCACCACCGATAATGAGCACCCGCTCCACCGGCACGCCGAGGTCAATAGTCGCATTCAGCATTACAACCTGCGAGCACAGCATACCTTCCACCGCCGCGCGGGCCAGATTTGCCGGCGTCGTGTTGGCTATATTCATGCCGTACAGGCTGGCACGGGCATCGGGAAGATTCGGAGTACGCTCTCCCTCGAAATACGGCAGGAGCGTGAGACCGTCACATCCCGGAGATGCCACCGAGGCGAGATAGGCGATTTCGCCGTGATCGCGGCCCAGTAGCCGCGCGACGACGTCGACGTCCCGCGCCGCATTCAGCGTTGCCGACAACGGTAGATGCGCTCCCGAGGCATCCGCGTAGGACGACACAACACCGGAGAAATCGTGCACGGGCCGATCAGTGCGAGCGTAAACCGTTCCTGACGTCCCCATGGAAATAACCGCGTCACCGATCTCCAATCCGAGCGCGAGCGCCGCGCAGGCATTGTCGCCGCCTCCCACTCCAATCGGAATCCCGGCGGGAATCCCCGGTAGACCTTCGGCCGTGACGCCGGCGGATTCCCGCGGTCCGAGCACCCGCGGCAGGTGCACTCGATGGCCGAGCGCCACCTCCACAAGATCATGGCAGTAATCCTCTGTTTCACCCGACCAATAGGCCGTACCAGACGCATCGGATCGATCAGTGGTCAGATCATCCATGTCCAGATGCCCCGGTTCACCGCCTTTCAACCGCCACGTCAGGTAGTCATGGGGCAGGATCACCGCAGCCGCCTCGGCGGCGTTATCGGGTTCGTTGTCGCGCAGCCAGCGTAGTTTCGTGACGGTAAAGGAGACCGCCAGCGGCAACCCGGTGCGGCGCACCCACTCATCGGCCCCTAGTTCATCGTTCAGTGCGACGACGGCTGGTGCAGAACTGGTGTCATTCCACATTAGAGCGTCGCGCAACACATTCCCTCGCTCATCCATGGCCACCATGCCGTGCTGTTGCGCACCAACCGATATCGCCTCGACATCCATCAGACCGCCCGCCGCCTGGACGGCGGACAGCATGGCATTCCACCACAGCGCCGGGTCGACGGCGGTTCCAGGCGGGTGTGGTGCGCGTCCCTCGCGGACAATATTTCCGGCGAGGTCGCGGACAACTACTTTGCAGCTCTGGGTGGACGAATCCACTCCGGCGACGAGAGTCATAATGTTCTCCATTCGATAGGTGGACGGTGAGGCCGGCGTACGTCGCGAATGCGCGGGCCCACATACGCAGACCCACATGCGTACATCCGCCTCACGAAACCGCCCTGTTTTACTTATTGATGTGTTGTGTGTGGCGCCGATCAGTTGAACCGGCGCCACATCGACGACGACGTGGCACTGCGCAGGGAAGTGCTCCCCTGCGCCTCTCGGCCACCTTCGCCTGCCAATGTAGGTGTTGCCCTCGGCTCTGACACACGCCTGCGCGCGCCCACGCCTCAACGCTGCGAAAGTGGGCTAGCTGCGCCCGCTCCCACCCACATGTACGGCGCAAGCCCCTTATCAGAGGCCTCGAGCATGTGGTCGTTCAGCGCACGCCACTGCGGATACAGTCGCTCGTAGGCGGTGACGTTCTCCGGGATAGGGTGGAAGGTGCGGTGCCGATAGCTGGCCTCGGCGACGGCGTCGTCCAGCGAGGCGAATTCTCCTGCTCCCACGAAAGCGCATAGGGCCGAACCGAGCGCCGTCGCCTCCGGGCCACGCGGAACCTTCAGATCTACTCCGAGCACATCGGCCACAATTTGGCACCACAACTCGGAACGCGACGGGCCGCCGAAGAAGATCGTCTCGCTCGCGCCATGCCCCCACACATGCTCGATCATGTCGCGGTGCGCGCGAGCCCCATAAGCGGCCTCCTCCATCACCGCACGGTAAATCGACGGCAGTCCCGTCTCCTCTACTCGGAAGGGATCCAGGCCGACGATAGAGGGTACGGGGTGCTTCCAGGACTTCGTGTTCATCACGTTCGACGCGAAGTAAAACACGCCATTGGCACCGGGCGGGCAATCGCGCGCTATCTTGGTCAGATATTCGTAGCCGTTAGACTCGTCGAAGGCGGGATTGGCCTCGCGTAGCAGGCCATCGCGGACAATACGGGTGGAGAATCCGTGGGCGAAGCCGCAACCCTCCAGGATCCACTTGCCCGGAATGGCATGGCAGAGCGAACGCAGTTCCATGGCGTCGTCGAGAACGGGCCTGTCGGTAATCCCGGCGGTTAACCAGTACGTGCCGCCTGCGATACCTATTTGATTGGTTTCAACGGCGCGTGCGCCTACCATTCCGAGCATATTGTCCGCGCCGCCGGCCACGATAACGGTTCCCGGCAAAAGACCCGTCTCCGAGGCAGCCGCAGCGGTGATCTCGCCGATGACGGTTCCCGACTCACGCACCTGCGGCAGGATGTGCTTGGCGCCAATGACTTGCGCGATATGCTTCGACCACGTCCGCTCCCTGAGGTCAAACATGGCCGATGACGAACCCAAGGACGGATCTGCGGTGAATACGCCCGAAAGGCGGTACAACACCCAGTCACCCAGCATTGTCATATGCGCGGCCTTCGCCCACAGATCGGGACGTTTCTTCTGCACCCACCGCAGCCGGGCCGACGCGGCCAATGATGTCCAATCGCCCGCTATCCGGAAGAACTCCGGGCCGTGGCCCTCTTCGAGCAGCTCTGCCGCCTCTTCCTGTGCCCGGGCGTCAACATTGGGAATGGCCCAGATCTCCTTGCCGACGTCGTCGTAAAGGACGAAGCCTTCACGCATACTGGCGGCGGAGACTGCTTTGATGTTTTCGCGGTCGATACTTCCGTCTTCACCGCACGCCCGTTCAATAGCCTCCCGGATGCAGGTGACCGTTGCCGCCCAGCCCGCCGCAGTGTCGAAATCCAGACCGCCGGGTACATCGGATAGTGCGTATGTCCATTCGTGTTGCGACATGCCGAGTATCTGCCCCCAACGATTCCAGACAATAGCCCGCACCGAGCCAGAGCCGACGTCGATAGTTAAGACTGCAGTTTGTGATGTCATGATGTCCTCCTCGTCTTCGAGTAGTCGTCGTGAAATAGCAGATGGGTGGAGGTACAGGCATCTCGGCTGGGCGTCGGCGCGCAAGCCCATTGCACGCTCGCATCCTGCGCCGTCTCACCTCACCTGGGAACGCCTCGTTGCACCTCACATAGAACGCGTGACGATTTCCGTGACCTCGCCAAGCGTGAGAACGATTGGATTGCCCTTCATGGAACTGGCAACCATGCCCTTCTCGGCCGCTTCGGGAATCCGTTCCTGCGTCAGCCCGAGCTGGGATAGGGGGCGCACACCCAGCATGTTCACCGTCTCACGGATCCAGGCGACGCCGTCGTCCACGCTCGCCTGCGGATCCCCCGCGAGGATACGTGCGGCCTCACTGTAACGGGCAAGTGCGGGGTTATCCGGCTCCCGTGCCTGCATGGCGGCAACGTTCACCTCGGTCGCCACCGCGAGCAACGAGGCGCAGATCTCGCCATGCGCGGCGCCGATCATGCCACCGAGTGGAGCGGCCAGGCCGTGTACCGCACCCAATTTGGCGTTTGCAAGCGATAGGCCTCCCAGCAGCGAACACATTGCCATGTCCGTACGTGCGGCCATATCGCTTCCATCGGCATAGGCCGCACGCAGTCCGCGCGCGGCCCGGCGCAATCCCTCCAGCGCGAACAGATCCGTGAAGTCATTGGCAAATCGCGACGTGTAGGGTTCGAGGCACTGCGTCAACGCATCCAAGCCAGAGGAGGCCGTCACCGAGCGCGGCGTGCTCGCCGTCAACGCCGGGTCTATCAGGGCGATATCCGGGACCATGGCCGGGCTGCGCAGGCTCGCCTTCACTTGGTGTTCAGGCGAGTAAATTGGCGTATTCGCGGTCACCTCGGCCCCGGTTCCCGCCGTCGTCGGAACGGCGATGACGGGCACCGATTCCGCCACAAGCGGCTTGCCGACGCCGACTACTTCCAGGTAGTCGAGCACGTCGCCGTCATTGCGCAACAGGATGCCGATAGCCTTTGCCATGTCCATTGTGGATCCGCCTCCAATTCCGACGACGACGTCCGGTGCGAAGGCGCGAGCCTGCAGCGTTGCGGCTCGGATCCCCTCGACGGTCGGTTCACCGCTGCTGCGAATCGTCTGCATTTCCGGTGCAATACCGGCCACCGGAGGTCGCGATTCGTCGAGGTACGGATCGAGAACCAGAAAGGCGCGTGAACCGAAGGACCCGACGAATGCAGGGAGCCGCGCGGCGGCTCCGTCGCCGAAGACAATCTCTTCGGCTGTTTTGAAGGAAAAAGTCATGAGTTGCCTCTCGATCATGAACAGCTGCAGCAACTCGGACCGATGCCATCGGCTCTGCACCGCAAGTGCCCTGAGCCAGATCGTCTTCCCGTGCGAGGAAATGCATCACACGTAGTACGACGGGGCGTGTTACGACTCACCATCGCCATGAACGAGCATCAAATCCCCACCGCGGTCAGAGGCGCATAGCCCTTGCGGTTACATTGCTTCCGGGCTAGGCCAAGAGGAATCGCGCGGTCGCGTCATCGGTGACGAGTACGTCGATAAGGCCAAGACCGAGCGCAATGCCAATGGCCTCGTGCTTGTCCTCTCCTCCCGCCGGGCAGATCTTCAGCGGAATGTCGAAAAGCTGTTCAGCTGTGATAGATACGGTACGGCTACTGAGCTTCTGTCCGCATTCTTTGCCGACAGAGTCGTAGTACCGCAGTGAGATGATGTCGCAGGCAGCACCGTCCTTGCGGAGCTGTTCGACCTCATCAGGAGTGAAGTAACCAATCTTGTCGATTGTGGTTGTGGTAGCGAAAGGCGAACCAACACTGAAAAGGGCCACCTGGGCGCTCGCTGCCTCTGCGAGAGTGTCGCGCAGAGGCCGCGACGCCACGAGCTGATCGCGGATCTTCTTGGTTTCCGCCACGGCGGGTGCGAACATGCGCAAAGCGCGTCCGCCCAGACGCTGGGCCAGCAATTCGGCAATCGAGTTGGCATGCACATCCAGTCCCGCTCCGACCTGCCCACCGATCAACGGAATGAAGATCATGTTCTTGACCTTGGCGTCGTGGCGCTGCCCAAGTTCGCGCAAGGTTGTTCCCCAGCCCACGGCAACTTTCACACCATCGGGCACGCGATGTACCAGATAATCGGCGGCCGTCACACCGATGGAACGCTTGATTGCCGCATCGCTGCCGTCGAGCGAATCTGCCACCACGAACTGCACATCGGGGTACTTCTCGCTCAACCCGCCTTCCAACTCCGGAAAGTATCCGTCGTAGTCGATGGAGATGCGCACCGTTCCATCGACGCGCGCCTGCTGCAGGACACGGGAGATCTGAATCCGTGACATACCGACCAGATTTGCAATCTCCTGCTGGGTTTTGCCCTCCTCGTAGTACATATGCGCGATTCGCGACGGCGAAATGAACATGTGGCTCCTTCGTATTGCACGCGACCGCGCTATGGCGTGCGACCGCGTTGCACGCGATCCCCTGGCACGCGTATCTGCGCTTAATATACGTCACCTTGTCCATCTCCTCGTTCACTTGTTCGCACCATGTCGAGAATGAAACCGGAAGCAGGCCCCGCGCCGGGCGGTTGGCGGCCTTGCCCGTCAGCCACCCTCGCCCAATGCTTTGCCTTGCTCAGCAACTCGCTTGAGTTCAGAACTCAGCGAGGATCTGCTTGGTGCGCGAGATCCCCCACCGATCTGCGCCGGCATCGAAAACAGCCTGCACATCCGCTAGGGATGACAGACCACCGGAAGCCTTAATCTTGACGGAATCCGGCACGGCCCCGCGCATTAGTCCGATATTGTGCGCGTTGGCACCGCCCGCAACAAAGCCGGTGGACGTCTTTACGTAATTCGCCCCTGCCTCGGCGCAAAGCTGCGCCGCACGGACAATCTGCTCGTCACTGAGATAGTCCACCTCAAGGATGACCTTCACTTCAGTTCCGGCAGCAGCTTCGACGACGGCGGCGACGTCATCGCGCACCCTCGTCTCATCACCGGAGAGCATGGCGCCAATGTCCATCACCATGTCAAGGGCGACGGCACCGTCGTCGATCACCTGTTTGGCCTCATCGACCTTCGCCCGGGTGGCATGCGTTCCGGTTGGGAAGCCAACGACGGTAGCAATGCGCACATCGGTGCCTTTGAGGACTTCACTGGCCAGGGCCAGGCGATGCGGAGAAATACATACCGCGCCGCACCCTGTTTCGGCGGCGAATTCGAGACCGGCGCGCAGGTCGGCGTACGTCAAAGTCGGCTTGAGCAGGGAATGATCGTTCCGCTGCAAAAACTCTTCTCTTGTCAATTGCATGACTCTTCCTTTCTGGATACTGGACATTTGTTCTGGTGCTGATGGTTCTTCTACGGAACCCGGCGTCCGGTCTTTGCCGACCAGATCGTGAAGTACTGCTCCTTGGTCAACGTGTAGTCGAGTGCCTCAATCGGCCTGCGAATCAGCTCAAGTTCCGCGGCGCCCGTAATGGGAACAAATCCAACCGGGTGGGTGAAGATCCACGCCAGGGCGACGTCGTCGATCGCCGGAGCGCCGATTTCAGCACGGATTGCTTCCAGTGCCTCCCGCACCCGGACCTCCTCTTCGCCCTGTCCCGTGAAGATCCGCCCACCAGCCAACGGCGACCACACAATTGGATGGATGCGCTTCATCACCGCGTGTTGAACCGTACGATCATCAAAGTTCTCATGCTGAAGTACGGACACTTCAATTTGGTTGGTGATCAGCTTCTGGTTCGAAAACGACTGCAACATGTCGAAATCGATTGGCTTGTAGTTTGACACGCCGAAATGGCGGACCTTCCCCGATTCGTATAACTCATCGAACGCGGCAGCCGTGCTCTCCGGATCCATTAGCGGATCTGGGCGATGTAGTAGCAACAGATCGATATAGTCGGTCTGCAACTTCTGCAACGAACGGTTCACCCGCGCGATGATGTGTTCACGCGAGGTGTCGTAGTACTTCACCTTCACATGCTCGTCTGGGTACACCAGTGTGCATTTGGTGATGATTTCGATGCTTTCACGGGATATTCCCGTCTTTGCAAAGGCCTCGCCAAAGGCGGTCTCAGCTGCTCCCAGCGCATACCCATCGGCGTGATCGAAGGTGGTAATGCCGAGGTCAAGGATTTGCGGGAGCAACTGTGCCAGGTCGTCCACGCTGATTCCCCACTCGTCCCACCTCCAGTAGCCATGGGCTACACGGGAGAACGAAAGGTCGGGCGCCATCTGCATTCTCATATTCGGTGCCATATGTCGTCATCCTTCCTCTAGACGTCGTCGTCTCGGCGTTGACGTGTTCCACGTTACACCAGTATTGATCGGATGTACATCTTTTGAACAGATGAACGCAGTGCACATATTCTCATCATGCGATCATTCGATCAACATCTTGTGCGTCTCGCGACGCCCCGTGCGAGTAACGCATTATTCCTAGACCGGGCTCGCCTTCATGGACGAGGACACGGCGCCCCGCGCGGGCAACATATTGAGAACAATGAGGACATCAAGGACCGGGTGCCGGGCTGAGATTCGGCCATGAGTCACTGGATGCCCGCCCAAAGCTGTCGCAGAGAGTTACTCTCGTGCTTCCTATCAGGTCCTACCACAACCACCCCCAGTCGTCGGTGGGCCTTGCCATGGGCACCCTGGTCGGCTACACCCGGCAGGTGCTCGAATCCACCGTCACCCGTCAGCCGACCTTACCTTCAGCATCGGCCTTCGCTGCCAATGCACCCCCACACCCCGTCCAGCCGCGAGTCCCGGTACGGGGCGTGTGCCCTGTTGATCTGGGCCCGCAGCGGACACATGCGAGGCCTGCACGAGCAGCCGGGGTGGGCAGCAGGGCTCGAGCAGCTCCCATTGGGCATCGGCCAGGTCGAGGCCCGCGGCAGCTTCTCTACTTAACGGTCGAGGCCTTTCGAGGTGTCACGGCCTGTTCTCACACCACCCGTGATAGCCCGAAGACCTCACCTTGGTCCGCACACGACACCTACCACCCCACCCACTTACGTAATACGACCTAGTCCTCCGATGGTGGGGACTCAACGCCCACCGCGTTCACGGTACCCTCGTCGCTCGCCAAGGCGTACAGGTCGAGGTCCCTCTTCGTGACTTCGGCCGCAGGCACGAGCTTGTAGTGCGCCTGACGCCGTACACGAATCTGCTCATCTTGAAGCGCGAGCTCGAACAGCGCGATGCGCCCGTCAGCAACGAACTGCGCAGACACCGGCCGACAGATCATGTCGGGCCACTTATCAGCGCAGACGGCGAGGTCCTGTTCCGTCTGCGTGATGCCGATCTCGTCGTTGCCACCCTTGGCCTGGACCGGGACTACAAACTGGCGGCCGTGTTGGTCGACGGCCACGTAGACCTCGTCGATCTCGACCTGGCCAATCTTGCGCGTGGTGGTGCGCAGGTGGTTCTGGAGCGAGTAGGCCGTGACCCCCAGGAAAATGTCGACAAGTCGGTTGTAGCGCAATAGCGCTAGCAGAGCCTGCTCGTCGCCCAGGGCGGTCGCAGCGATGATCTCGGGCGTACTGTTGGGGATCTTGATCACTGTCAGCGCCATGTCAGGGCGGATGCGGACCTGGGCAGGAATGAGGTTGAATACGTACTTTGCTCGCCCGTTGCCGCGGATGATCCACTCGGTGCCCGCAGGGGCCGTCTCGACTACACTTTGGGGCAGCGGTATGCGGTAACGTATGGCGTATACCACGTCTCCGAGGTTTCGGGGCAAGGCGATGCCGAGTTCTCTCGCGCCCTCGACTAGCTCGGGGCGCTCCCAGTAGACTGCAGTGTCCCCAGCCACGTAGTGGCGCTGGAAGACCCACTCGATCAGCTGCTGGTACCGATTGGCCTTGGATGTGTCCTTGCTGCCGACTGCACCCAGGTTCATCGCCGTCTCATCCATGTTCACTCAGCCTTCCGATCACGTTGCGCAATGACACGCTCAGTCAAGCCGAAGTGCGCGTGCGCGCCACCAGAGGTCATCTTGAGCACCGCAGGATCCCCAAGGGCGTCGGACGCCCCCGTCGTGGTTTGACGCCATCAGCACTGAGGACGGCTGCTCCGACAGCCCGGCCGAGAGCGGGAGGAACCGAGTTGCCAATCTCACGGAAGCCGTTCCACTTTGTCGCGTGGAAGCGGAACCAGTCCGGGAAGCCTTGAAGGCGGGCCGCCTCGCGCACGGTGATGACGCGAGGGAGAGTCGGGTGGATGGGCCGCGCAGCCGTGAAGGCACCACGGTCGGAGTTCGTCCCAGCGCGCAGGGTGTTACAGAGACCGTCGGGGTGTAGCCGCAGGAAGCGGCTCACGGGCTCTGTCGTCCCGGGCGGAGTGGCGTCAAAGCGGCTGATCGATACGTCCGTATGGACGGTACGAGTAGAGGATGTGAGGGAATCGGGGTCCGTTGGCCGAGGACGGGAGAAATCGCGGACGTCAGGCATAAATCCGCGGAGCTTGGCCGCGTAAGCGCTCGGAGGGCCATAGGTCACAGGTCTCACTGAGTCGTCGCTCAGGAGCTTGGGGTAGTCGTCGGCGTCCGGAAGATCCCCAAGCGCATCGAATACACTCGGTCCGAGCGGGAGCGTGAACTTGGTCGGGATCGCGCCCTTGATCGTGCGTGGCGTAAACATGGCTTTGGGGTACTCCGGCAAGGCCACGTCACTTCGGGCACCCATGAGGATCATGCGCCGACGGGACTGCGGTGCGCCGTAGTCCGCCGCCTGGAGGACGCGAACCGGCTCCACGACGCGGTAGCGACCGCTTGCGTTGACCATCTCGATGACCTCGTCGAGAAGCTGCCGATGTTTGCCCACCATGAGACCGGAGACGTTCTCCATGATGAAGTACCGCGGATCGAGCTCCAGAGTGACCCTAACGTATTCCTTCAACAGGGCGTTTCGGGGGTCGTCGAGTGCGCGGCGTCCTATCATCGAGATGCCCTGGCAGGGCGGACCCCGGCGACGAGGTGGATCTCACGGTTGCCGATTAAAGACTCCCCGCGTATCTGGTCGCCCGAGATCTTAGATACGTCGGCACAGAAGGTTTTGCCATAGGGGAAGTTAAAGTCGTGGATCGCCGCGTGAATGGGGTCGTACTCCACGGCGGCGGCGATTTCGTAGCCGGCCTGCTCGAGACCGAGGGACAAGCCGCCAGCCCCAGCGAAGAGGTCTACCGCCAACGGGCGGCGAAAATCGATCACCACGGCTGTCGATTTTAGCCTATTATCGATCGCGATGCTAGGGTCGCTCGCTGGGGAGGAGAGCGATCTCTGGGTTCATCACGAACTAAGACGCCGTCGATGAACTGGCTCTAGGTTGTGATATGCAAATCGTTTGAGCCAGTGGTCGATGCTGACGATATGAGTGGTGGTTGGTAGCGGACGGCGAGTTTGCCGTATCTGGTGACCATGGCCAGGTTCTGTTTGAGCTGGCCGAAGCAGCGCTGGACCGTGTTGAGATCCTTGTAGGCGGTCGGGTCGAAGGAATGCGGTCGTCCGTTACCGTGTTTGTGGTCGCCGGTGAAGGAGTGCCGGTGGCTGGGCCAGCCGCTGTGGGCATGATGCCTTGCCCCTGTCGTTTGATGATCCGGGTGTTGTCACCCATGGTGGCAGGCCGCATGGTGACAGGCCGAGTTCCTCACAACTACGAACTACACACAACTGCTGGGCGTTAGGATGCAAAGGTGAATGAGTACCCACAGTCGCGGCTCGCACGCTGGGAACATATAACCGAGTGGCCCCTGGCTATCGTCTCTCTCATTTTCCTCGGCGCATACGCGTGGGAGATCATAGCCGACCTGCAGGGTTCTGCTCGCACCGCCGCCGAAGCCACCATGAACGTCATCTGGGTGGTGTTCGTTATCGACTATGTCATACGTTTGGCCCTTGCGCCGCAGCGTGGTCATTGGTTTGTCCACCACCTATTCGACCTAGCGATCGTCGTCCTCCCCTTCTTCCGTCCTCTGCGACTCCTGCGAGTCCTCACCCTCATCGGAACGCTGCAACGCACCGCTGGCGCCGCACTTCGTGGGCGGATCAGCATATATGCCACCGGGGGCGTCGTGCTTATCACGCTCGTCGGTTCCCTCGCGGCCCTTAATGCGGAACGTGACGCTCCCGACGCGACCATCACCACCTTCCCGCGCGCAGTATGGTGGGCGCTGGTTACCATTACGACGGTCGGTTACGGGGACGTGTCACCGGTTACGCCATCCGGGCAACTCGTCGCCGTGCTGCTTATGACCGGCGGGATCGCGCTTATTGGCGTTATTTCGGCAACGTTGGCATCGTGGATCATCAGCTCGGTTTCCGAGGAGTCCGAGGAGGAAGAAGAGACTACACGCCAGTTGATCGCTGAGCTACAGCAGCAGATCGCGGAGTTGAATGGCAAGCTCGACGCCGTCGTCGACTCGCAGCGCGCAGGACCAGTGAATTAGGGTGGATTGATCGGTACGGGCAGGACCCTCCAGGAGGAATCGGAGGCTTGCGATGGCAATGACTGACCGGCACCCACCTCGCACCAAGAGGGGGTGTGCTCTTGGCACGGCTGTTTGTTTTCGCATGTAGCGCACTCGTACCCATGCACAAAATGCTCACGTATACGCCCACAAGAAACTGTGAACGGCCCAGTCCGTGGCGAGGACGAGCAACAGCCCGATGATGAGATTCCAAACGAAGGCGGGAACGCGCGTGCGCGCGGCCAGTGCACCCGGATCTTGTGAGTTATCTCCGTGGAAAAGTACGTTGCAGAACTGCCGCCACGCCCCAACCAGAAGGAAGAGGCCAAGGCCAAGTACCACCCCTCCGGCAGCCTCCGGTTCTCCCCACCACCACAGCGCTATATCGGTGGCAAGTACAAACAATAGGATCGCGAGAGTATATACCGAGCGAGCACGAAATAGCACCAGTGCGATAACGAGGGCAATTCCCAACAGAGTAGGGCGAGCACGTCCCGTTGAAGCCAGCCAGAACAGCAGCGCGCCGATTAGTGCCGGCATCGGATACCCCGCCAGTGTGGTGAGCACCAGTCCCGGACCCCGGCTCGGACCCCTGGTGGCGGTCGCGCCAGACATATCTGGCTCCACCGTGAATCCGGCGAACTTGCGTCCAGTTATCACGCCGACTGCGGCGTGTCCGAGCTCGTGCACAAGGGTGACAACGACGCGGAACACCTTCCAGATCTGCGGGACGACGACGGCTGTCAACGCCACGCCGACGCCGATGCCTGCGGCGATAAGCGAAGGTGCCGCGCCCGCATGCACGCTGTCCTGCAGTCTGCCCGCGATGTCATACCAGATCTGGTCCATGGGTTCATTATCCACAAGTGCTGCTGGGCAACGAACCGCAGCAGCGTAACGGTATGCTGAACCTATGCTCACTGGAGAAACGCCCGGCGATCAGCCAGCAACAAACGCGAACGCACATACGGTGAATGAACACACCCCGCAAACGTCTGCGCCCGGACCGAGTGCAGAACAACCGCGCGCGCCTCGCAGCAACATGCGGCCAGCATGGGGAGCACCAGCCTTTGCGTGGCGTCTTTTTGCACTTGCCGGGTCTATTTTCGCCACCGCCATCGTGTGCATGGGGCGGTTGCCCAGTCGAGGGTTGGGTATGTGACCCCGTGCGGTACCGAGGATTTCCAACTTTGTGACCACACGGCGTACTATCCGGAACTGATTCGACTGGCCTGGCTTACCGGAATCGTTGGAGCTGGCTCCGCCGTCGTCGGCATCATTCACCTACGAAAGCGATCCGTGGCAACCGGCCTGGCATGGGGACTCCTCATTCTCGCCGCACTTATCTGTTGTGCGGTCACCGCCCGGCACTCGTACGACGTTTCGACGCTAGTCTATTGACCCTGCGTTGCTCTTTTCACCGATCAACTCAGCGCTGGATATAGGTCAGTACCGGGAGCCAAGGTGCGGCAAGAGCTGCCGCATTGCACACCGCATTCTGAAACGCTAACATAATGCCATGCTCGCCGAAAAACCAGTATCTACCCAGATAACCTCAGACAGTGCAACGGAAACTGCTCAGCATGCAGCTACACCAAGCAAGAAAAAACGCACCCTGCTCATTTCGGCGGTGGCCCTCTTCGCGATTGGCATCTTCCTCGCGTGTTCAAGCGCAGTGGCGAACGCGTATACGTCCTACGTGCGTCCGCCCCTGAAACCCGGCGGAGCCCCGCAGTATGTTCCGAGGCATCTTCATTATCCGGAACTGATCCAAATGGCCGTCACAACGGGCGTGCTGGGTATCGGCGCCACCGTTGCAGGCGGTTTTCATATACGCAGGCCGAGTCGCAGCGCCGCCATCCTCTGGGGACTCCTCGCGCTAGCGGCATTGGTGTGCTGCGTGTTCATGGTCAACCGCATCAACGAGGTTTCAGGATACGTTTTCTGACCGCCTCTGTTTGCGGTTGCGTTACGCGAGTGTGCCGGGGCTCGTCGTTGTCCTTGCGATCTCCGGCATCGTCGGTTATTGCAGTGCACAGGGCAAGCAGTAAGGACCGCAGCGCAGTAGACTCGCAAGGTGATGGACCCGTCCTCCTCCAGCACGAACGGACGATTCAGCCTCCGCACCTGCGCCGTCATTCTTAGGCATGAGCATCTGCTCACGGTGCGGGACGCGCGTTCGCCAGAGGTTACGGACCGCGACTACCCGCTATCCTGCAGCGTCTCACGCGTGAAGGCGTGACCCTGCGAACGCTTCCCCTAACACCGGCCGAACGCACACGCCAAGTTGAAGAGGCAAAGATCGATGCTGCCCTGCTGCGGGGACACGTTCGCGCGCACGCCGTCGAAACAACACACATCTGGTATGGAGAACTCGTAGCCGCCATGCCCCTCACACATCTGCTGGCAAACCGGAATGCAGTGAGCCTTCAAGAGCTCGCACAATCACCCGTGTCACTGGCTGACAGGAGAATGAACCCAGCTCAGCACGACCTTATCGAGGGAGCACTTGCCTCAAGAGGTCTGGCCGTAAACGCAGGCATACCGTTCACAACGGTCGAGGCAACGTTCGCGCAACTCGCCACGCATCCGATGGCTATGCGGACGCCCGTTTTCAGCGGGCACGAAGCCGAGCATTCCTATGCGGGAATCCGGACCGTGGGCATTGACCCGCCGCTCACCCTGTCCGCTTTCTCATCACCGCGAAAACACTGGCACAGCGTGATCGTAACCGCCTCGTTGAGGCCTGCCGGAAGTCTGGCAGCCAATGATGCTTCGGCCGAGTACGCAACGCCGGTGAAGTGAGGCGCCTGCCGCAGCATGTCGCCCGGTCAACCCGGCATGTCGCCCGGTCATTCGAAGAAATCCTCGTCGATCTCGACCACGTGGTACGTATCGCGTACCTGAACACCAACCCCATAGCGGACCATCAGTTTCACCAAGCGTTTGCCATCCACAAGAATAATCCGCGCGGGAATGGCATCCGCATAGTTCCGTGCACCGTCCGAGAATCGACTCGTTGTAATGAAGACACCGCTGTCTGCCTTGCCGCTGAGGGCACCCACAAATGCCTGCA
Organism: Actinobaculum sp. 313; assembly: GCF_003073475.1. GTDB lineage: Bacteria > Actinomycetota > Actinomycetes > Actinomycetales > Actinomycetaceae > Asp313. The sequence goes on along the minus strand of NZ_CP029033.1, from coordinate 462,484 downwards.
CTTCCGGCCGACCAACGGGATGCTCATCGCCATACCGCTTTGCTTGGATATACACCCGGTTGAGGCCAAGAATGTCCTGATCAATGACACCGTCAATCCCGTTGTCGTTGCTGATCGGGGTAACGCTGCCTGCACCGTTAGTACCGCCATAACCCATGGCGAGTAGAAGTTCGACGACGGCGTGCTCAAAGAAGCCCGGGTCTTGGCCCTGTAGACGTATAAGGAGCTCAGCCTCCACATCTCTATGAATGCGTTCGATACCGCTTTGCACTTGCTCAAGAGGCGTCATCGAGGCAGCTTGTGCATCAGCGGTTCTCTCCTCTGGCCGAGTGCGCGACCCAGATTGATAGACACGGATCGGAGACGTCGGATCCTCGCCGAGAGCCTTAAGATCCTGTTGGCTAAATCCGCTCGGGAATTGCTTCAACACCTGTCTGCCAGCGTCCGTGATGCGGTAGTTCCCTCGCTTCGGCCGTTCCAGTGCACCGACAATGGCGAGGAATGAGAGGGCCCAGCCAATACGATTCTCATACATCAGCTGCTGACCAGAAGGCAGCATTATGTTCTTTTGTCGGCGAGTCAACTTTGCTTGCGCAGCAACGAGAGGCCGAATTTCGCGACCATGTCGCGTCACTCCATCGCTGAGGACCCGGAGCGTAGGGGTCATGAACTCTTCCCAAGTGGGCATGTCTGTCACGATTTGTCTCTCTCCAAGTCCGCCGTCAGTTTCCAATCAGTGTTATTTCACGCTACCACAGGTCGTGGGTGGCCTGGACTTCCCGCCGTCGCGTAAGGCGTGCCGAATACTCTCGACGCCTTCCGCGAAGTAGGCCCTCCCGGCGGACTACCTGCCGCAACCTAGGTGCCACTTCACGCACACCGAGTCAGCCCGACACTCTTTACCCAGTTGACCGGCCGAGGGCACACCACCATGGAATGTTCGACGCACAGCGTCAAGAAAGAATGGAGAGTATTCCGTGTCGGAGGTGGGACGTACGCTCAGACATTAGACGTACGCTCAGACATTAGAATGGAGAACTAGTCGAGGGGAGGACATGGATTTCACAAGTGTTGAACTCTGTGCCGGCGCAGGCGGCCAGGCATTAGGGTTGGAACAAGCGGGCTTTGAACACGTTGCGCTAGTTGAGTATGACGCGTGGGCGTCATCAACGTTACGGCTGAATCGCCCTCAGTGGAACGTCGTAGAAGATGACTTGAACGAGTGGGACGGAGCACGTTATAAGGGCGTGGACTTAGTTGCCGGAGGTGTTCCCTGCCCGCCGTTTTCCGTCGCCGGAAAGCAACTCGGTGCCAGCGACGAGCGTGACCTCTTCCCGGCAGCCTTGCGACTCGTTGAGCAGATCCAACCAAAAGCAGTAATGTTCGAGAATGTTCGCGGACTCATGACACCCAAGTTCGACGACTACCGACAGAGAATTAATGATCGTCTGAGCAGCCTTGGGTACACCCCACGTTGGAGACTATTGAACGCTTGCCATTATGGAGTCTCACAACTTCGCCCGCGTGCTGTTATGGTGGCCTTGGACAGCGAGTTCGCCACAAATTTTGAGTGGCCAGAGCCTCATCAGTCACCCCCTAGGCACGTCGGAGATCTTCTTGTAGATCTTATGTCTTCCAATGGCTGGGAGCATGCCGATCAATGGGCAAAGCGTGCCAATCGGATAGCCCCGACCCTTGTTGGCGGGTCAAAGAAACACGGCGGACCAGACTTGGGACCAAGCCGCGCGCGAAAGGCCTGGGCAGAACTGGGGGTCGATGGGCGGCTGATTGGGAACAATCCCCCTCACCCGGGATTCCAGGGCATGCCCCACCTCACCACCAGAATGGCGGCTCGAATTCAAGGTTTCCCTGATGATTGGGAGTTCGCGGGAGCGAAAACCAACGCTTATCGGCAGATTGGCAACGCATTTCCACCACCGGTTGCTCGCGCGGTAGGGAGGCAAATCGCCCGTGCACTAAGTAGGAGTTCTGTAGATGTCTAGCATTCTTACTCAGGCTCGAACACTGTTTCACCAGACCTTGGTGGACAGTGGCACTCTGATCATTGACAACAACGGCATTGCCTCGAATGCCGATCGCTCGCAAGAGACCTCGCGAAAGATTGCTCTATCAATCGCTCGGAAACTCCGGGCGCGCGAGGTGGCACGCAGGTTAAACGGACAGACGACCGGTGGAAACTTTGAGAATGCCGTATCGGAGTTTTTGCGTTCGTCCTTCCCGCGTTTCGCTCCATTACGTCCGGGAGCTTGGCGCATCGAGAATGTCGGCGCTCGTCGCGGCGAATACCATCTGGCACGATTTGAACCCTACACCCACCTTGATGACCTAGCTAACGCTATCGAAAAGGACAACACCTTACGCGCGGTTCTCGGAAACTCCTATGCCATTAGTCCAGATGTCCTCGTTATACGCGATCCAGAACCTGACGACCACATCAACATAGGCGAACACCTCGTCGACGAAGACAGCGGGCTCCACGCCCCTATTCGCGCAATGAACAACACGCACGGTATTCTGCACGCCGTTGTAAGTTGCAAGTGGACGCTACGTTCTGATCGAGCGCAGAACGCCCGTTCAGAGGCTCTAAGTCTCATCAGAAATCGTAAGGGAAGAACGCCTCACATTGCTGTTGTGACCGCTGAGCCTACTCCCTCCCGACTCGCATCACTGGCATTAGGAACCGGTGATGTTGACTGTGTCTACCACTTCGCTCTTCCTGAATTGATCGCCGCAGTTGAACAGAGCGGAAATGACGAAGCGCAGTCAATGCTTAATTCACTGCTAGACGGCAAGCGCCTACGGGACATCTCAGATCTGGTTTTAGACCTGACTGTCTAATTGACTCTGCTCGCACGCCAAAATAGTGACCTCTCCGATGAAGGTCACCTGTGCCTCATCCGCTGGCCGCCGCCTGGGCGCCTGCCTGCAAGGCGTGCTCAATCGTCTCCATGGCGGCGTCGTCGTGCGCGGCAGAGAGGAACCACGCTTCAAAAGCCGACGGCGGTAACGCCACCCCGTTATCGAGCATCGCATGGAAGAAACGGCCGTATGCGGCGGTGTCCTGTGCCTGGGCGTCGTCGTAATTGAGAACCGGATCCTCGCGGAAAAACACCGAGAACAGATTACCTGCCGACTGCACCACATGCGGCACGCCCGCCCCGGTCAATGCCTCGTGCACAAGCTCTTGCAACTGCACCGAACGTCGGTTCACCGTGGCATACACCTGTGGTGTGGCAAGATCGAGTGTCGCTATACCCGCCGCAGTGGCGAGCGGGTTACCGGAGAGCGTGCCCGCTTGGTAAACCGGACCGAGCGGTGCCAGCAGGTCCATCACATCTGCCCGTCCCGCCACGGCCGCCAGCGGCATACCACCGCCCACCACCTTCCCGAAGGTAAACAGATCGGGGGTCCACGGTGCTGCCCCCGCTGCGTCTTTGCCGACGACGTCTCCCGCCTCCAGGCCGTCATCCACGTCCAGGACACCGTCCACGGCTAGACCACCGCCCGCCTCCAGGCCCCACCATCCGCCCGGTCCCACACGGAAACCGGTCAGCACTTCATCCAGGATCATCAGGGCGCCATGCTCAGCCGTCAAACTCCTGATCAAAGCGTTAAACCCCGCCACGGGTGCAATGACACCCATATTGGCAGCGGCGGCCTCCGTGATTACAGCCGCGATCCGAGCACCCTCACGCTCGAACACTTCCTGCAACGCGGCGCCGTCATTGTAGGGGAGCACTATCGTGTCGCGGGCCGCTGCTGCCGTCACCCCGGCACTGCCGGGCAAACCCTGGGTGGCAACACCGGAACCGGCTGCGGCGAGTAGTGCATCCGAATGCCCGTGGTAGCACCCAGCAAATTTCACCATTTTGTCGCGCCCGGTTGCACCGCGCGCGATGCGTACCGCCGTCATCGTCGCCTCGGTGCCCGTGGATACGAGGCGCACGTGTTCGGCCGCCGGTACTCGCTTTCGGATCCGTTCAGCCAGCTCAACTTCCGCTGCAGTGGGAGCTCCAAAACTCAAACCTCGGCCCGCCGCTTCGCGCACCACGTCGACCACGGCCGGATGGGCATGCCCCAGCAGAGCGGGTCCCCACGAACCGACAAGGTCCACATAGCTGCGCCCATCGGCATCCGTCACCCGGCACCCTGCCGCCTCCCGGATAAAGCGCGGTGTTCCACCTACCGACGCATAGGCACGCACCGGTGAGTTAACCCCGCCCGGGATCGATTGTTGTGCCCGCTCCATTAATCGTTCGTTCTGACTCACTGCCTGCACACTCAGGTCGGCGACCTCGACCGGTTTACGGATGTCGGTCGACTCATACGTACCGGTTTCCCCGGCGGCACCCACCTGCCACTCAGAGCCTTCCTGTGCACTGTTATCAGTCGGCGTGCCGTGATCGGCCCCCGCCGCATTTCCCGTTAGTTCAGCCATCTCGCGACCTCCATCGCCCAGTAGGTCAGCACCAGGTCAGCCCCGGCGCGCACAATACTCGTCACCGATTCCTCAATGGCCGCCTGCCGATTGATCCACCCACGGCCCGCTGCCGCTTCAATCATGGCGTATTCCCCGGAAACCTGATAGGCGGCAACCGGCACATCGGATGCAGCCGCGACATCAGCCAGCACGTCCAGGTAATGACTCGCAGGCTTCACCATCACCATGTCGGCACCCTCGGCCATGTCCAGCAGCGCCTCACGCAGGCCTTCCCGACGGTTCGCCGGATCTTGCTGATAGGTGCGCCGATCCCCCTGCAAAGATGACCCCACTGCCTCGCGGAACGGGCCATAAAAGGCCGAGGCATACTTCGCCGAGTACGCGAGGATCGCGACATCTGAGAAACCCTCCGCATCCAAGCCGACACGAATCGCGCCCACCTGACCATCCATCATCCCGGACGGCGCCACCACATGCGCTCCGGCACGAGCCTGTGCCACGGCCTGGCGGGCATAGGCCTCGCAGGTCTCATCGTTGAGAACGCGCCCGTCCTCCCCTAGGAATCCACAATGACCGTGACTGGTGAACTCGTCTAAACACACATCGGACATAATCACTAGGTCATCGCCCACGGCTTCACGGCATGCCGCAATGGCCCGCTGTTCAATACCATCGGCCGCCCATGCCTGCGTTCCGTGCGCGTCTTTATCCTTATCATCAGGCACACCAAACAGCATTATTCCGCCCAGTCCCGCATCACGAGCAGCACGGGCGACGGCGCCAATCGACTCGGGCGTATGCCGCTTCACGCCCGGCATCGAACTGATATCCGCCGAAGCTTCCCCCACAAAGGCCGGTAGAACCAGCTGTGAAGCCGCCGGTCTGGTCTCACGGACCAACTTGCGCATGGCCGCAGTTGTGCGAAGCCTGCGTGGACGCTGAATCATAATCTTGCCGACACCTCTTTTCCGCCTGATCTTGCTTGCCACAACAGCGACATCGCCGCCGCTGGTTAGACCTGCGCTGCTTACGCTACCTTCTGTGTCACAGCGCTACCTCCTGTGTATTCACAGCGCAGCCTCCCCTGCCTTCACGACGAGCTGTGCCACGGTTGCCGCCACGTCGGGAGCATGCGGCGTCGGGGAAATCTCTGCCGCCACACCGAGCTCATCGAGCACCCGGGCAGTGGCTGGCCCAAGGGCGACCACTGCTGTTGCACGCGGCCAGCCTAGTACTCGATCCACTGTACGCGCCACAGATCCCGAGGTAATGACAACAACCGCAAACTCTCCACCCTGCCAGCGGCGCCGGATTGCCGCTGAAATCTCGACCTCTTCCATGGTGTAGACGCTCTGGACATCTACCTGCCAACCGCGTCCGCGCAAGCCGTCGGCCAACTCCGGCCCGGCAAGTGCCGAGCAGGGCAAGAATACGTGCCCACCACCACGGGGGAACTCGGCGAGCAGCCCGGCCGCACTCTCTTCCCGGGGGATCAGGTCAACTCCGTAACCCGCCGCCTCTAGAGCACGCGCGGTGGCATGCCCGACGGCGGCGATCCGCCCCGGCAACTGCACGCCCAGCTCCTTGAGGGCACCGACCGTGCGCGCCGAGGTGATGACAGACCACTGCGCCTGCTCCAGTTGGTCACTGGGTATATTCGGCGTCAGAAGCCGACGACGCTGGACGGGACAGGCCGTCACGACTATACCCAGTTCTCGCAGCGCGGCAGACAACACGCCCTCTTCTCGCGGAAGGAACACTTCTGCCTTTCGCCACGCAAAAGGCGCCCATGCCTCTTCGTGGGAAGAGGACGCTCCGGGTTCTTCACCAGGAGGCGGCGCAACCGCTCCTTCGCGCGAAGGAAATGTATCCGCTCCTTCGCGCAAAGAGTGTGGGCGGCCCTCTTCCCGTGCCTTTCCCTCCCGCCAGAGCGCGACGTCGTCGTGAAACTCCTCTAAACGCGACTGCCGCGAAGCGCCCAGATCGGCAATTGCGGCGGCACCGTCGTCGAGCAAACATTGCGCAGCGATCCGGCCAGCCCCGCTGTGTAGGGGGACCGTCACCGCAACATGTCGGCTCCCGTCGGCCGCGAATACGGCCGCCCGTAACAAGCCGTCTATCCCCAGAGCTGCGATCGGAGCGGCACAGCCACCTCCCAGTACCGCCAGCACCTCCCGCTCCTCCTGCGCCTGCAATCTACTATCCGGATCATCCAGAGTGCGCAGAATCGAGGCGGTTTTCTCATCGTCACTACGGCATTCCACGGCGAGAGCCCCTTGCCCCGGTGCTGGCAGAATAGGCAATTCTTCGGTGATATAGCCCGCCAGCCCAAGACGGCGCAATCCGGCAGCCGCCAGAACGACGGCGTCGAGGTCACCCGGGCGAACTCGCTCCAAGCGCGTACCAATATTGCCGCGGATATCAACGAATACTAGATCCGGACGCAGCGCCCGCAACTGTGCCACCCGCCGCGGTGAACCGGTGCCAACACGGGCACCGGCAGGCAAATCGATCAAGCGCATACCATCACGTGCGCACATAGCATCAGCAGCCACCTCGCGTTGCGGAATGGCTGCGATGACGAGCCCGGGAACAGTCTCGGTAGGCAAGTCCTTCAGCGAGTGCACCGCGAAATCCACGTCCCCGCGCAGAAGCGCCGAACGTAGCTCGGCCGCGAACACTCCCAGGCCGGCCAGATGCTTGAGAGAACCGCGTTCCCGATCACCACAAGTTCGTACCGGAACAAGTTCCACGTCCGGCCCTGTTTCACGCAGCCGGTCAGCAACCAGCGTGGATTGGGTCATAGCAAGCGCCGACGCGCGAGTCCCTAGCCTCATATTCGCGTTCCTTTCCCGCTGATTTTCCCCCGCAACCGCCTACACCGGTGGCGTACCTCACGGCTGGGCTCCAAGCCGAGCGATTCTTCCTTACGACCACCTACACCGGTGGCGAACCGGCACGCCTGCGTCTTGTACCTTCAGAAGTCATCACACCAGACTTATGCACTATTAGGCCTTCACTCAAATATATGAGGCCTTCACTCACACGGCCGCCTCCAATCCGGAGGCAATGGCCGCCTCAACACCATTACCGGCCACCCACGCTCCGGCGACGCGCACGCCCTCCGGCAATGAAGCATCGAGCACAGCCCGCGCATCCGGGCTCAACCCCCGCGGAATCTCCGGCCACCGGACAACCGCCATATCACGAGCTGCGGGAATCGGGCACCCCAACAACACAGCAGCGTCCTCCACGGCCTGTTGTTCGGTCGGCTCATCCTGCGGCGAGTAGCTCAGGCGGATCAGTTCACTCTGCCCCGCACTCCACGGCCATTTCACCGAGTAATGCGTTAATGCCCGGGCCCGCAAACCCTCAATTGGGTGGGCGAGCAGCACTCCCGAGCCAACCGGCGCACCCCCGATATACGTAGGATCCACGGCTAGCACCACACTGAGTGAGGAACTCGTGGCCGGGGCGGCGGCAGTCACACCAATACCTCGGAGGAGCGCCACGGCCACGCGCCCCGGGCAGGCAAGCACCACCCGATCCGCCATATAGTCCGTATTTCCGACTTTCACATGCCACCCGGCGTTCGTATTCGGCACAGCACTCACCCGCAATCGAGCCGGTGCTTCCCGTCCGCTCGCGATCTCGTCACTACCCATCGCCTTCCGACCGGAGGATGCACCCTCCCGCTGCGGTGCCGCTGGGCAATGCTGTGCACCCCGTGTGGGAACAGAAGAGCTCCCGCCCTTCCGTGGAGAAATCCCGGCGACACGCGAGCACAGATGAACCTGCCCACCGCGCGCTCGGATATCCTCCACCAACGCATCGACTAAACGAACGAGTCCGCCGATTGGCTGTGCAACACTGGAACGCGAGCCGCGCGCCGCCTGCACCTTGGCGTACAGGGATCCGGGGCCACGTAGGGCGGGCGCGTACTGCGCCAACGTCATTTGTTCGGGTGCAAGCCGGTAGATGCTCCGTGTCACCGGCGCAACGAGGCGGTCTACCACGGCTTTCCCCATTCGCGCCGCTACAAGCTCGCCCACTGTCTCCGCGTCTTGCCCAACTGATGGGGCCATCTGCGGTTCGGCCCGTGCGACCGCTAGTTCAACTGGGCGCAGGGCCCGTAGCAACGCCGGATCGTCGGGGCTGGCCGGTATGCCGAGTATGCCGTCAGCACCCGGCCAGGACTCCGTCGTTGACCAGCGGATGTGTGCACGGCCCGCGGGAGCGGCAACGTCCAGGCCCAGTTCTGCGCAGAGCCGATCACCGATCCCCCGCCGCCTCGCATATGCCTCGGCTCCGCGATCAATAACCTGACCCGCTATCTCAAGCGGCGCGATTAGGCCACCGGGTCGATCCGTTGCTTCGAGAACATCAACGGACCACCCCTCGCGTACGAGGCGGTGCGCACAGGCCAAACCCGCAATTCCTGCTCCGATTACGACGGCCTTCATCGTGCACCAGCTTTCAGAGCTCGTGTATCAGGGAAACAAGGTCAGTAAGAACCGCAGGATCTGTTTGCGGTGGCACCCCGTGGCCCAGTCCAACAATATGCGCGGGAGCATTTCGACCGCGTGCGACGACGTCGCGCGTATGCGCTTCCAACGCGGACCATCCAGCAGCAAGGAACGCGGGGTCGATATTGCCTTGCAGGACGGCGCCGGGAACCCTCCGCGCTGCTTCGTTGAGAGGAGTTCGATAGTCGATGCTCAGGGCCTGACAGCCGCATTCGAACATTGCCTCCAACAGGTGGCCGGTACCGGTTCCGAAGTGAATACGGGGCACGTCGACAGCTTGCAGCGCAAGCCGCGAGTACGGTGCGGCGTGTGCCATATAGTCTTGCAGGCTCAGCACTCCGGCCCACGAGTCAAAGAGCTGCACGGCCGCCGCGCCCCCAGCCGCCTGCAGCCGGAGAAACTCCCCCGATATGCGAGCACACCATGTTAGGAGGCAGTCCCAAGCCGCGGGTTCGGCGTGCATGAAGCTGCGAGCGGCCAAATGATCACGTGATCCACGGCCTTCCACAAGATATGCGGCCAAGGTGAACGGAGCACCGGCGAATCCAATAATGGGCACGTCGAGTTCGGCTACCGCCATGCGTACCGCCGCTGTAATCGCTGATCCATCCGTAATGCGACGCGATGCGAGCGCGGCGACGTCGTCGGCGCTGCGTACGGGGTGTGCAATGACGGGCCCGATCCCTGGTTCGATCGTGACATCCACGCCTGCCAATGCAAGGGGAACCATAATGTCGGAGAAGAACACCGCAGCATCCACTCCGTGCCGCCACACGGGTTGGCAGGTCAACTCTGCAGCCAGCTCGGGTGTGAGGCATGCGTCGAGCATCGCGACGCCCTGCCGGGCCTTCCGGTATTCCGGGAGAGAGCGCCCTGCCTGCCTCATGAACCAGACCGGCAATCGCTCGGGCCGCGATCCCGAAAGAGCCATCAGTAGTGGCAACTGAACGCTCTGTGTCACGTATCGATTTTGCCGCACCGCTATGTATCTGCAAGACTGGACGCACTGTGAGTTTGCGCATCCTCTCCGTGAAACATGACAGACACGGCTTGGCAGAGGTCGAGCGTGTCGCGCAACATGCTGACGCACTGTCCGCATGCGTTCAGCAGACCGCTGGCGTCGAAGGCGTTCTCACCCTTCTCACCTGCAATCGCATTGAGTTCATCGTTGACGCTCCCCAGGTTCCTGCCGCCCATCTCCGGTTGCGCATGGCGCGCGAACTCGACCGGCAGCCGGAGTGGGTTATCTATGAAGACACCCGCGCGCTGGAACACCTTTTCAAAGTCGCGTGCGGCCTGGATTCAATGGTCATTGGTGAGCGTGAAGTCACCGGACAGCTGCGCCGCACACTCCAGCAGGCGAGCGAGCGCGGACATACCTCCGGCGCTCTGGTCACAGCGGTGAACGCGGCCCTGCGAACGGCACGCAAGATTGGGGCAGAGACAGAGTTGCATGATTCGGGACGTTCCATCGTTGCCTGCGCCCTGGACCTAAGCGGCATTCGCGACTGGAGCGAACAGCAGGTTCTGCTTATGGGTACGGGCGCCTACGCCGGTGCGGTAGTGGCCGCCTTGCGCCGCCGCGGAGTGCACGATATCGCCGTACACTCAGCCTCCAACCGTGCCACAGGTTTTGCCGAGCGCCATGGCATTCGCGCCGGTGAGAACCTTGTGCGCGAATGTACCCAAGCCACGCTGATTGTCACCTGCCGTGGAGGATCTGCAACCGCGCTTAACGCGGCGCAACTGGCAGAGGCTCGGGGATTGCACGGATACCCATCCGCGTGCAGCGACGCTTCGATGGCCGCGGGCACGGCGCGCCCCTTGGTCATCCTGGATCTCTCCCTACCCGCAGATGTGGATCCCGGCGTGGCGGCACTTCCCGGCATCACGCTACTTAATTTGGAAGCCATCCAAAACCACGTATCCCCGCTCGTCTCTGAAGAGTCATCCCGTGCCTCGCAAATTGTGTCTGAGGGAGTCGCGGAGGTATCCGCACGCCTGGCCTCCCGTGTAGCCGATCCGGCGGTGGCTTCGCTGCGCGCATCCATGCTGCAACTGGTCGACGACGAAGTTGCCCGCCTTCCCCAGGGGCGACCGCTGACAACCGAAGACTGCACCATGGCCCTACATCGCCTTGCCACCCGACTCCTGCACATTCCCTCAATTCGCGCCCGCGACGCCGCCGTCGCCGGACGAATGGACGATTATTTGGATGCGCTGGAGGAACTGTACGGAATCGAAGCCCGTCGTGCGGCCGACCCCCGTCTACGGCGCTGCCCAGTCACCGGCCTGAGTTATGCCGATCTGGAGGAACCCGCCACGGATGATCGGTCGGTGACAACCAGGGCCGCGGAACTCCAGCAGTGGAAAGGCGATGATTTCTGCGACGGATCGACGGCGCGTGACCAGCAACTAGCACATGACCAGTCGACCGCCTATCACCCGGCGGAACATAGTCGGTTAGCAGAGCGCATTCGGTCGACGAAACAGCACCATTCGGCGGAGGCACGTTGATGGCCGCGCCCGTCTCTGCCGATAGTGTGCCGCAAGGCGACTCACTCAGCCCTTACACCGCTGTTGTCCTCACTTCCTATGGAGGCCCCCGCAAGAGCGAGGATGTGCTGCCCTTCATGCGCAATGCGACGGCGGGGCGCGGAATACCCGATGAACGCCTGCTGGAAGTCTCCCAACATTACGAACTGTTTGGAGGACGCTCACCTATCAATGAGCAGAATGAGGCGTTACGCGATGCCTTGGAAGATGAGCTTGCCCGGCGCGGCTGCCCACGCCCCGTGCTTATCGGAAACCGGAATTGGACCCCCTTCGTATCCGACGCCGTCGCCGATCTCCGTGCGGCCGGGCATCGCCGGGTTATTGCTTTACCGACGGCGGCGTACTCCTCGTATTCCGGATGCCGCCAGTACCGCGAAGATCTGGAGCGTGCCACAGCACAGGTCCCTGGCATCGTGATCGACAAGGCAGGTCCGTACGCAGAACGGCCTGGATTCATCTCCGCAAATGCGGATGCGCTCGCCTCGGCAGTCCGCAGCCTGCGCAGCCGGATTCGCAGGGGCACCATAAAAGTCCTCTTCGTCACCCACTCCATTCCAACGGCCATGAATGCCGCCTCAGCTGACGGAACAGAACCGGCCCGTTACGATGCACAGCATATGCGCGTGGCAGCGGCAGTGGCCCAGGCAGCTGCAGAACTTGTGAAAGAAGATCTGGACTGGGAGCTTGTCTACTGCTCTCGCTCCGGCAACCCGCACACGCCATGGTTAGAGCCGGATGTCAACGACCGTCTGCACGAAATTGCTGCCGCTAACTCCTCATGTGTGACGCACCCGGCACTCCATAGCGGTTCCAATAACATACCGGATACAGGCTCCACGCGAGTGCCGGACGCACATTCCCCGGGCGGCGATGCGGCGAGGGCTATTGCGGGCGTAGTGGCGGCACCAATCGGCTTCATCAGCGACCATATGGAAGTCGCTTTCGACCTCGACACACAGGCGCGTGCAACTGCAGCTGATCTCGGGCTCGAATATCAGCGCGCCGCAACAGCCGGAACACACCCCGATTTCGTCAGTACGCTCGCCGATCTTCTAGCCGACCATGCCGCTTTTGCCCGCGGTGACAAAGCAATTCCCGACCATCCCTGCCTGCAGGAAACTGTGGAGTGCTGCCTACCGCGTCCGCCCGTATAAATCGACAAGTAACACCCGATAAGGAGCATCATCCCATGTCCCAAACGACGCACCCCGGCCACGCCGATGCCCAGCATGCAGTTGATCCGCGTGACACTCCCGTTTCGCCCGAAGAGGTTAATGCGAAGCCGCGTTACGTCATGTACTCCGTATTCCGTACCTCCGCTTCGCTCGCCGGAATCGACACGGCAACGGCGGAGGAAGCAGTACTGGCAACCGGTGTTACTATCCGCGGCTGGTACGACATCAGCGGTTTCCGCGCTAATGCCGACCTCATGCTGTGGACTCTCGCGGACGATCCGGCCCAACTCCAGGCCGCTTACCACGCCCTCCGCCGCTCGGACCTGGGCCGCGCACTCGACCCTGAATGGTCCTGCGTGGGCGTACATCGCCCTGCCGAGTTCAACGCGAAGCACACCCCCGCCTGTTTCTCCGGCGTCGCGCCCCGGCCATGGGTCTGCGTATACCCCTTCGTCCGCAGCTACGACTGGTACTACATGGACGAGGAGAAGCGCTCGCGTATTCTTGCCGAGCACGGTCGCTCCGGGCGCGAGTATCCGGATGTCAAGGGGTCGACGACGTCGGCCTTCGCGCTCAATGACTACGAGTGGCTGCTTGCCTTTGAAGCAGACGAACTGCATCGGCTTACCGACGCCATGCGCCACCAACGCAACTTGGAAGCGCGCCTGCATGTGCGAAAGGAGATCCCCTTCTTCACCGGACCGCGAGTCACGTTGACGGAGTGGGCGGAGCGCCAAGGCTGAAAACCAGTAGTTCGCGGCCTTGCATGGCCGCGAACTCCTCAGGCCGGTGTTATCCGCCGCGTTTAGCCGATTCCCCGATAGAAGGTGAACATGCACGCGGTCCACCGACGGGCTGCGGCCGGTGCGTCATTCATCGCTCTGCGTACCCGACCGGCCAGATCGTCGGCTAGTGAACCACACCTGCCGTCGTACTTGTAAACGGCGCAACCACAGCGCGCGCTTACCGGATTCGAGCTGCGCACTCGCCAACTCGGCAACCTCCTCCCACGGCAGATACTCGCGCACAATGCGGCAACGACTGCGGTAGTCAGGTTCGGCCGCTGCCGCATCGGCGGCCTCTTGCACCCGTGCCGGATCCTGCCCTAATGCCTCATTGATCCACAGCAACGAGCGCGAGTTAACGAGACGGTTATATGCCCTCTTCGCCGATCTATTCGACTTACTTCTCAGATACGGCCCGTCTCCCGTATTCGGTTGCGCCCTAAACCATTTCACCATGTGAAACCGTTCTGAAGCCGCAAGTGTTTCCAGCACGCCTTTTTCTTCTCTGGCACGGTGGTACCCATAATATGCGTCTGATATCGGCAAATGTGCAGGTAGCCTTCCGAGCAGCCAGGCGAATGTCCTCACATCAAAGTCGCGGCTGATCTCCGGCGAGTTCTTCTTCGATTTCTTCTCCGTTGCCACGCTTCTGCGGCTCCTTCCTCTCTAGGGTCTTGCACCGGCTCACGAGTCACTGCGCACAGACACTCTGTGTGTTCTGCGTCGCCAGCGACGTGGTATGTTCTGCGCCGCAGGCGACGTCGCATGTTTTCCACTGCCAGCAACTCTGCACGTGTCCCGCCGCCGACAGTCGCGCATGCCCCGCCGCCGACAGTCGCGCATGCCCCGCCGCTGGCGATTCTGCGAAGCGATACCTCGCCGCAGAGCGAGACACCCGCCGCGCGGCGTACAGGTTTCGCCTCCCCTCACTCATATGACGAACTGCTCCATGTACTGCTTGCTCAGGCGAATGCTTTCCAGGACCTTCTCCGGCGATCCTTCGAAAGCCTTGTCCTCGATTTCGATGCAGGTGTATCCCTCATAGCCGATGTCGGTCAACGCGCTAACGTACTTGCCCCAGTCGACGTCGCCCAGACCGGGAATCTTTGGCGACATGTAGTCCAACGGGTACGCCATGATACCCACCTGATTGAGTTTGTCCTCGTAGAGCTTGATGTCCTTGTAATGCACGTGGAAGATACGGTCGGCAAACTCGTAGATTGGTTTGATGTAATCGACCATCTGCCAGACGAAGTGCGACGGGTCGTAGTTGATTCCGAGATTCGGGCTGGGGAGGATTTCGAATACCCGCTTCCACAGGTTTGGCGTTGTCATGAGATTCTGACCGCCGGGCCACTGGTCGGCACCGAAGAGCATCGGGCAGTTCTCCAATCCGATGCGCACATTCTCAGCCTCAGCCAGCGAAATGATCGGCGGCCACACCTCTTTGACAATCTCTAGATTGTCTTCGACCGTCTTGTACTGGTCGCGGCCGATAAACGTGGTGACTAGGCCTACCCCGAGCTTGGCACTCGCCTTGATAACCGTTTGCAGATGCGCCACGTTAGCTGCCCGCTTCTCCAGATCCGGGTCGAGAGTGTTGGGATAGAAGGCGAGCGAGGAGATATCAACGCCTTTGCTCCGTGCGTAATCGATGACGTGCGCGGCGTATGCGTCGTCGTCGAGAACCCGCTCCACATCGATATGGGAAACACCTGCATATCGCCGCTCAGCCTTCCCCTGTGGCCAACACGCCACCTCGACGCATTGGAATCCGAATTCGCTGACGGTGTCGATCATCTCTTCGTATGTGCTGCCGTCAAGAATTGCGCTGACTAGTCCGAGTTTCATGTGTTGAGTCCTTTCTTCGGCCGTCCGCTCCTGTGCGAACCGCCATGGTTCTAATAATTGAGGTGGATAGCGGCCACTCCCAGCGGCCTGGCGCCTTCGCTGTTGGTTCACCTTGCCTGGTTCACTTTAACGCTGCGTCCCGTTGTGCTCGACTCGATACTGCCGAATACGGCCCGCATCGCGGTCAGAACACTTTCGCCCGAGATCTCCGGCGCGGTGTCGTTCTCAATGCAGTCCACAAAGGCGTCGATGATCCCGGTGGAGGTCTGGTTGTCGTTGGTTTGAATCTGGTCGAGTCGGTAGCAAACCTCCTCACCGTTTCGCAGGACCAGTTTCAGAGAGAACGTCGGATCGTCATACAGCCGCATGATGCCTTTTGTTCCGTATATGATCGTCGTGTTGTCTTCGGCTCCGTAATACGTCCAGCTGGCAGTCATAGTGCCGACGACGCCGTCGTCCATGGTGTAAATGCAGGTGGCGTTGTCGTCCACGCCGATGAGTTCGCCGCTAGGGCCGCGTTTGTCACGTGTCGTCAGCTTGGCGGATGTCTCGACGACGGTGCTTCCCAGCAGATATTGGATGAGATCGGTTTTATGCACGCCGAGATCCGCCATCGCTCCCATGGCCGCGCTCTTGGCGTCAAAGAACCATGTGGACGGACCGGGGTTGATACTCCACGTCTCCGGGCCGCCGTGCCCGAAGGTGGTGCGGAAGGTCAGTACCTCACCGATAGCCCCCGCCTCGATTAGTTCTCTCGCTTTCCGATGGGCGCGCACGAAACGCTGGTTCTGGTCGATCATCAACTTCTTGCCGTTCCTGTCAGCAGCGCTGATCATGGCCTCACAATCGGCAAGGGTCGATGCCATGGGCTTCTCGCAAAGGACGTGTTTTCCCGCCTCTAGTGCCGCGATTGACTCCCGTGCGTGTGCGGTATTCGCTGTGCATACGCTAACCGCATCAATGCTGCTATCCGCCAGCATCTCCGGGATTGTCGCGTAAACCGTGCCGCCATACCGCTGTGCCAATTCCTCCGCCCTGCCCCGAGTGCGGTTGTAGTAGCCGACAATCTCAGCATGAGCGTTCGCGAGATATTCGGGGATGTGCCGCACCTGTGCGATCTTCCCGCATCCGATGATTCCTACTCGGATCATTGTTTCCTCCGGTATTCGTGATACGAACCTTTGACCTACGCCGCGCGTAGCGGATGCCGACGTTACGCACCAGCAACGTGCCACAACGATTACGTCGTGATAGTCCACCACTTTGTGAAGCAGACATCGACGGTCTATGTCGGCGAGGCAAGCGGTTGACCTACATCGCCGTAAAAGCCGCGTCGCGCGTGTTCCTTGTTCGCTGCAGCCATGCAGGAACAAGGAGGCTTTGCCTATCTCACCATGATCTCGCCCGGTCCGCAAGACCCCGCTACATGATTATCCCTCCGCCCATGTGTTAGCCGCCGCAACATATGCACCGTACTGTTCGGCACCTCCCGTTCGATAGAGATGCTCCCAAGCATCGGCCACCGGATTCGACACAAGACCGGTCACCCGCATCACCTCCGCCGTGAACGCAACCGGCTGGATGCCCGACGCCGTCGTCACCCCGAATCGGTTATCACAGGGGCCGCGACGTAGTGTGAGCCGCCTGTGTAGCCTGAAGCAGCCAGAAAATCTGCGCTGTTTGACGTGTGCGCCCTCTCATCGAGGACACCGGCGCGGGCCAGCAGATACGTTGCCCCACAGATTCCCGCCACCGGCACGTTGCGAGCCAACAGAGCACGGACTGCCTTAATCAAGCGATCATGCCCGTGGCCGTAGGTTTCACCGCCCGGAATCACCAACATGCTAAGAGCCGACCGCTCCGCCAGAGAATCGAGAACATCAAGGTCCGCCGTGGGAGTTATCGGCAGGCCTCCGAGCGAATGCACCGTATCGACGCCGTCACCCACCAGAAGCAGGGTGAAACGACCCGGTTTCGCGCGCTCGGCGACGGTGATCTGTGACGTGAGGTAGGCATACTCCCAGTCGGCCATGGTGTCCGTTGCGTAAAGAGCAATGGTAAGAGGTTCTGTAGACATGGCATTAGCCTAAGGGGAGGGTCCGACACTTTTCGCCGCCGAAACGTCTTCCTGCTGGCGGCACCCGCGCCTCGGTTAGCACCCATGCCCCGTCGGTTGGCGCCCGCACGCCTTGGATGACACCTGCACGCCGACTGTCGCCGCTCGTTGCCCCGCCCTCGCATCGCCCACAGTCTCCGCAAACAGAGGTGCGCGAGACTTCTCCTCCATCTCCGTTGCGAACGAAACGCCAGGCCCCTGCCTGCGCATCGCTCTCCATCGCGGGTGAACAAGCTGGAAGGTGCCACCCGGTGAAGGAGTGTGTACCGTTGAACCATGCACCTTCCACCCGAGCGCTACATGCTTGACCACGACTGGGTGTGGGATCGCCGTCGCAAGACCGACGTGGCCACGCTGCGCGTTGTCGCGCATCACCAAGACCCTCGTATCGCACGAACCGCAATACTGACTTTCCTGGGCAGCCTACCGACCGATGATAGCGGCGTACACGGTCGTGGAGGCTGGGCCGCCTATCCCGTTGCGGACAGGCAGAACGCTCTTGATCTCGTGTCCGGCGGTCAGGATGTCGCCGACGGTATCGAATCCGCCGCCGACGACGCCTTCGAAGCGCTCAGCACCTGGCCCGGCCTCACATTGACATGGCAGCAGCTTGCCGCGGGCGATGAACCCTGGAACGATGCCGGAATGGCTTGATGCCGCAGTTTCGGGACTCGCCGGCCATCGGTATGACCGACGCGAAACGGATGGGCCCGGTGGCGTGGTTTGGGACTATGCGCCGCACCCCAGAAGAAACTCCCATTCACGGCGGATAAGCGGGCCGTCGAAGTCGAAAATATCCAGAGAGCGCTCGCCGTGGTCGTCGACCAACAGGCAGGCGATCCGTCCATGGGTCGTGTCACTGAACATCGCCTCGCACCGGAACGTCGTCGACCGCCCCTCATAAGCGGCCCGCATGGCGCTCACATAGGCGTCACGCCCCGCGATCAGGCGTTCCAGGCGGCCAATGGCGCTGGCAGTATTCGCGGGGTCGGTACCTGCGGCGGCGGTGTCCGTTGAAACATCCAGGTCACTTGTGGCGACGGTGCCCGTTGAAACATCCAGGTCACTTGTGACGACGGTGCTCGTTGACCCCTCCGGGTCACCTGCTGCAACGGCGGCGCTTGAAACATCCGAACTACTCGAACTACCGGCATCGGATCTCTCAACGAGAACCCATTCGACATCGGGGTGGAGGAAGGTGGCGTAGGCGGACCAATCCCGCGCGTTTTCCGCCGCGAAGAAGCGGTGCAGTCGATCCTCACGTTCATGCAACGATTGATTCGTCATACGGCCACTTTAAAGCATCGCGGATGCGGTGCTTAGAAGCGCGTAGCGCATGCCAGCCGCGCGGGACGCTGCTGGACGCCGACGGCCGCTCTGCCCTTACGCTAGTCGGCACCCCACATAGTTAGGGCGCACCCTCAACACATTCGACCGCCACCCGGGCCGCCGCCTGCACCCCACATAGTGAAGGCGCGCCTACGCCTCAGAGGCCCGCGCCCCATCATTGCCTGCAGATCGCGACGGCGCGCGCCCACAGCGCCAAGTGCAACACCCACAACAGCAAGTGCCACCAGACCTGCGGACCACGACTCTCCCGCCTGCGCGAAAAGCCCCGCATCAATCACGCCCTCCGGCATGCCGATGCTCGGGCCAAGCTGTGCGATACCGAGGGCAACCAGCATAACCGCCCAGGCGATCCAGTTCAGGCGTGGCCACCAGCCGCTGAGCAGAGCCACGATCCCGACACACGCGGCGCAGGCCGGCCACTGGCCAGCAACTACTCGCAGCGCGTGAGTAGGCGATGTGTCCAGCACCGTCGACCCGACGAAGGCCACCGTCATCGTCGCCAGTGCAAGTGTTACCGCTGCCCCAAGCCACGCAACGAAGCACCATGCGAGAAGTAGGCGCGCAGGTCCATTGCCCGTGCCACGCATACCCTCAACCAGCCCAGCTCGCTCGTCGGAGGCGAAACGCCCGGCCAACCCGATGGCTTGCACTGCGGCGACGGCTCCAACCAGCACGCCGATATAGCGGAGAAAGTCTGCGCCCGGGTCCGCCGTTCCCAGCTGGGAACCGAGCGCACCCCGGACGTCGCTCCCGCACGTGCTAAATCCACCATGTTCTTCCCCATGGAGGTGAAGACTGCCGCTAGCACCGAGATCAGCACCGCCCATATCAGCAGTTGGCCGCGGCTGAGCCGCAACGCGAAACTCACCGGCCCTGCCGCTCGCACAGGACGCGGATGACGACGTCGCACGCGAATCACTCCCGCCTCGATATCCCGCGTGCGAGCCGCAATGCTCGCGGCGAAGAAGAGCACCGCCAGCGCTGTGGCTACAAACGCCAGCGGCCGCCATTCGTTGCGCCCACCGGGATCCATCGCCGCCCGCAGAGCGAAGGGAGACCATGCGCCTGCCCATGCCCAACCCCATGCCGCCCACGCTCCATGACCGGCGTACATAGCAATCACGGCACCCACCCCGGCGGCACGGGCATGGACAGCGTCACCGGTTAGCTGCGCGAGCACCAGTGCAACGGCACTCATCAGGAGGCAGAGTCCAGCAATTGCCGCACCGTAGATGACCGCATCGGTGGCTCGCGCGCCATTCAAAGCCAGGAGGCCCGCTCCTCCACCCAAGCCGAGTAACAGGCATTCAACGCTCATCAGCAGCGCCGTGGCCGCCAACTCACTGCCCGCCCCAACGCCGATCCCGCGGAGCATTTCCGAGCGCCCGGCATCCTCCGCCGCCCTGGAGCGTTGAATGGTCCGCAGAACGACGACGATGCCGAGTATCAGGCACGTCAGCGCTCCAAGCTCCCAGACGGCGAGTTGAACCGTATTCGCACCCGCTGGAAGTGCGCCGTACAGGGCAGCAGTGACCTTTGAGAGTCTGAGATTGACGACGGCGCGGGCCAGGTCGTCCGCTGTGGCATATGTTGTGCCGTAACTGGGAGCGAGGAGGGCCGTGATAACAAGAACAATAAGTGGCAGGGCGAATAGCCATACCCGCTCTTCGCGAGCGCCGATACGCGCAGGGATCCACAGACGCGCCCAGCTCCCGATACAAGCCCGGCTCCCCGTACCGGCCCAACTCCGCATACCTGCCCAACTCCGCGTACCCGCCGGGCTATCGACGCGGGTCGTCTTCCCCAAACGCACGGCGTTCCAAACGCGCACCGGGATCGGTACCCGATTCCGCAGAGACTCGCTCCGCATCGCTGACGTCATGCTCGTCCGCCTGTTCATCGTGCGCTCCTCAACATCCCGACGGTGTACCTGCCGGATATCCTGGTCTGCCCGTTCATTGCGCGCTCCTCAACATCCCTGCGGCGTACCCGCCAGATACCCCCGCCTGCCCGTTCATCGCGCGCTCACGTGGTAATGCCGCAGGAACAGCTCTTCCAAGGATGCTGGCGTACAGGAAATGTCATAAGCGCCCGCTTGAATGAGCGCGGTCAGCGCCTCCGAAACCGATTCACTTGGAACCGAGTACCGGAGCACAGCCTGCGGAGAGCCCGGCGCGCTATCCCGAGTCGGCATGCCGCCGCTGGTTTCCGCTCTGCACTGGAGCGCCCCGACGTCCCGGCCGAGCCCTGCGAGCTGACTGACGCCGTCGGGCAGTGGAGGCACCGCGCCTTCTGGAAGGCGGCATGAAATGGTCGAATTACGCAAATGCCGAAGCGATGCCAAGGTGCCCGCCTCCACGGTCTTCCCGTCTTTGATAATCGTCACCGCATCACATACCTGATCGACTTCGGAGAGCAGATGGCTGGAAAGCAGCACCGTCCTCCCCTGCGCTGCGGCGTCGCGTACCGCCGCCATGAACACCTCCTCTTGCAATGGGTCGAGGCCGCTGGAGGGTTCGTCGAGTACGAGCAGCTCGCACGGGGCGGCCAGTGCCGCTATAAGGGCGACTTTCTGCCGATTTCCTTTCGAGTAGCTTCGCACGGGTTTGTTGGGGTCGAGGCTGAAGGCGTCGATGAGTTCTATCTCGCGGCTCCGGTCGCGTTTGCCGCGCAGAGCAGCGAATGCGTCGAGAGTCTGCGCTCCGGTGAGACTGGGCCAGAGTGCGACGTCGCCGGGCACATACGCAGTGTTGCGCGTAATGGTTACGGCATCGCGGGCCGGGTCGCAGCCCTGTACTCGGACCACGCCGGAATCGCGATGGTACATCCCCGATAGCACGCGGATGGTGGTGGACTTCCCGGCACCGTTGGGGCCGAGGAACCCGTGTATCTGACCGCACGGAACCTTCAGGTCAAGGCCATCGACAGCGTGCAGGCTGCCGAAGGTTTTTACGAGACCGGTGACTTCGATGGCGTATTCGGTATCGATCGCAGTGGCGGAGCCTGCGGCGCGAATAGTGCCGACGGCGGCGGCGGAGGTGCGAGCTGCGGATGAGTAAGCGGCGGCGGAGGAATTGGTCGAAACGGTTTGCTTCCTCTCCTTCGCAGCGCCTGCGGCGGCGGTGGGAGTAGTTCCGGCGGCACGTCCTACTCCTTTCGAACCACTGCCTCTTGATCGCAGTATCGGCACCCCGTCGTCTGCACGCAAAGCGCTCCGCACAGTCCCGTCCGTCTGGGCACCATCGGAAGATTTGTTTGTCATGCCGCTAGCATCTGGTGTTACGCCACGTCACACGCAAGAGTGTCTATTGATTCCGCCACCGTTCGATAGCCTCGTCAAGCAAACGTTCCATGGCAGCGACTATGCGCGCGTCAGCAGCGTCCATGGTCGCCCACAGCCGAAACAAGGTGCGAATCGCCGTCCTATCAACACCGCGCGCCAGTGTCCGGCAGCGCTCCGGCCCGAGCACTCGTTCAAAACGGGCAATATTCGCCGCCGCGTGCGCGGTTGCCTCGTCGTCGGTGAATTCGGCGGTGTTCTGCCCGTAAGCTGCAAGAACCGACGCGTCTTCCGCGTCATCGGCCTCCGGAAATAGGAGTTCCGCTTCAGCTGGCATTTGCCCACGGTAACAGGCGACATCCACGGCGTCCCGTTCCCGCCGAATGGCTGCGCGCGTCCACTCGTCTGGGGCGGCGGCTTCCAATCGATCGAAGAACGCCACCATACGCGGCGGCATGGGAGAAAGAGTCATCCCCTCCCGGGCACGCTCCAGCAGAGATACCAGCATGTCCCGTTGGCGTAGCACCTCGGCGAGGTGCTCTTCGACGGCGTCGAGCGCTCCGGTTAGATCGGCGAGCACGGTGGAGCCCGCAGAGTCCGGCGTCGAATCTGATGACTCCCGCGCGGAGGTAACTGCGCTTCTATTCTGGACCGAAGTGCCCGTGCTCTGGTCCTGAACGGACGTGCCCGCGTTTTGGTCCTCAACGGAAGCGCCCGCGTTTTGGTCCTCAACGGAAGCGCCCGCGTTCCGATTCTGAACGGAAGTGCCCGTGCTCCGGTCCTGAACGGACGTGCCCGCGTTTTGGTCCAGAATCTGCGCAATGGATTTCAAAGGTACTCCGGCCTGCACAAACCAACGGATACGAGAGAGCCGCGCCATGTGTGAGAGGTCGTAGTCGCGCCAGCCGCCACGTTCTTCCGGCACCGGCAGCAGCCCGAGTTGATGGTAGTAGCGGACCGTTCGCACGGTCGTGCCGGTAAGTCGGGCGATTTCAGCGACACGCATGTGCACAGTGTACGGCGCGCTCGGCATCCCAGACTGCACCCCTCCAGGCAGTCGCGGAATGGCGCTCTGCCTGACGGTCCTGGTGGTCGTCGTCGGACTGTTGATGGCCCGGTCCGTGCGGCACGGCAGGGTCCGGCAGTGCCGCTGGTGGTCGTCGTCGGACCGTTGATAGCCTGCGCCGCATGGCACGGCAGAGTTCGCCAGTGCCGCTGGTGGTCGTCGTCGGCCCAAAGATAGACTTTCCCTGTAAAGCACCGCCCAACAGAAGGGTTTCATGCACACACCTACCCCTCCCACCGCGGCAGGGCGGCCCATTGCCGCTGGCGAGCGATTAATCGCCGTTGAGATGCGCTCCGTTTCCAAGAGTTTCGGGGACCGCGTCGCCTTACGCGTGGACGACCTCCAATTGCAGTCCGGGGGCTCCACCGCGCTCATTGGGCCGAATGGCGCCGGAAAGTCCACCTTCGTCAAACTGGTCGCCGGTCTTCTTCGCCCAAGTGAGGCCGACGTCTTGAATGTCCTCGGCCGCGACCTCGCCGCTTCAACCCCACGTTCACTTGCAGAACGCCGGATCGGATTGGTGACCAACTCATCCCAGCTCTATGGCATATTGACCGTGCGTGAGAACATCACCTACATGATGCGGCTGGCCCGCGTGCCCAAGCGCGAACGAGCCGAAAACCTCGCTGCGGCGCTTGAAGCCTGCGCTCTGACGGAGCGCGCGGACGACCGCGTGATGACGCTATCAACCGGTCTAAAACAGCGAGCAAATATTGCTCGGGCACTCGCAGCTCGCCCAGAGCTCCTACTGCTAGACGAGCCCACGAGCGGCCTGGACCCAGCTGCGGCGCAAAAGGTATACGACACCCTGATTGACCTTCAGACAACCGGCATCACTTTCATCATTTGCACGCATCTTATGCAAGAAGCCGATGACCTGTGCGACCGCGTGCTTTTTCTCAATACCGGTCGCATCCTCGTGGATGGTCCACCCGACGAAGTTCGAAAAAGCGCCGGCGATATCGTCTACACCATCCCCGCCAACGACGACGCCAACCTCACGGCCAAGAGGGACCTTCTCCGAGCTGCCGGTATCGAGCGACTCGCGACGCGACGCGTCAACGGGAGGCCAACACTCCACGTGTACTGCTTAGCAGATTCAGCTGCTATTGATGCTTTGGGGATGCCGTTTGAGAAGCGTCCCGTCACACTATCCGACGCGTTCATCCTGCTGGCCGAGGAGGACGCGTGAACTGGCTGATTCATTTCCGGTACAGCCTGCGGCAGCTGTTCCGCCAGCCGGGTAGCGCAAGTCGGCTATTGCTCTTTGTGCCGTTGTCGCAAATTCTGCCGATCCTGTTGATGGGTAGCGCGTTCTTGAGTGCGGAGCAGGCGAACTGGTTCTTCTACACGAATCTGGCCTGGGGCTTTATCTCTTCTTGTGCGCTGCAAGCGTTGGTGTGGCTACAGATGGTTGTGAATTCTGCGCGGCTTGACATGCTTCTACTACTCGACGGCGGCGTGATCGCGTGGGTCTTCGGCTTTACTGCGGCATTGAACGCCATGTATATCACTTCCACCGCAATAAGCACGCTGCTGATCGGCGTCGCGCTGCACTATCCACTCCAGGCTCTGCAGGTTCTGGTTGTCATGCTGGCGAGCGTTCCCGTCTCTATCGGCGTCATATGCTTGATTCTCGGGGCGGAACTGCGCTGGGGACGCGTGTTCCACATCGTAAACAGTGGACTGGACGCGGTTCTTATCCTTGCCGGGGTTATGTACCCGCTGACCACGCTCGGACCAATCCTTGGAAACGCAGCCCGGTTATTGCCCAATGCATGGCTTAATGAATTCCTCCGGGGCGGTAAGCCTGCAGAGCTGGTGATCGCACTGGCACTGGCGGGCCTCTTCGCCCTTGTTGGCGCCTGGTGGGCCCGGCGCTGTGTGGCAGCGTACCGGACGAACGGTGTGATCGGAGTTCGGGGATGACTGGCGCATTCTTCTTCCGGTATCGACGAGTTCTCGCGCAGAGCCGGA
Organism: Actinobaculum sp. 313; assembly: GCF_003073475.1. Lineage (GTDB taxonomy): Bacteria > Actinomycetota > Actinomycetes > Actinomycetales > Actinomycetaceae > Asp313. The sequence goes on along the minus strand of NZ_CP029033.1, from coordinate 437,340 downwards.
CTGATGCGGCGGCTATGTTCATCCGGCCGCTTCTCAGCGGGATCCTGCTGGTGTTTTTTGCGATGTATCTTGGATCCGGCGGACACTCAACTGGCAGTGCGGCTGGCAGTGCGGCTGGCACGGTGAGCACATTGAGCACGGCTTCAACGCTGACCACATTCATGATTGTCTCCTCGATGATTGCGAACGTCATCTCGAACAGCATCATCGGAGCTGCGTACGAGGCGCGCCAAGATCTGAGTGAGGAACGTCTGGCTCTGATCCGCTTGGCTCCGGGAGGCATTCGCTTATATTCCTTACTGCAGGCGACGTCGCAATTTGCGGTGGCATGCTGCCAGAGCCTCGTGGTTGGCGCGGTGCTCTGGCCACTGGCAGGCGGTCGGTTAGCGGTCACACCCGCCGCTGCGGCGTGCGGGCTTGTGCTGTTTGTATTTGTGATCGCTGCCGCGACGCTCGGTGCCCGCTTCGCGGCCACACGCGGAACATATGTGGCGATTTCCTTCGCAATCGGTATCGTTCTGTCATTTTCCGGCGTGTTCTATCCAGTTGACGCCTTGCCTAGCTGGGCGCAGGTCATCTCCAAGTTCAGTCCGTTAACACCGGTTATCTCTGGGCTACGCGAAGGACTGGAGGGGATGGGAACCGCCGGGATAAGCGGGGCGGGACTAAGCGGCTTAACCGCTCTCATCTACCCGCTTGTGGTTGCGGGCGGGCTGTTTGTGACGGCCATGGCCCCGCGTTGGAAGCACCTATAGGCTTCGACGGATGTTCTTTCGAGTGTGACGTTGGAAGACGGGTGTGTGAGCCCTCCTGCCGGTCAAGCGGGCGCACTACCCCGTCAGGGCAGCATCAAAAGCGACAGCTTTCACCGTTCCAGGCAGATCAGGTGCCCTTCCGCATAAAGATGACGTACTAGCCAGACAGCGACTCTGGAAGCACTGGCGTTCAAAATCAGATCCCATGCCTCGAGAGGCAACACCGGAACTGATGGCTCTGACCTTCGATATCCACATTGACGCCCCAACAACCGGCATCCCGACCAATGACCCCTACCCTCGATACCCACACTGACGACCCAACACCAACACCCCACCGATGAATCTGTCTTTTGACGCCAGAACCGGCGACCGGGCGCCGTCGTCAACGAATACTTACACCGTGGAGGACTCGCCCTGAATTTGCCCATATATCGTTGAACCGATATTCTGAAATGCCCCGGCAACGAGATATTCAGACTCGACCAGTGCACGCGCATTGACCGGCCGGGCATTCTTGGAGTTCATGTGGACACGCGCACAGTTCTTGAGATTATCGGATGGATCGGGTCTGGCCTGGTCGTTATCTCGCTGGTTGTTGCCAACCAATACACCTTCCGCTGGATGAATTTCAGTGGTTCGTTTATCGCCACGACGTACAACGCCATCCTCGGCGTTTGGCCCGCGGTTGGGATGAATGCGGCGATCGTGCTGATCGACGTGTACTGGCTGCTTCGCTTGCGTCGGCAAGAGGCGGAGAAGCAGGCGGCGGTTGAGACAACGCAGGAAGTCGACGCCGGTCGCGTTGATGCACCCGGTATCGAGCCTGCAGTGCAGTGACCAACACAGAGTCCGATGCTGGCGTCGCAGGCTCACTACCAGCAACGCGTTGCCTCATGGGAAACTACAACTAGACCCCACCTCCATCCCGTGGTTCCCGCGCTTCCTTGACTAGGCGTTCCTTATCGGCTGCACGCGCGCGGATCAGGGCTGCGGCGTGAGGCGGGCCAATTCGCGCAGTGTCTATGCGCAAATCGACCCCGTGCCATTGGTCGTATTCGCGGGTCGTGATGGCGTGCCAGTCGGGCAGTTCGAGGCCGGGAATATCGCTGGTTCGATGTTCGGCGCGAGCTTGGTGGAGTTCGGGGTCGGCGCAGTACAACTCGACTTCGAGGAGCTCCGCACGGGTGGAGCGGGCAACTGCGCGCCACGCCTCCCGGGTGAGTTCGATCGGGTTGACGCATTCGGCGAGAACATTGTTGCCGCTTCGCAGTAGATCGCGTGCGACGGCGTACCCGACGGCATAACCCGCTCCCTCGACGCCGCGTTCTCCCATCTCACCGCTGTCGCGCAGAGCTTGCTCGATCGTGTCGATGCGTAGATAAGCGAAGCCGCCGTCGTGAATAAGCTCGTGCGCAACCGTTGTTTTCCCAGTGGCGGGAAGGCCACCGAGGATAATGAGCAGGGGTTGTGTGGCACTACCACTTTCGTCAGCGAATATGGAAAGCTCACGCACCGACAGGACCTCCGATACAAAAGTTGCCGGGGGACATCCCCGGCACTTGGAGGTAGCACCTTGTCGGCACCACCAATATCTTTATACCAGGTCGCCGCGTTCCTGTAAGTAAAACAGCTCACATAGCAGGCACCTGGCCAAGTCGGCCGAAAGCTTGCCATCACCACCGTGAACGAGAAAGAACTAGAACCGGCCAAGCGTCGCGCGCAGTAGTTTCATCGGCCGCGTGTTCACTACCGGAATCGCCAAATCATGACCTGCGGCGGAAGCACTGTCCAAATCCCGTCCAAACGATGGGAGTGCGCGCGGAGCGATGGCAAGAATCCGCATGATTCCGCCATTCCTAAATTGGAAGTAATCCAGAGTGTGCGCGTTTGGACGGGATTTGGACAGATCGCCACTTCAGCCACGACATTTCTTCATTGGCACCATACAGCGCACCGGCAACGCCCGACACAACCACGTCATCCACACCGGCAACGCCCGACACAACCGCCTCATCCGCCTCGGCACCGCCCCACGCAACCAGCACCATCCACATCGCTACCGCCCACAACCAGAACCCGCTCCAACCATCCCTACCCGGCAAATCGCGCGCGGTACGCCGTCGGCGTGATCGAGTACTGGGTGACGGTTCTGCCGGAAGGTCACCGCACTAGCGAAGCCACAGGTGCGGGCTATTCTCTCCATGCTCCACGGCGTTGTTTCCAGCAGCCTGCGTGCCTCGTCCAACCTCTGCAGCAAGACCCAGCGCGCCGGCGTTGTACCCGTAGCCTCAGCAAAGCGCCGTGAGAAATTCCGGACGCTCATATGAGCATGCGCGGCAAGATCGCGTACGCTCAGCAGCTGGTCCAGATTGGTCAAGGCCCACTCCACAGTCGCACCAACCCCTTCGGGCTTATACGCGGGCACGGGACGATCCACGTACTGCGCTTGGTCACCATCTCGATGCGGGGCTATGACTGCCCGCCGCGCAATGGAACTCGCGGCCTCTACACCGATCTTTTTCCGCACGATATGTAGGCATGCATCCAGAGCGGCGGCGGTACCGGCCGAAGTCAGCACGTCTCCATGATCCACATACAGCGCATTCGCCATAACCTGAACCTTCGGGTAGCGACTCGTCAAGCTCTCCGCATGTAGCCAATGCGTTGTAGCACTGCGCCCGTCCAACAACCCGGTTGCCGCCAGCGGAAAAGCACCCAGACACAGTCCCGCAATCGTTCCACCGCGCCGATGCGCGCTTAGAACAACATGCCGCAAGTCCTCCCCGGGCTCCGGCAAGTCTCCCGGCCACGAGGGAAGGACTACCAGGTCGGCTCGCGCAGCCCACTCCGGGCCCCGCACCTCGTCGAACACGCCACCCTCCGCCGCGCGTACCGGGGCGCCGTCAGCAGTCCATATTCTGCACGTCCAATCCTGTGCCAGGCCCAGGCGGGTCACCTCGCCAAAAACCAGTAGCGTGGATGCAAGGTGGAACAGCGACATTCCCTCAAACGCATGGACCGCAATACGCATGATCGGCCCCTCCCGACCCATATGGCCCAATTTCATCGTAGATGGGCATTTCTGCCTCTCACTGTACCGCTTCCCGCGTGCGGACAATTGAGGCGATGACATTAGGAACAACTGCTAGCGCCGATATGCTCTCTCGGAGCCAGCTCAGAACGATCCCTTCGATGACCAGGGGCGGCATTCGCTACCCAAGTCGCAACGGCCACACCAGATTCGACGCATCGGGATCGGATCGGTCGCGTCGAGGATCGATCAACAACCATCAAGCCAGATTTCTAGCATCTGCACGGCGGTCCTCACAGTCGCGCCCAATTTGCGAGTCAGGCCCTATTTGCTCCGCGAACAAGTCCCAATTCGCTCCGCAAGCAAGACCCGATTCGCTACGCAAGCAAGACCCGATTCGCTACGCAAGCAAGACCCGATTCGCTACGCAAGCAAGACCCGATTCGCTGCGCAAGTCAGCCCCTATTCACTATGAAGGAGACACACATGACCACGCCCCGGCGAGCACTCGTCGTCGACGTCCAGCGCGAATACTTCGACGGCCCACTCCAGATTCAATATCCACCGGTGGATGCTGCGCTCGACGCGATCATCGCAACAATCACAACCGCCCGGGAGTCCGGCCTCCCCGTTGCACTAATCCAACACGAGAACCCTGCTGGGTCCGCAGCATTCGCGGCAGGTTCGCGCGGGCAGCAGCTTCATCCGCGCGTGGCAGCGCTGGGCAAGTTCTCGGCGCCATCAGAGAGTCGAGACCTTCCCATTTTCACGAAGAACAGGGCGAGCATCTTCAGTTCACCCGAGTTCGTTGAATGGCTTGCGCACTGGAACGTGGACGCGGTGACGCTAGTCGGATTCATGACGAACAACTGCCTGCTGGCGAGCGCCGCCGCGGGAGAAACGGCGGGCATCGCAATCGAGGTCTTGCGTGACGCCAGCGGTGCGATCAGTCTGGCGAACGACGTCGGCGCGGTGCCGGCTCAGCGGCTGCACGAGGATCTTATGGTCCTTCTCCACTCCAACTGGGCCGCTGTATCCGACACACACAGGTGGGCACGTGCCGTTACGGAGTCACTTCCGCTGACGAAAAGCAATCTCATCGCATCGGCGAGCTCCAATCAGCCAGACGGTGGTAGGCGCCGTTGAACTAAGTGTCTGTCGACGACGATCGCCCAGTCACTGGTTGATATCGATGTCCCTGGTTGGCATCCAGCCCTCCGCAAGTCCCAGCCAACGGCTTCCTAGAATCGCCGTCGTGCCGCCGGTAATCACGTAGAGCAGAGCGTTGCCGATCCCACCGACCAGCAAGGGCACCCGCGGTGAGATCACGCGACCTCCAAACCGCGGCACCCAACGCGGCACACGTTCTCCCCACCGCAAGTAGAGTCCCAGGCACAGACTCGCTGCCGTCCTCGACGGAGCCGCTCGAGTTGCTAAAGATCTAAGTCAGGCACGCACATCGTCCGCAGAGCATATGGACGACCCACTCATCACACCAGGCCTACTACTAGGACGATAAGCGCAAGCAATAACATGCCCATGCAGTTCACCCAGAATTCTTTGCCCGTAAACCGAGCGCGGATGTGGGCCGCTGCGGCACAGCCGAAATAGGCAAGCGCCCCAACATTCGCGGCGGCAGCCACGCCCGGCACCCAAAGCCCGACGATGAGTCCGATAGCCGCCGTCACCTTCACGACAACCAACACCCACCACCATTGGCGGGGAAAGCCAACACCATCAAGGCAGCGTTGCATGAACGTGGGCGGTCGGAGCGACAGAACCGCATCGCCCAGCAGCACCACCGCCAGTACGATCACGAGCCAAGGAACGTGCGGCAACAGAATCACGACTCGCACCTCCCGGCATTACGCCCATAAAGCCCTGCCAACCCTCCCGAAGTCTGGCACGCAATGCAGCACGGTCCATACCCGGCGTCGCCGCCCATTCGAACAGCGCGCCAACGTATGCGAGATACGCACCTACCGCAAGCTGCTCGGCTTGCGCCGGCGGGCACTGCAACAAGCGTGCAAATACGGCCTCGAACTCACCGATGAGCAGTTCCTGTAACTCTCCGAAGATCTGCGACGCATGCCGCCCCACGAGGAGGACAGCCCCATACGCCCGGGCCATTTCTTGGTGTTCGGCAAAGAGATCGATGAAGGGGCCGACGGTGGCTAGTAGCTTTTCGAGTGCAGCATTCCTATCGACGGCGGACGCAGACCCGCTCCCCAGCCCAATCTGCCCAACCTGCCCGGACAGAGAACCGCTGCCCTCTTGCGTATCCTCCGCACCTGCCGCCCGCTCTTCATGAAACTCTCTGATGCGGTCTTCGAAGGCCTCAACGAGCAACTCATCCTTATCGCCGACCGACATCACAGTCCCCACGCTGACACCAGCACCTGCGGCAATATCACGAACTGTGGTCCGGGCGTACCCCTTCTGTTCAAACAAAACGCGCGCCTCACCAACAACCTTTCTTCTGGTTGCGGCACGTGAATCAGCACGACTCGACATTGCGCCCTCCAGCCTGACGCGGCATCACACCCTCCAACCTGAACACGTTCACTGAACATGTTCAGTCAAAGCATTGCACAGCTTCCCAGCGAGCGCAAGAGAACAACCCCGCGCAAAATGATCGCGGCCGCGCCATGGCGCATCCAGCGGCCAGTCGGGCTAGGGCGGTCTATCCGTACGCCGTTCACGCAGGCAACCCCAGCGCCGAACGCCCTCCCTCCCGGCACTGGCAATCACGGTTGGGGGATAGTCGCCGCTACCGAATAGTCCACTGCAACTTCCCCCACGTGCAACCGGGGCCGCTTCGCCGCCAACCTGTCCCGATACGCTAGGGCAGCTTCCCCACACGTGCAGTCCGGTCCCTCACTTGACCGGCTAGACACTGACGCGCTGCACAGCTTCCACGCACGTGCAATCACGGTAGCCACACCATCTGCGGCGCCTGCCGCGCAACTCCGGGTCCGCGCCACACACCTCGACCATGCTCCCTGTCCAAATCCCGTCCAAACGGCGCTAATCTGGATTGATTCATATTAGAGAGTGGCGGAATCATGCGGATTTTGACCAGCACTCCGGTCAGCTCCCTTCCATTTGGACGGGATTTGGACAATCTACACACGCATCATGTCGATCCGACCCGCCGACGCCAGCGCAAACCGACACCAGCGCACCCCAGCTGACACCAGCGCCGCTTCACTCCACGGCCATGCTAGATCTGTGCCGGCGTCGTTTGTGCCCGCCTCGCATCTACCTCACATCTAGACGAGCACCGGCGCGTGCATCCGTGCCCGGGTCACAATCCCCGGATGCGTGAACAGTGCGAGCGCTCCGGCGATCACCACCAGTACCGCCGTCGTCACCACCGTCACCGGATTGATCGTTAATAGCACCGTCCACCAATTCGGCTCGAAGAACCGCTGGTAAGGAAAGGCCACCTGACTGAAAAACGCCAACATCGGAATCACCCAATACACCGGGCCTGAGAACAGGTAGGCGGAAATAATGCACAGTGCTTGGAAAAACAGCGTTCCCGCCAGGAATACGAGGGCATCGCGTGCTTCAATGACCCCGTCAATCGCAAGCAGATTCACGACGGCGATCAGGCAGGCCAGGCATATCAGCTGTGCCACGCAGACCCCTGCCAGCACAAGCGCTCGGCCTCGCTTGGCGCGAGGCCCGGCAAGGTCCTCCATCCCCGACCCTCTTCCCGCCGCGCAGGTCCCCGCCAGCACGCCTAAGAACACGGGCAGAACACGGGTCAGCGGTATCTCCCGCACGCCGTTCGCCGGTGGCAAGCCATACGACGTCGGGAAGATCAGAAGGAATCCCAGCGTGAGTACAGCGCTCCATATCAGCACCTGCAGGATGCGCCGATTTTTCATCATTAGCCTCAACGTCCGCACCACCCCATCACTCGCAATTACCAGGCCTTCACCAGAGACAGCCGCAAACGCCACACCTGGTGACCTAAAGGTGGCAAGGCGCCGACATCGGTCGCATCCCCGCCACCCCATCTTGTAGCATCACAAGCATCCACCCTCCGCTGCAGCAATCCGCCTCACCGCGCATAATCGCCGTTCAGTAGCCTTCGGTAGACGGCTTCTAGCCCTCCACAGATAGGCTCTCCTTCGCGCGCAGCATCTCCGCGGTTCCCTCATAGGAGATTCTTCCCTCGTTGAGAACGATCAGATGATCAGCGATGGCAGCGAGGTCTTCAATCAGGTGGGTGGAGAGGATGATCGTCGACCGTGCGGCTACATCGCTGAGTACGGCTCGTAGCTCGAAGCGCTGCCCTGGGTCAAGGCCGGCAGTCGGCTCGTCCAGCACGATCAGCGACGGTTCGCCCGCTATAGCCGCGGCAATCCCCACCCGCTGCCGCATACCGCCGGAGAGTTCCCGCATCCGGCTCGAGGCGCGGTCCGCTAGGTCCACTCGTGCAAGGGCGTTTCGAGCCTCATCAGCGATTCTCGCCGAGGGGTACTCACGCATCCACAGCGCATAAGAGACAAAATCGAGAGCCGAAAAAGCCTCGTCGTAGGAGAATCCCTGTGGCAAGTAGCCGAGCTTCCTACGAAACTCGCGGATAGCTGCTCGGCTATCTATAGCCACACCGCCGGAACGTAGTTCACCGGCACGAGGTTTGAGTAGGGTCACCAGGGTACGCAGGAGAGTCGTCTTGCCAGCACCGTTAGGACCGAGCAGTCCCGTTGTCCCGTTGCCGGGAACATCGAAGCAGAGATCGTGCAGCACCTCGCGTTTCCCGTAGCCCTGACACAACCCGTGCACCGCAAATGCTGGGACGGCCCCGCTGCATATGCTGGTGGCACTCGCACGGAGTCCGACTCTGCCGCAACTTCCGTCAACGGAACTTCTATGGCCCGCTCCTCGGTAGGCAGTTCAACCACACCATATGCGTCAGCAGGTTGCTGCGCGCCAGCAGCCCCGGTGCCGCCGCGCCGGTCAGCTCCTGCGGGCCAACCGCTTGCGAATCCTCTGACATGCGCTCAGGCATTCTTACTCCACTTCCTGGCACTCAATGGCCACGTATCCAAGGATTTGCGGACTACCCGGTATCCTGATTGATCGCCGCCTTTCAAAATGGCGGCATATCCAGTTAGTCGCGGCTCATTGGCCATCCTGCACGACGACGTGCACCGCCGACAGAGTGTCAACATCAAAAACTCACGCATTACATCCCCACCTCGAACTCACAGGTGTTCGCATAGGTGCCGATCTTCTCGCGCAACCAGGTGAGCTGGGCATCCTCGGGCAGCTCCGCTAACCGTTCGGTCAGCGCAAATCGGCGTTCGTCTTCGTCCGGGCTGTCGACCGTGTAGCCGCGATAGTCGATGTCACCGTATATGTAGTTGCCGATAATGCCGCTGAGATTCATGTAGCCTGTCGATGCGCCCCGTTCGTCTTGCTGCGGACATTCCCAATAGGCAGCATTCTCAATCATGCCGTAGCCCGCCTGCCAGTTCGGGTTCTTACCACCAGTGGCCTGCAGTACGATACTGTCCTCATACCCATACCTTGTATTCAACGAACCCAACGGCAGTGCCGGTTCAAAGAACAAGGTGGGTGGCGCATCGTACTGCGTTCCGGTGATGATCTGCCGCCACCGGCGTGCCTGCTCCTTCAAATTGGGAAGCTTGTACGCGTCTTCTTTCCACACGCACACCATGTCAATCCCCTGTTGCTCGCAGACATGGTTCTCACCATCCGCGCGCTCGGTAGTTGCGATATCAATGGGGCCGAGAAACCGGGCGAGGATGACGATCGCCGCGATCCCCGCAATACTTGTCGTCTGCGCTTTGCGGGCAGAGGAATCACGCGCATGCTGCAGGCCGATTAGCACACCGACGGCGAGCAGGCCCACAATCAACAGCAACAGGAACGCGTCCAGTGGGAAGGCATACCAGGTGTTGATTTCGACCGCCGATGAGACCAGGTACGCACCGAGGAAGAGGCCGAGCACGAAGGCAAGAGCCGGTGGGATGAACCTTCCCGGCGCAACAGCAGCCGTGACCATACCGACCACGTACACAAGCGCCAGATAGAGCAGGGTAAACGCCCCGACCAGAACGACGAGCCGCCCGTGGACGCCCTGCAGGCTCCCATAGCCCAACAGAACAGCCGCGTAAACCAGGTAAGGGAGAAAGGCGACGAACAGTATGTCCAGCACCCCACGGAATACGGCCACTGCGACAGAAGAGCGCGCCGACACCGCCCACACCGCATTGCGGCGAGCCTCTGCTCGGCGCGTGGCAAGATATGCGCCCTCCGCGGCGAGGACCCCACCCATGTAGACCGCTGGCACGAAAAGACACCCGGACACCCCATTCCACGATTGCCCCAGTACGCCCATAAAGCTGCCGCGGCCAGCAACCACAAGCTCATATTGACAGCGAAGAAAGTGAAGCGTAGCCGTGGCTCGAGCAGGTAGGAATGGCGTTTCATCCGCCAACACCCCTTTCGGTTCCGCCTCGCCCCGTTTTGGGCATCCCCATACTACCGCATAACCCGCACGGACCGTGGTCACGCCTTGGGTGGGTGAGGTGGCTTCCCTCCTGTAGGTGGGCGCCTGCTGAAACGATGGCACAACGCTTAGGCACCCACACAAAAGTCGGGGCCGCGCAGATCGGGGGCCGCCGCACCAGGTTGCACGTACCAGGTTTGGTACGTGCACACCGCACAACACATAGAAGCACCGCTGTGTCAGCAGTCCACCAGCACACGCATCGCATCGCACCGCAACGCCCCATTACTTTGTTGGGGGTCCCCTGGGATCCCTGCCACTCTGTTGGGAAGCCACGTTGCTTCGTTGGGGGGCCGCCGCAAACGCTCGCTCATGTGCGCGATGAGCTGACGAATTAGCACCCCGCGCACCAACGCTGCATTGTATCCTGAAGCTGCGATGCGCTTTCGCCTCGAATTCTCCAGGCTAAAAGCCGCGATAACCAGCTCGTTTACCAGCGGGCACGAACAACTACATATCACGCATTTTCTTCACTTCTAGAACCATTGCCCGAATGCCGGGCCTCTACGCAAAGGAGCCATCAATGACCAGCCTCTTCAATATCCAAGGTAAGAACGCCGTCGTCGTCGGAGCGAGTTCTGGGCTCGGCGCCGACGCCGCCCGTGCCTACGCCGCCGCGGGAGCCAACGTCGCACTGCTCGCACGCAGGGTGGATCGCCTGGAAGCCTTGAAAACCGAACTTGAAGACCACGGAGTCTCCGTTATCGCCGTCGGCTGCGACGTCACTGATGAAGCGAGCTGCAAAAACGCTATCGACGCCGTCGCCGCACAGTTCCCAACCATCGACATTCTGCTAAATAATGCCGGAGTGGCGGTGCGTGGCAGCGTCGAAACGTTGAGCGACGAGGACTGGGACAAAGCGCTGAACACCAACGTTAAAGGCATCGCACACGTCTCCAAGTATGTTCTGCCACGTATGAAGGAAGCAGGATACGGCCGCGTTATCAATATTGCCTCGGTGAACGCCGTGATCGCAGATAAGGCAGACGTATTCATCCGCCATTCCTACAATGCCTCGAAGGCGGCCGTCATCGGCCTGACCAAAGGCATGGCCGCGTCCTATGCACGCTACGGCATTACGGTCAACGCCCTCGGCCCCGGCCTATTCTCCTCCGAAATGACGGCGGAGACGCTTTTCAAGTCGCAGGAGTTCCTGGCGGCATACAACGCACAGAATCCGGCGGGCCGCCCCGGCGCCTCCGGCGAACTCAACGGCCCAATCCTCTTCTTCTCCTCCGATGCTTGCAGTTACGTACAAGGCCAGTTTGTGACCGTCGACGGCGGCATTACCATCGTGTAGCGGCTGCGCCAACGATAGCGCAATTGCACGTAAATTGATGGCCCGGTGGTCGGCTCTCAAAGCCTGCCACCGGGCCAAACGTGTGTTATGAGTCGGGCAGTCGGTTATGCATCAAACGCTTGCCCGCTCTCCGCTGCCAGCGCCTGTTCGTGGATACGCTCCGATACCGCACCATTGCCCCCAGATGCTGCACCATTATTACGCTCGGATACCGCATCATTGCCCTCAGACGCCGCACCATCGGCATTCCGCTCGCCTCGGCCCATAAACGCCGCCGCAGCAAGCAGTGCGAGACCAACACAGCAGATCACGGCCAGCTGCGTGGCTCCCAAAGGCCACGCACCCGCACCCATATAAGCGATATCGCGCAGGCCGTTGCCAATGAAATGCTGCGGCGCCCACGGATACACCCAGCTCTGCCAGAAGGAGGGCATCATCTCCACGGGCAACGCACCACATGGCATTCCCAACGCGAAGATACACAGGGCTACAAGCACACCAAGAAGCACCAGTATGTCAAAGGCCCCCACAAGCAAAGTCATAATGGCGGCGCTTGCCAGCCAGAAGAACACAATTCCCGCAGCCGATAGGCTAAATCCGCCCACTGCCGTCACAATGACCCAGACCGTCAACCCGATCACCGCCGAAGTAACCAGCAGCGTAGCTAGTTGCACCGCCACCTGCCGACGGCGCTCAGCTCCCACAGTCCCTTTGACCGGTGCCACAATGAACGCCACGATGACCGATGCCACGAGCGAGAGCATCACCAGCGGCATGACTGCAAGTTGTTGGCTGAGCAATGGGTTCGTATTCGCGGTTGATGCCCCGGCGTGAAGTACCTGTACCTGAGCCTCGATCCCCTGCTCGCCAAATAGGGATGGGATACTCGCACTCATCTGCGTGGCCACCAGCGGGCTCTTAGCATTATCGATAAGCACCTGGACACTGGCAGCTCCTCCCCGCCTGCGGCCTCCAACTGCTTAACCGTGAAATCTGCCGGAATCACCACGGCGCCGTAGTACTCATTGTTCTCCATGGCGGCGTCGAGTTCTGCCTGCGAGTCGACGATGGTCCACTCAATCGCCTCATTTGGCGCGTTCACGAGCCCCTGCACCATCTGCTGCCCGGCGTTGACTTCGCCAGTGGGAGCAGTTGCCCCCTCGTCAAGATTGAGGACGGCAAAGGGGAGATCCCGCGGCTCCATATGGGTCATGGGGTAGAAAACAAGCGAAAGGACACATCCGAGTAACAACGCGGCAAGCGTTGGCAAAACGAAACGGCGCTTTCCTAACCTCTCGGCAACGGCGCTCATAGCAACTCCTTACAAAACACTGCACAGCGGATAGCTGTGGTCGCGGAGCCGACCTGCGGTGATATTCCCAGGTTCCGGCGTTGACACATGTAGAATATAGGCCACAGTGGCTAATTTAAACGGCCACAATTCACCCGAAGTGGCTAATTTAGGAGAGATATGGGGCGACCACGCTACGCACCGGGAGACCCGCACGGCCCAGAGCGCTTCATCAACGCATTCTGGCAGGTACTCGCACGCAAGCCGTACGAACGGATGTCCGTGCGCGACGTCGTCGCCGCAGCAGAGATGAACAAGAACTCCTTTTACTACCATTTCACAAGCTTGGACGACCTCGCGGAAAGCGCAGTGGCCGACCTGCCACTCCACAACATCAAGCAGGCTTTCCTTACTGAAGAGCCGCCCCGAACGGTAGCTTCACGTACTTTATCCACCGACGACGGCGAAGAACGCCTTCGCCGTGTCCGCCTTCTTGCCAGCCGCAACGGTACCGCTCTGACGCCTCTCCTGGAGCAATTCCTCGTGGCGGCGTGGTCGCACGACGAAGAGGGCCATACCGCCGCGCTGAGCGCGGATGACGAGATCGCTCTGAACTTCGTCATTGGCGGCATGCTCACAATCCATCGCCGCACCAACGACGACGACGCCATACCCGCGTTACTCAACTTCCTTGGCAGTGCATTGGGGCAGGCGTGTGTTGCCCGCCTCCGGCACATTGGCGAAGCCTCGGCGTGACTGCAAACCACGCGCCAGTCCTCCGACTCTAGCCCGCCACCCACAACATCGAAGAGGGCCGGCGGCGGAGGCGCGCCCGTCGAAGGTATCGGTCAGGGCCCACTCGATCAAAGGCAGCCAGACAGAACCCGCACGGCCAGGGCCTACCGGTCAAGAGGCCCCGGTTGCTTCACCCGCCCCGGTCAAACGGTCCAGAATTCGTGGCACGCGGTGCGTCACTGCAAGCCAGAACAGGTCATCATTCATAGACCGGTAGCCCGTGTGGGCAGCGATATTCCGCGTAGTGCTGATCGCTTGACGCTCCTCGCGGGTGACGTCCGTCAAATACGACGCGAATTCAGGGCGCTCGAAGAGTGCCGCTAAACGAATGATCACCATGGATGCAATGTCATAAGCGTCCGAGCCGTCATGAAACGCATCCCGCGAGGTTGCCGCAACTGCCTGCACACGTCGGCGGATCGCCTGTAACTCCCGCATCAGGTTCTCACGGTCATGGCTGGCTCCGGCCGCGCGACGTTGGCGCGGGGCGAACCGCCGGACCTCTCCGTCGCCACTCATAACGGCACCGCCTCGCGGAGGGCGTCCTTCAGTACCTCGGGGACATTCGTGTCAGCCACTGCCTCGACTGGGAATCCCGTGAGCGCCTCGACCTCGGCAACGAATCGGGCAAGATCGAAGAGGTCGGTACTGGGCGCGGGCGTGACAAACAGGTCAATGTCAGAATTATAGGTGTCTTCGCCACGCAGTGCCGAACCGAAAACACGGAGGTTAGACAGTCCGTACACTCGGGCACGAGCGATGATTTCATCAGCATGGGTGGCAAGCGGAATTGACGGGCGGTAGTCAGCTGCGCGCAAGATGCGTTCTAGCATCTCGTCAGATACCGGGCGCTTACCTGACTCCATCTGCGCCAGGCTCGGCTGCCGCAAACCGGCACGCTCAGCCAACCGAGCTTGAGTCAGACCGGCATCACGCCGCGCGGCTCGGATGATCTGAGGGGCAGCGCCCGTGTCAAAACGCCTCACAACCACATTCTATAGCACAAGTGCTATAGAAGCAGCGGCTTCATCATTGACGCGCCGCCGGGTCCGCAAACCGGCACGCTCGGCCAGCCGAACCTGAGTCAGACCGGCATCTCCCCCGCACGGCGACAACGGTAAACCTGGCGATGGAACGTGCGAAGCTACCGCCATCGCAGCAGCGGTCGTAGACTCTACGGTGGCGCGTGAGGAAACGTCACTCTGCACGCCCCATGGGCGCATGAACATGCGCCATAGCCGCATGAGAAAGAAACGTCATGTCAGAAACTCCCCCGCCCTCCACCATCAGCGTGCGCGGCGCACGGGTCCATAACCTGAAGAACCTGGACGTCGAGGTACCGCTGGGGAAACTAGTCACGGTTGCCGGCGTATCCGGCTCGGGCAAGTCCTCACTGGCGCTTGGCGTGCTCTACGCCGAGGGCGCCCGGCGTTACCTGGAATCGCTCTCCACTTACACGCGACGGCGCCTCACTCAGGCTGCGCGCCCGGATGTGGACGAGGTCCTCCACGTCCGGCGGCTCTCGCCTTGCATCAACGTCCGCCCGTTCCCGGGGTGCGCTCCACCTTCGGCACCTCCACCGAGGTGCTGAACTCGCTACGCCTGGCCTACTCCCGGCTCGGTCACCACATGTGCCCCAACGGCCACGAAAACCCGCCCACCATCGACGTCGCCCTCGATCTCGCCTTGCACTGCACCACCTGCGGCGTCGAATTCACTCCACCCAGCGCGGAATCCTTCGCCTTCAACTCCGAAGGCGCCTGCCCCCGCTGCGAGGGAACCGGAATCGTGCGCACGGTGGACGAATCCACCTTGGTACCCAACGAGTCACTCTCCATCGATGAGGGCGCCGTCGCCCCGTGGCAAAACCTCATGTGGTCGCTCATGAAAGATCTCGCCCGTGAGATGGGTGTGCGCACAAACGTGCCCTTCCGCGAGCTCACGCCCGATGAGCGGGAGATCGTCTTCCACGGCCCCGCGGAGAAGAAACACATCTTCTACGTGAACGAAAAGTCCAATATCGCCACCGAGATGGACTTTACTTACTACAGCGCGGTTCATACCGTGGAGAACGCCCTCTCCAAGGTGAAGGATGAGAAGGGTATGAAGCGCGTGGAGAAATTCCTGCACGAGGCCGACTGCCCCGAGTGTCACGGCACCCGTCTCTCAGAGCTTGCCCGCTCCACAACAGTGCGCGGAATCGGACTGGACGAAGCATGCATGTTGCCGCTGGCCGATCTGCTGGAATGGGTAGCGGGCATTCCGGCCACCATGCCGGATGATCTGGTAGCAATGGCACGGCAGATCGTCGACGAGCTGACTGTGACCGCACGCCGTCTACTCGATCTGGGGCTCGGATACCTGAGCCTGGATCGCGCCTCGGCAACGCTGTCCACCGGAGAACGCCAGCGCGTCCAGCTGGCTCGCGCCGTACGCAACCGCACCACCGGAGTCCTCTACGTTCTCGACGAACCGAGTATCGGCCTGCATCCGGCCAATCTCACCGGCCTGACCGGCGTGGTGCGCGACCTGCTGGCAGATGGCAACTCCGTGCTCGTCGTCGACCATGACGTCGCTTTGTTGCGGGAAGCGGATTGGCTCATAGAAATAGGCCCCGGATCGGGGCAAGCCGGCGGCAACATCGTCATCAACGCGCCTCTTTCGGACGCGATCACAAACCCTGCCAGCGGCATCGCGCCGTTCATCACCGGGCAGGCTGACGTTCATAGCCGGAAGACGGCCGATTCCGCAGAGATATTCGAACATGGCACCATACGTTTGGAAACCGCCCCGATCCACACGGTCCATGCCCTGGACGTCGCCATCCCCGAACAGCGGCTCACCACCGTCACCGGAGTATCCGGCTCCGGGAAAACGACTCTGGTATTGGAATCCCTGGTGCCGGCGCTACGCTCGCTTGCCGACAGTGCGCCACTGCCCAGACCCGCCACATCGATCAGCACCGGCGAGGCGCAGCGTGTAGTCGTCGTCGACTCCTCGCCTATCGGCAGCAATGTCCGTTCCACGGTTGCCACATATTCCGGAGTCATGGATGAGCTGCGCCGCGTGTACGCGCGCATCCCGCAGGCGCGAGAGACCGGACTGAAAGCCGGGGACTTCTCCTACAACACCGGCTCGCTGCGCTGCGCGCACTGCGACGGCACCGGGCAGATCGTCCTCGACGTCCAGTTCCTGCCCGACGTCGATATTGTCTGCACCGAATGCGGCGGGTCTCGTTATGGCGAGCAGGCTCGCGCGATCCGCCGGGTTCCGCGCGGTGGGTCCGACGACGACGCCCTGTCCCTGCCCGATGTACTGGCGCTCACCGTCGAACAAGCGGAGGAAGCGTGCGCGGATTTGCCGAAAGTGCGTCGTCACTTGCATTTGCTCGCCGAACTTGGGCTCGGCTACCTCACCCTTGGCGAGGCGACGACGGCCCTCTCCGGGGCGAGGCACAGCGGCTAAAGCTATCTGCAGACCTGGGGCGCGACCAGCACGGCACGGTTTTCGTGCTCGACGAGCCGAGTATTGGCCTGCATCCGCTGGATGTGCGCGTGCTGCTGGGCGTGCTGGATCGCCTCGTGCAGCAGGGGGCGAGTGTGGTGGTGATCGAGCATGACCTGGATATGATCGCTAATGCCGACTGGGTCATCGATATGGGGCCGGGTGGCGGCGAGGCGGGTGGCCGTGTGGTCGCCAGTGGCACGCCGGAGCAGATCGCATCCGATCCGGCATCGATTACGGGGCGCTATCTAGCGGAACACTTGAACCAGAGCGGTGGGCACTGAATGCCAACAGAGTTTCACACCTTCTCTTGCAGGTATCGTCTTGGCGTCGTTGACCTGCCTCCCGGAGGACAACCCGACTACGAGCTCGGCAAAGATTTCGGTTCCTATATGGAGACCTATCTGGTGGAACCAGGTGACGCACCCAGGCCAGACCATGCCTCATACACTCTCGGCATCCACTCCCCAACACCGGGGATACCTACCTGCAGCGGCGCGTACCCCTCGCCGCACCCGTGGATCGCCTGCATCGTCGCCCGTGGTACGGCCTTCCTCGGTGATGTGCGCGATCCGAAATCATTCACAGAGGTTGCGCAGGCGCGCCACGACGTCGTCGACGTGCTAGAAGTACCGGACCCGCAGCTACTACTGCTCATTACTGACTTGAACATTGTGGCAATATCTTCAACCGGTGTCGCTTGGGCCACCCAGCGCCTAGCGCTCGACGGATTCGACGTCGCGAGGAAAGCGGACGAGGGCTGGATCGCGTGCACGCCGAAGCACGAGCCGAACAGCGGGGTCTTATTGGTTAATTTGGAGGATGGACGGGTCGTCGGCCCGGACGACGCCACAGATGCGAGTGGGAGTGCCTCCAATCGACCGGAATAACTTCGACATAGCCACGGTCTTCCTCCGCGAGCATGGCAGGAATCCTGGCATCTAGGACGGCCTCCTTTCTTGAGGACTTCACGAAGAATCGGGCGACGACGCTTATACTCGCGGCCGCCGTCGCGCCACTATTGCTCGACGCCGATGCGAAGCCCCTGCTCAAGCGGAAGCAGTCAGCCGGTACACCAGCTCATCCGAGCCATGATTGATCTGGCCGGTGGCAACAAAACCCAGCTTCTCGTACACATGCCGCGCCCGCGTGTGCGAAGGATCGCAGTCGCAGGCAACGACGTCGAACTTGTCCGTCATTCGCCGCGCCCGCTCCAGAACCAGGCGTATCGCCGCACTTCCATACCCCTTGCACGCGTGCTCTTCCGGAAACATGATCCGCCAGATGCGCAGCGTCCGCTCAGACGTATCCTCGTCGAGCAGCAGGAATCCCACTGGAGTTTCGCCATCATAGATCGCGTAGGGGAACACGTCGCCGTTATCGCGATACAGCCACGCCTGCGCAAGCGAGTACGCATTTGAGGCGACGTAATTCTCTCCCTCAGGACGCTTCATCCCGACGACGGCGGGAAAGTTCTCCTCGGTGATGTCCCTGAGTTCAATCAAATATGACTCCCCCGCATCCCGTAATAGAGCACCGGATCAGTAGGGTCGTGCTGCGCCCGGCTGGTTCCATTGAGCAAGAGCGGTCCTCCGACCAACAGACCTATTCCGATAAGCCCTATGAGCAAAGAGAGTATCCAAGCGGCGCCCGTCGGGCTGAGAATCTGCATCGCCATTCCCACAGCAAGCGTCGTTCTGCTGGCCTGCACGGCACCCCATGCGGCAAGCACCGCGCCGACGGTGGCGACGGCGGCAAAGGGCAAGAGAGCGGGGATAACCCCTTCATAGAATATTGCGACCCAGACTCCATATGCGGCGCTTGCGCTTGCTACCATCGCGCCGCTTATTCTGAGTATCTTGCGAAATACGGTATCGGCCATGATTCCTCCTTGTGGGAAGTTTGTCAGTTATCGAAGTCGGGATATGGTGATCCCTGCCTCAATTCTGCCAGAGCCCGAGCGTTGGCGAAAGCACCTACGCCAACGGCAGCCGTCCCATGTTCGCACCACTTCCAGCGCCTATGGCTGTGCTGGAGGGAAAAACCCGCAGGAATCGTCGCCCCGGCACACCTGATGCTCGCCAGTGCACCTGTATCGCAACACTTGCACAAGAACCGTACACGACTTACGCTAACGGAAATTGCCGTGGAACGGCTCCTGTTTCGTCAGTGGTGCGAGCTTCACGAGTTGAAGTACTGCCGGTGCTGGGGGCAGGGCCACGGTTTCGGAGAATGACAGCAGTCCTATGACGGCAAAGGAGCAGAAGGTGTCGGAGTTGAGGGTGGTTTCGTCTAGTGTGGAGGAGGCGGCTTCGGTGGCGGGGAACGCGCGGGATGAGGCGGTGACGGTCAAGCTTGGTGACGTGCTGGACGCTGTGGGGTCAGCCATGCCGGGTGGGAATGCTGCAGGCTCGGCGTCGGTTGTGGCCGGGTCGGTGGACGCGACGGCCGGGAAGCTCTCGGAGGCCTTGGGCGGGTATCAGGACGCACTGAACAGAGCACTGGCCTCGTATACGGCAACCGACCAGCGCACCGACGTGGACTTCACGGCTTTCGACGCACTGGTCAACGAATAAGACAAGGTGGTGTGGTCGTGATCTGGGAAGACGTGCTGGGATGGAAAGAGGACGCGTTAGACCTGGCGATAGATGCGTTAATCCGAATCCGCAAACGCGCCTACACCGTCGGCGAGTACATCCAGAGCATTGACGTCACTTCCGGCTGGTCAGGTGCCGGAGCAACCGCCGCACAAGAACGACGCGATAGTTTAGAAGACTCATCCGAACTAGTCCTCGGCTTAATCGGTGACCTGATCAGCGGGCTATCCACCGCCCAGCACGGCGTGGCCGAAGTACGCCTCTCGGTGAGCGAGGCCCTGTCACGGGCAGGTTTCTTTGGTTTCGACATATCGGCGTCCGGGAACGTGAGTGATCCGACTCCGGCTTGTTGGTTGGATATTGACGAGAAACTAGAACGCGAGGCGGCCCTGAATGCCGCGCAGAGAAATGTACGCGACGCGTTAGACAAGGCAGCAGACGTGGATGCGGCGTTGAAGGCGGTGTTCGATGCGGTGGGCCAGGGCAAGGCCTCCCAGGTGGAGGACCTCTCGGACACGCCAGGCCTGGCGGATTCGCCACCGGTGGGCGCCTCCACGCAGGAGGTGGCGGCATGGTGGGACGCACTCACCGACGAGGAACGCCAGCGCATGATCCGGGAGTATCCACGCCAGTTGGGCAACCTGGATGGTATTGATGCCTGGGCACGCAATGAAGCCAACCAGCACAACCTAGACGAGGACCTGACCGCCGTCGAGCAGCGTATTGCAGAATTGGAGGGACAGCTCAACTACAAGGAACCAAAGCCAGGGGAGCCCAGCGATAATATTTCCTACCAGGATCCGGCGCTCGTGACCGAACTCCAAGACTTGGAACGCCAACGCGACGACATACTGTCCATCAAAGACGCCCTCGCGCAGGGTAGCCACACTCAGCTTTTGCTCTATGAACCCGCCACCGGCGGCCCGGGCAACGAACTGACCCACGCCGCCATCGCGGTCGGCAACGTGGACACCGCCGACTATGTCGCCACCTACGTCCCCGGCATGACCACCACCGTCGAAGACATGCCCGGACTGACGAAGGACATGCAGAATCTGCGAAGGATCGCCAATGGAAATACAGACGGTGAGTCTGTTGCGACGGTGGCGTGGATGGGGTATGACGCTCCACCGGATGTGCCGGCTGCGGCAGGTCTTGGCCGGGCGGAGACCGGTGGAGACTCGCTGGCCGCGTTCGTGGAGGGCATTGAGGACTCCCGCAACGTGGACGGCACCGGGTCAGGGGTCTATCAGACCGTGCTCGGGCATTCCTACGGGTCAACCACCTCGAGTTACGGTGTGGCGCAGGCCCGGCCGGGTGTGGTGGACGGGTATGCCGTGTTCGGTTCCCCCGGAGTATTCCACGGATCCTGGGACATGAACGTCCCCGAAGATAACCGCTACGTGCTGCGCTTTGACAACGATCCGATGGGGTGGGGCAACGCGATTGTCTCTGGTAGTGATGGTGTCCCGCCCGGCAGCGGCGCACTGGGTAAGGATCCCTACTACGATGACGGCTTCACCCACCTGAACCCAAAAGACGCCAACACGACGGTTACCGGGCACTCCGGCTACCTGGTCAATAACAGTAAGGCACAAGAGCAGCTCGCCAACGTCGTGGTCGGGACAGCCGGATAACACCATGCCAGCACGAAGACTCGTTAAACGCCTGACAGGGCTGCTAGTAGTAGCCCTGCTGGTACTCAGCGGGTGTGCACTACTCGGAGAAAACACCATGTATGAGCGGTCCTTTGATGATGGGAACCTCCCCTTCTACCAGCGCACCGACGTGGAAACCGCCCACACCGGGCTGACCAGCGCCCTACAACGCGTCCGCAACCGCATCGATGCCGAATACGGACCACAAAACTGGACCGACATCGAGACACTCGACGAGGTCGGATTCGGATACTGCGAGGACGGCGCAGACAAAGGAAAGTACGACCTCCGGACACAGGGCCGGGCATTTGGTCTTCCGATAGAGGACTTCCCACACTTACGAGACATCGTGATCGAAGAGCTGGAACCACTCGGATTCACCGAGGTAGTCGACATCTCCGAAGAAAAGCGTGGCTTCGTAAACATCTTCAACACCGAGGACGGCGGCTACGTCACTGTCATGACATCCACCTCCGGCAAAACTCTCTCATTGAGCTACACCACCGGCTGCCGTCCCGAAACCAGCGACTCGAGCACATCCCCGTCGCACTGATCCACCTCCGGTCATCACTATGTGCAGAGGGGTTCAGATGCGAACACGACTGTCACCGGGCACTCCGGCTACCTGGTCAATAACAGCCACGCACAAGAACAACTCGCCAACGTCGTGGCCGGGACAGCCGTATAACACCATGCGCATACGACGACCCATCGAACATCTGACCAGGCTACTACTAGCAGCCCTGCTGGTACTCAGCGGGTGTGCACTACTAGGAGGAAACAGCATGCACGAGCGGCCCTGCTACGACGGGAACCTGCCCTTCCACCAGCGCACCGACGTGCAAACCGCCCACACCGAAACCGCCCAGCCCTCAACAATGTGTGCTACTCCTGAAAGTACTCATGATCGAGCCTTGACCGGTAGTCGAGTCTCCGATACGGTCGGCTTGTTAGATCCCCGGTCGAGCCTCTTGCTTGACACAGGCAACGCAGAAATGGCCAGAGCCTTTACTACCCGCGGAGATGTTAATGGCGCAGCGTCGATCCTCTGGTAGCAGCAGCACGGCAATCGTCGTCGGCGCCGGAATCAGCGGCCTCACCGCCGCCTGGCGGCTACAGTCCGCTGGTATCGACGTCGTCGTTGTAGACAAAGCAGCGCGACCCGGAGGCAGGTTCCATTCCATTACCGTCAACGGTTGCACGATGGAAGCAGGCGCCAATTTCGTGACCGACGCCTACCGGATTATCCCGAAGCTTGCCGCCGCCGTGAATCTCAAGTTGGAGCATCTCAGCAGCGGCAGCGCAATTGCCATTGACGGCCAGATTCGAGCATTTCGAGCCAGCTTGCCGCCGTCTGCGGTGCGAGCCGGCATCCTCTCCCTGCGCGACGCCGGCGCGGCGGTTCCCGGACTGGCACGTTTTGGCACGCGCTACCGCCGCAACGGCACATTCGATCCCTTGAACTGGCTAGCGCTCGACGCGGTCCCGGCCACCGAATGGGCAGAGGAACTAGGGCTTCATGCCATGTTGGAACGTGCATGGCGCCCCGCTTACCACGGCTTCTACTTCCAAGACACACAAGCGAGCTCTGCCGCAGCAGTAGCGGCCATGGCGCAACACGGCCTGCGCCAGCACACCCTTACCATCCGCGGCGGTCTGTCCACCTTGACTGATGCACTCGCCGCTCGGTTGGAGGTACACACCGGGGTCACCGTTACCGAAATAGCGCAGGCCGCATCGGAGGTCCTTGTTCGCACGGATCGCGGTGACTACCGGGCCGACGCCGTCGTCGTCGCCGTCCCCGGACCTCACGCAGACGGAATTATGGCGCTCGATCACTACGAAACGGCCGTGACACAGGTACCTTATAGCAGCGGTTTGCTGGTGGGCCTAGGACTGGGGCGGCGTGTAGGCCGGCCGGAATTGCAAGGAGCTTACGGCGTCCTCGCGCACCCGGATACCGGGCCATTCGCCGCACTATGTGTGGCCAGCCGCGCCGGTCACGTCCCGGATTCCGGTTCTTCCGGCGGTTCGCGCGACGTCATCACCTGCATGTTCTCCGATTCGCAAGCGCACGTGCTGGCCGCCCAAACAGATGCGAAGATCATTGCCGCCGCACGGCACAGTCTCTTGGCGTGGGAACCGACACTCCGGGATGCCTTTGTGGATGACGATTCGGGCGACGCCGCACCCTCCAACACAGCGCCCTCCAACACAGCGCACTCCAACACAACGCCCTCCGACAGGGCACCCTCCCACATGGCGCCCTCCAACGCGGTGATCCGAATCCCGTACGCCATGCCAACCAGCCCGCCCGGACGTCTTTCCCACATCGCGGCTTATCGCCGCCATGCATACGGGCGCCGCGTCATTCTGGCCGGCGACTCCCTGGCGTGGCCGTGGTCAGATTCTGCGGCCTTTACCGGGATGTGGGCGTCGAACACTGCTCGCCGGTGCGTTGCGGAAGTAGCGTGCCACCTCGAAGGTTAGACAACGTCCTTCGCATCGCGGCGGCATACCTGCCCGTCCAACAGCGGGATGAGTCGTACCCGCCTACCGCAAGAAATCCAGCGCGTACTGTTTGGCCGTGCCTTCCTCGGACCCGTAGAAACCATGCCCGGCGCCCTCCAGCATGTGTAGCTGTGAATCCGGGTAGGCGGCGTCGGCGCGCTCGGCATAGGCGGGTGGTACCACCACGTCAGCAGTCCCCTGGATGATGAGCACCGGATTCGGATAGCTGCGCGCATCCGCCTCAAAGTCCCAATCCCACACGTCTTCGCCGTAGACACGCCCCAAGGTCATCCACCCGAACATAGAGAAGGTTTCGGGCAGGTCACTGCGAGACGGATAACTCTCACGCACGACGTCGGGGATGACGAACGCGGGATAGAGAAGCACAAGTTTGTCGACGTCGTCGGGCCGCCGCGCGGCAACGACGGCGCAGGCCGCCCCGCCCTGGCTCTCCCCCATCAGGTAGAGATTCTCCTGGTCAAAGAACTCCCATCCGGTGGCGGCGGCCATAATGGCCTCGATATCGTCGGCCTCCGTCATCACGCTCATCTCGGTGGTCTCGCCGTCGCTGCGGCTCATGGTGCTACCGCCACGGAAATCCGGGGTATAGGCGGCGATGCCGTGGCTGGCGAGGAAGCGCGCATACTCGCCGACCGACTCATGCGTGATCCCCAACCCGTGAGAAATGATGACAAGAGGAACCGGGGTATCCGTATCGGGCAGGTAGGCAACGCCGTAAATGGACTGGTCACCAATGGGGACGGTGATCTCGCGCGTGCTCACCTTGTAGGAGCCATCTGAAGCATCCACCGGTGTGCTTGAATCCGCCGCGTTGTCCGACGGCGTCTCCGCTCCCACGCTTGGAGCCCCGGAACCGGATACGCTCGGATCCTGCGGTCCGGAGGGGGTAGTGCCATCGTTGCTACATGCGCTGAGCACCCCGAGCGCGAGCGCCAGGCCGGTCAAAGCCGCCAACAGGCGGAAACGCCGCGGCACACGTGGCGTCGCTCGCGGCACGCCCAAAGGACTATTCGCATACTTCAGCTTCATCATCCACTATTCAAGCGCAGCGCCAGGCACGACTTCTAGCCGTCCCTCCACCCTTCGCGCAAAGCGGAGTGCACCTGATCCGAAACCTCGCGGCATGGTGTGCTCATCGTGTTGCACCGTGCACTCATCGTGTTGCACCGTGAAAGAATGAATCACAGCCGATGAAGAAAGCACTCTTATGAGCAGAGATATGGATCCCCAAGAACGCAAGCAGCGTATCGAGTTCCTCATCGCTGAGCGCCGGGTCGCCCCCTTCCGGGAAGAACTGCGCGCCATCCTCAAGCGGTTTGCGGCGCCGGGCTGTCCCAGCGTCGAGAATGTGCTTCTCACTTCAGGCACAGAGAGCACCGCTCACTCGCTATCGGAGCAGTTCGCCGAAACCATTCGACAGCTCGATGCTCGCGCGCGCTCAGAGCAGGTTCTCAGCCCCTCCTCGAATCCACGCGGTGCAGACCACTGCGGCTTACCCAGTGGTGAGACTCCTCAACCATGCGACGACGCCAACCCGATCTCGACCAGCGCGACAGATCCTCTGCCTCGCCATTCGACTAGTCCGAATAAGCATCCCGTAATCTCCACGGCGAACTCGACGTGGCTGCGCAACCTGCCGCTGGAAGATGCCTGCCTTCGCGTAATAGATCATTTGAAATGTCAGCATCACAGTGCAGGCACCATTGACGGATACGATGTGCTATGCGGCAGCGAACCACATCTCGGCGTCATACGAATGCACACAGCGCCGAGTTGGGAACTAGTGAGGGCGCTATGCGAGTTCGACCGGCAGATCTTGTTCATCGCCGAGCGCAGCAGCACAGCGACCACACTGATTGCGGTCATTGATATTCTTTGGGAGGAGTGGGCTCCCGGTGCCGTGTTCTGCGATGTCACGCTTGTGCATTAAAACGCGGGTGTCACCGGAGGCCAAGATGTCCGTTGTCTTTCATGATGGCATCGATGAATCAGCCACCGCGTACAGAAGTTGTCGCGGCTCTAGACGCTAGGGATGGCAACGAGTTGGACTCTTCAGACGTCAGCGCAGCATCGCACGTCCGAGCACACGTCCGCACGCCGAAGAAGTCCACATGAACGAAGTCCTCTTATACATAGCCGAACACCTCGGATTCCTTTGGGACCAGAACGTTGAATCGAACGACTACAGGATCACCCATTCAATCAGTGCCCCGGGAAGTGGCTGCATTGTCATAACGTCGTCGCGCGTATGACGCCGGATTAGTGGCCGACTCTTCGGGCACAAGCCGGACTCTCATGAGGTAAGCGCGAGCCGTGCCAGAAGCGCCTCACAGCACGCCCACATCCAGCACTCTCGCCGCATGGACCGAAGTCTCTGGCAGAAGTGCTGACCAGCCACGACTGTACAGGCCGAAACGACACCGTTTGTTGCCACGCATTGCGCCATTTCAGGTCTTCAGGTACTAGTTGAACTACTAACCTGGCAGTGTTAGGGCCTCAAGTACACCTTGGCCGTGGTGCGTACTTGGCAGAAGGGAGCTATGGGGTGAGCGCACCGGTCCCGTTCCGTCCACAAATGGGACCGACGACGGCCGGGCACTGCGTGGGTGCCGCTATTGCACCGCAAACTACTCCGCCATGAGCTCCCCCATCAGCTTGTCCAGCCATGCCGCCTCGGATCTGAGCTCATCCCAGATCCCGCGCGCTGTGCTTGCGCTGATCTCCGTCAGCCCGGCGTTCTTGATCTTCTCGAAGAGCATCGCGTCTACGTCCAAGCGATAGGCGTGGGGATCGTTACGCGGGAAGAGCCGCAGCGGAGCATCCGGGCCCGTGGCGTGGACGCGGAGGAGGAAGTAATCCTCAATGTTGCCGGTTGTTTCCGCTGTGTCCAGCGACTCATCATCGGGTAGCGCATTCTGCGGTGTGGCATCGGACGGCACGTTTTGCGCCGTGGCATCGGACGGCCATCTGACCGAAAGTCGGCGGTGCTCAATTCCAGGCACAGCTTCGAGGATGAGCACATCCAAGAATCTTCGTGAAACGACCGGCCCGCAGTCAGTTGTCCACAGCCAGTCGGTCTGCTCGCCGTAGCTGACAACATCGAGCCACAGTTCCGTCGGCAGCGCGTCGATTCCCTTTGTGATAAGGACCTCACCGATCTCTTGCCCATCGGGCAGGCGATGGGGCCGCCCCGGATCTTTGCCCGGCCAACTGAGCTCAACCGACATCGCGTTCGCGTCTCCAACGAGATCACTCGCATGCAGAATAAAGCGGTTATCCCAATCGGACGCCGGACGTCTGTTCCCATCTACTGGCCTCACCGTCCGGCCTGTTGGCGCCTCCGCTTCATTCACTTCGCACGCTTCATACGCCACCCCATCCGCTTGGCCCGCCGACACGCCTTCTTTGCAGGTCTGCGCACCCGCTTCGCTCGGCAACACGTTCGCTTCGCCAGACAGCACGCCTACGGGCGATCCGAAGGCCTGCAGTCGGCATTCGACTTCGCGGCGTCGTTGTTCCAACTCGCCGTACTCTTCCTCCGCAGGCGTCATCGAGACGCCCGCGAGTTGCGCCGCCAGGATTGCTTCAGCCACCGCACCATCAACCAGCATGCCGGGCGTACGCCCATCAGAAGGGTAGCGCCGCACCACGCTGCCCGCGCCGGGAGCGGGTAGGTACAGCAGCAGGTAGTACCCCTCTATATCGGCACTCCGCCTCCGCCGAATGGTCAACGGGCGATACTCAACACCCGGCACCCCTTGTTCAACGAGAATCTGCAAGAACCGCTGCGAGACAATACATTCGCTCAAGCCGCCCCAGAGCCAATCAACGCACCTCCCGCTGTTCCACAGCTCGAGCCACAGGTCATCCGGCAACGCGGCGACGCCGCCGCCATACAGAACCTCTTCCCAATCGCGACCATCAGGCAGAATGCTCGGCTTCTCCGGCTCTCTACCCGCCCAGCTCAGATTCACCCAGATGTTCGCGCTGGACATGCTAGGTCTGAGTACAAAGCGTTTCTTCCAGTCGATCATTGACTCCCCTTGATTGTGAACTATCCCGGAGTCCGCAATAGACAACAGCAACATGGTCGTGCCTCTAATACAGCTATTGCCAACCCGTCGGCGTCTCCACCCACGACTCGCACGACCGCGACATTGTCAGAGCGCTCCCCTCTCGCGAAATCTGTGCGGCACGTCGTCCAGAAAGGTATTGACTCCCCTTCGGCCACAGCTTTTGAATATCAGGGCAAGATGCATTATCTGCTATTACCAGCGTGACAAAAGCACAGTGGTTACGCAACAAGGTATGCGCATGGGAACGCGCAGACTTCTCTGACCGCGCCTCATCGCGACTGCGGTGGCACCTCCCCTAAACTAAGACCACACCTGCCTTCCGCAACTGGCTACGCCGCGCCACTGCGGTCGCACCTCCCCTAGACTGTGAATGCACCGCAGAGTCCACACGGAAGAAGCCCATGGCCCCTCAACCATCCTCCGGCACACGGCCCACACGCCATCGCGCCGCCGTGCTCCTGATCGCCGCGTTCCTCCTCGCCTGCTGTACACCGGCGGCTCCGCACACCGGCATTTCCAGCTCCAGCAACGCAAACTCCGGTACCACCGATGCTTCCCACACCTCCGAGGACTCAGCAGCAGACGTCACCTTGCCGCCTACCGACGCTCAGCCTGACTATCAACTGGCCGGAGCCTACACACCCGACCCTGCCGTCGGCGTCGTCGGACGCGATCACCACGATCCCCCCGCAGGCGGCCTGTACTCCATCTGCTACATCAACGGATTTCAAACTCAGCCCGAGGAGCGCGAGGCATGGCCAGACGATCTCCTTCTACACGCCGACGGCGCACCACTGGCGGACCCCGACTGGCCCGACGAGGTTCTCCTGGACACTTCGAGCAGCTCCAATCGCGAGAAAATCGCCGCCATCGTCGAACCGTGGATCGAACAATGCGCCCGTGACGGCTTCAACGCCGTGGAGTTCGACAATCTAGACAGTTACACGCGCTCGGGCGAAGCTCTGTCACTGGGCGACAACCTTGCTCAGGCGAGGCTCTTTGTGCAGATAGCACATCGTGAAGGCCTGGCCGCCGGGCAAAAGAACAGTGCAGAGGCGTCACGGCAACTACACGACTCTGCGGGCTTCGACTTCGCCGTCGTTGAGGAATGCATGGATTACAACGAGTGTCAGAACTATACGGCGGTGTATGGCAATCACGTGATCGACATCGAATACGTGGATGAGGAGACTGACGACGCCGCCGGTTTCGCCGCATTTGAGGAATACTGCCACCGTCCGGATGCGCCTAGCTCCATGGTGCTGCGCGACCGCAACTTGAGTTCGCCGGGAAGTGCTGGATACGTGTTCCGCCTGTGCGAGGAGTGACTGCCGACTGGAAGGCAACCAGCCGGTGATCCGCTTGCTTGCACGGCACTCTCCCCTCCCAGTTGCCGGTCGCACACATGCAGCGCAGCCAGGGCATGAGCCCAGTGCATGAGACCATGCTCGGCCGGTCTGACGCTGCAGGGCACGCGGGGCATACCGACAAAACCCCGCTGACTACACCCGCTTCAGTCCCACCAGCAGATGCAGAATCGCTCGACTGAATGCTTGATATCCTCATACTCTTCGTCGCCGGCAGCAGCGACGGCATCGGGCGCGTAGGCCTCCGGGAACCAACCGAGCACCACATTCGGATCGGCGTCGGTTACCACCACAACCTCCTCGGCGAAGGGCCAGTCCGGATCGTCGAACATTCCGATTGCGACACGCACATCATCGACGTCGTCGCGCGCCCGAATGGCCTCCAGTACGGCCCGAACCTGCTGTGGCGTGGGAGCGTCATATCCTTCCTCGTCGAGCACGACGTTGCACAGGATGCTGCCCACCACATCGTTGTCATCAAAGAACTCCTCCAAGGTCAGCAGGGGCTTCGGGGAGAAGGTATCGGCGTCCACGTCGCCAAAAGGGGCGATGCGCGCGGTAATGCGTTCCAACGGCGTTGTCATGGCACGATTTTATGCGCACCGCCACACCTGCCGCACCCGCACCCGCGCGACTGTTTCATAGGCGCCGCACATCTTTGAAGATGTGTAGGGTTTTTCAAGAAACTACGCGAAAAAACCTACACTTCTCGAGAAACCCTACACTTCTCGAGAACACTCGCCGCCGGGCCCTTCGGCCAAGCCACCGCACAGGAATCCACAGCGAGCGCCTTCAACAATCGCTTGCCACTTTGGCAAGTGATTGTTAGAGTTGTTCCATGAGATCAGATTCATCCAATTTTCCCGACGACGTCGGACCCGACCAACACAGTTCGCCACCTGGCGACAACGCAGACGCACCGAACAACACGCCCGCCCACGACCATGACACCCCCAAGGTTGACGGCGGAACTCCGACGGCCAGCAACAATACGCCAGGCAATTCCCCCACACCCCGCAGCGATACCCCCACACCCCGCAGCAATACCCCCATATCCAACAGCGTCCCGACGACCAGAGACGACGAAGCAACTTCCCGCGACGCCGCATCGAAAACCGGCGAGATCAAGCAACCAACGCAAAGCCAAGCGCAGGACGCGCTGGATACACTCGGTGCCGACCGAGCCGCTCTAGCAGCACGCGCCGCCACTCCACTGTGGTACCACCCGATCCTCGGCATGATCGCCGGCGCAATGACTTTTGGCCTCGCAATTCAGTCTCACTACCCCGCCTTCACCGGCTTTCTCGTATTCAGCATCCTCGCGATCCTCTTGCTTGAACGTACCTATACCGCAATATACGGCGTTTCCGCGATGCCGAGCGGCCGCCGCAGTAAGGCCTACTACTAC
Source organism: Actinobaculum sp. 313 (assembly GCF_003073475.1). Taxonomy (GTDB): domain Bacteria; phylum Actinomycetota; class Actinomycetes; order Actinomycetales; family Actinomycetaceae; genus Asp313. Next base: position 406,470 of record NZ_CP029033.1, on the reverse strand, counting down.
ACCCGCCTGTTCGTCCTCCTGTTTACAATGGCGACTGCGGGAATGATTGGGCTGGCGGGCAAGCCTCTCTCCTGGTGTATCCCGGTGGTGGCCATTCAATTCATCCTCCTCGTAACTCTTGGTCACAGGCAGGATGACGCAATGCGTCGCGAGATTGCGCAAGGCGAATAGACCCGTGGCACGCGATATCACACCGTCCTTCAACGAGGTCATTCATTCCCCCTATCGACTGCGAATCTGCGCTCTGCTTCAGCCGGTGACCGAGCTGGAATTCGGCGTCGTCAAGGATCTGCTGGGAATCACCGATGCCAACCTTTCAAAGAACCTCCGCGTACTCAGCGACGCCGACTATATCCAAATTCGAAAGGAGACCTCGCCCAACCGGCAAGATCGAAGACGCCTGACATGGATCAAGCTGACGGAAGAAGGGCAACACGCCGTCGCGGCACATGTGGCCGCATTGGAGCAGATCCTTCACACAGATCCCGGCATAGCGGAGTAATTGTGCTCTCCCCGCTCCTGCGGGCTACGCCACGCCTCAACCCCGCAGACCCGTGAAGAAGTGTCGGGTTTTTCAAGAAACTACGCGAAAAAACCTACACTTCTCGCGAAGTCCTCCATTTCTCGGTAGTAGTCGCATCGACCAGTCTGTAGCAACCCCACCCACCAACCAGAGTGTTGCATATCCGTTCAACACTTCCTCCAGTCCGAGCACGGGTGTGCAGCCAGAGCTGTCGATTAGTAACCCAGGTCATAGTCTATGTAAGGTTGTCTCACTCTAATGCGACTAGACAAAGGAGGTTTAGTGGACACCATAGCGTCTGCTTTGGTCCCCCTATTCGAGCGCGCGGTCTTTGCACATCGAGGATTATCGAGTCAAGCTCCAGAAAACACACTAGAGGCCTTCGCACTCGCGGTGGATCGTGGCGCGACCTGGCTGGAAACCGACGTCGATATCCTCGCCGATGGCACACCAGTGATCATCCACGATTCCACGCTAGACCGCACCACAAACCGCGCCGGAAGCTTCTACCCCCTGACCGCTGCCGACCTCGAAGATATCGATGCCGGATCGTGGTACGGAAAGGAGTTCGCGGGAGCACGGCTTCCTCGCCTGTCCGACTTCATCGATTTCCTCAACGAACGCAAAGTCAACGCCAACATCGAAATCAAGCAGAACGAGCAAGGGGCAGAGCGCACGATTCTCCTGATCGACGCCGTCGCCAAGGAGCTCGAACGCCTCGATCCAGAGCGCCAGATCATCATCTCCTCGTTCGGACAGCCGCTTCTCATGGCCTTCCATCAGCGCCATCCGCAATATGCGATCGGGGTCCTGTATGAAACTGCAGCACTCTATGACGACTGGCTCGCAGTACTGGAACTCTGCGGAGCAACGTACATCCACCCGGAGGATTCCGGGCTGACTGCTTCTAAAGTCAAGCAGTTCCGCGAGGCCGGTTTCGGCGTCAACGTTTGGACCGTCGACGACGTCGACCGGGCGAATCAACTGTTCAACTGGGGCTGCACCGGAGTCTTCACGAACTGCTCCGACCAGATGATGCACCTGGTCTGACGGCATTTACCAACACTCAACACACGCAACAATTCAAGGAGCACGACCTTGTCCGTTACCAAGAACGATACCCCCCCCGCAAGTCACGCATCCCAATCTTCCTTCGTCGGGCCGAGTAGGACCATTCCTCACCGTCGTAATGTCCGGGCAGATCATCTACTCTGCCTTCGAAGCCTTCAAGGGCTCACTCATGATCCCGCTGCAGAACGTCCTCGGAATCTCCGGCGAACAGTTCGGCACATTGATGACCTGGATCGGCATCGCAACCTTCCTATACGTACCCGCCGGTTGGATCAACAACCGCTTCAAGGTGCGCACAATCATCTTCTGGTCACTCGGCTGGCGACTGGCCACCTACTTGATTCTGTTCCTGCTCACGCCGAACTTCAGAATCATGTGCTGGATCGCCATATCATGGGGCATTCTTGACGCTATAGTCTGGCCCGCAGTCGTAAATGGCGTTTCCATCCTCTCCGCCGACCAGAATAAAGAGGGCAAGGGCCTGGCCATGGGTCTGCTCGAATCGATTCGCCGCGCCGCTGAGTTCCTCATGAACGGACTCATTGTCGTCTGCATGATGATTTGGAGCGACTACACCACCACCATTATGAAGGTATTCGCGGTCGCTTACGCACTGCTCCTCGTCCCCATGATGATCGCGGTGGCTCGTCTGGTTCCTGACACGAAGGTCGCCAAGGAAGAGGGGCATTCTGACAACGCCGCTGCGTTGACCGGTCTTCTCAAGGTGCTGGCTCAGCCGCGGGTATGGCTTGCCGGACTCGCCGCGCTGACTGTGTACTGGTGCTACATCAACCTCATGTACACATCGGCTCCTTATCTCACGCAGGTATTCAAGGTTTCGGAGGGAATGGCCGGTGCCTTCGGTATTTTCAACACCGGTCTGGTAGGCGTGTTTGCGGGTCTAATCTCTGGTCTGCTCGCCGACTACATTTTCAAGTCCTCCACCAAGATGATGGCGGCATCCTTAGGCATGGTTGCTGTGGCGTGTGTGATTGTCACACTACTGCCCGTTTCGCAGGCGATGATCTGGCCCATCTTGATCATGCTGATCGTGGTAGCGGTGGCGACTTTCCTCGGAAAGTCCGTGATCCTGGCTCCGGTGGCGGAACTCAACCTCCCCGAGCGGATCTCCGGTGGAGCCATGTCTGTGGGGTCGTTCCTCGCGTATGCGTCGATCTTCTGGGCATACCGGCTCAACGGTTCGTTAACCGACCGCTACGCCGATGACCCGGCTACCGGGTACCGCTACATCTTCATCATCACCGCCGTCGTCGCAGTGATAGGAGCCGTGGCCGCCGGACTGTTGATCGTGATGAACCACCGCGCGCGGGCAAAGGCACTTGCTAACGGTGCAACTGCTAACGACGCCGAATCCGCTGCCGTTGGCGCCTCGACTGCTGGCACGACGCCGTCGGCCGCCAGTGGTGAAGAAGACGGCACGGCAACCGGTGGCGGAAGCGGAGAGCCACGAACATCGTAGGTCCAACCGCTCACCATGTGAGTAGCCCGAATCCGCACGCCGGGCACCACAGTTGAATGTTGGGGCCGTCCCGAACCATCGGGGCGGCCCCAACGTCTCCCCCTTGACAGCTCCTAATGCAACAGACAGCTGCCCACCAGGAGGATGCCTCGTTAGGGGCTGCGGTTCGTTCCGACTCGAGGCGCGATTAGCGAGCAGAAGTCGAACGCTAGCGATCCACACCTCACCGGCACGAAATGGGAATAGCAGCAGAGACCCGCACTGCTGAACAATACAATTCCAGTACCTTACCGACGCGAGCTGCGATTAGTGGGCAGAGACCCGCACGGCCGAACGACACCGCTCCAGTAGCTCACCGGCATGGGGTACGAATAGTGGCAAAGGTCCGCCCGAAAATGCAGGGTATGACGTTGCCATGTACTGATCGAGCTGCCGCTTCGACACGGCATGTGCCAGCCGATCTTCATTCATTGGTGGAGCTAAGGGGATTCGAACCCCTGACCTTCTCATTGCGAACGAGACGCGCTACCAACTGCGCCATAGCCCCTAGGACTTCATTAGCCTAGCACTCGCAGCGCCGGTATGCACATCTAGGCCGTGCCAATGATGTCACACCCACTCTGCATCGGAACCTTGTCGGTCGAGATGCCCAACGGGTTACGGCCCTGGCGTTACGCCCACGCAAACGTGGTGGCCGCCCCATCAGTATCAGTCCGTTTGGAGGTTCATTCGCTCACCCACACAGACACGTTGGCCGTCTGAACCGCCAAGGATGCCCAACGGGTTGAAGCCCTGGCGTTACTCCCGCAGAGCGCCTTGTACGAGGGGCCGCCAAAGCAGACCCGGGCGCATAACTGATACTGCCCGATTCGTCTCCCCGCGATTCCGCGGCACTGCGAGCGGAGCCCGCCAGAAGCAATCTAGGCGCGGCGCCGCGCTAGCAACGCGTCTAGCACCGACCCGCCGGCCAAGCCATCGGGTTGTCCGCCGGCATGCGGCCGAGCCGCGGTGCTAAATGTAGTACCCTCACCCGTCCGCCCCGCAGCCACTTGCCCCGCAGCCTTCTGCCCAGGCTGCTCGACGTCGCGTTCACCCGCCGTCGCCTGTACGGACGTGGCCGACGACGTGGCCGACGACGTGGCCGACGCTCTCGCCGAATCGTAGTTCTCTGCTACACGCTGCGGGCGATAGGGAACCGACGCCTTTTGCTCGGCGGGAGCCCGATACGGCGCCACCACACGCCGTTCAATCTGGCGCGGTTTGAGGGTGTAACTGGGAGCATCCACGGCATCCGTTGCCTGTACAGCCACCGCAGCACTCCGCTCAGCCCGATCAGCCGTTGCAGCACCCGGCGCCTGCGCTGCGCCCCCACAAAGGACTCATCAAGTGTCAAAGAAATGCCATGGGGCGCGCGCGCCGAGGGACCATCCCCGCCGCGCTGCGGCATATGACTCCCGCGCTCCACGCGGTCTCCTCGCTCACGCCGCGGGGCATCCACCCGGAAGTCGCCTTCCGCTCGACCATCCGCAGCACCTGTCGACGCCTTGCTCGTCAGTTGCTCGCGCCGCCCAGCCTGTGCTTCTCGCTCACCGGGATACGTCGCACCCTGCGCCTTCCGAGCAGAGCTTACTGCCGATTGCGCGCCCCGCCTGGACACTCCGGCCTGCTCAGCCGCATGCACAGGCGCCTGCCCATACGGCCTGGCAGCCTTGCCATCACGGCGCGGCATTCCCGCACTCCGCGCTATGACGCCAGACCCCTTCCGGGAATCAGAAGAGCCGGAATCGGCGGGAGTGCTGCGGCTCGTCCGCGACCGGGGGGCGCTCGGGCGGCGTGCCGTGCCGGAGGCCTCCCGCCGCATGCTGCCGGTGCCGAGCTTCGCGTTGATTTCCGTGATCGTCTCACGGTCAGCCTGCGAGGCCTTATTCATCTCAGACATGATGTACCCGAGGCCTACGAAGTACACGCCGGTAACCGCCGTCGCCGCCAGGGCAACCCCTACCGGAAAAGCGGTGGCTGCGGCGAGAATCCAGAAAACAACCGCGAGAACGCCCAATGCGCCGCCACCGAGTAGTCCACGCTGTTGCTTGGCGACCCGCTGCGAAATGCGCGCACGGCGGCGTGCGCGTGCTTTCGCCAGTGCACGCACATCAGTTGCCGCACTGACCGCGTTGCTGGCGTCCAGAGCTCCCCGCGTGAGGCTACCTTTCCGAGTACTCTTCCCGGCAGGAACCACTCCCTGGGATCCTCGTTCCGTGCTCATAACGACCTCCGGCTGGCGAAAGAAAACCGTGCCATGCGCACCACGTCCATCTGCCGCATGCTCAGCTACCTGCCCTGCCGGAAGGCGTAGCATCCGCAGATCTTCCGCGTACCGCTCGTCAATCCGCGCTTCCGCTAGGACCATGGTGCGACGGTAATAATAGGGAATCACGTACACGAGGAGCAGCGCCGTTACAAACGCCACCACGTATCCCTCGATGCCCATGTTCCAACGCTATCGGCGATCTGCCCCGATGGCCGATAGCATCGGGCGCGTGTTGCCGTTTTCCCGTGGCGAATCACCCACATGCCGCACTTCGCAGTCCTACGTCACACGTCTTGCCCTCGCTCCGCGAACCTGCGCTTACTTCGTTCGCCTGCGGCTGCCTCTCCCGGGTATCCGCTCCATCAACCGCCATCGAAAAACCACGGTTGAATAGGCTCTGGTACCGCGTCGGCGTATACCATTGCCGTCTCGCGTTTACACCCGCCGTTCCGGCCCGGGCCTGCTACGCAGTGCATGGCGATAGTACCTATCCGCAGAGTGTCGCGCACTCAATGCCAGCTACAACTGGACGGCCACTTGGAGTGGCCGTCACCCGTTGAGAATCATGCACTCCAGAGTGTCACCAATCGCCACCGTGGTCTGATCTGCCGGTACCACCGCTAGACCGTTCGCGCTCGCCAGCCCATTAAGCAGCGGATGCCTCGATTCTCCTGTTGGGGAGAATTCGTAGCCGTCTGCCGGTCCACCCGTCACCTTGACCGGCACATAGTCCTGCAATCCCGCGTCGGATACAAGTCCCCGCGCGGCCCGCGCGCCTATCATGCGCGTATTCAAATGCGTGTATCCCGCCATCTTCCGCAGCGCCGGACGCACAAACACCTCGAATGCCACCAACGCCACAACCGGGTCACCCGGCAGGCAGAAGATCAGCGTGCCATCACCGACCGTCCCGACTCCCATTTGACGTCCCGGACTCATGGCCACATTGTCGAAACGTACCGAGCCGAGGGCGACAAGACCTCCTTGACCGTATCTCCCCCACCGTATGACAAGCCGCCGGTGGTAATGATCACGTCCGCGCGCACCAGCTGATCCTCCAGCGCGTCGCGCAACGTCCGCTTCTCGTCTGACACCGCAGATACCCGGTAGACCACGGCACCGGCTGCTCGTACCGCCGTCGCCAAAGCATGGGAGTCGGCATCGTACACCTTGCCGGGCGATAACGGGCGCCCCGGTTCGACGAGTTCGTCGCCCACACTCATAACGACGACGCGCGGCGCCGGCCGTACCGTGACCCGCGAGCGCCCCGCAGCCGCTAGCAAGGCGATATGGCGGGCGGATATGCGCGTCCCCCGTTCCAGGATCACCTCGCCCGCGGCGAGATCCTCGGCCTGTTGGCGGACGTTGTCGCCACTGCGAACAGACACGCTGATCAACACCTCCGCAGTTCCCTGATCCGTTTTCTCCAGGGGGACGACGGCGTTCGCACCACCGGGCATTCGTGCACCCGACGCAATGCGCACTGCCGTACCCTCCACATGGCGGACCGTTTCCATGGAATCCGCATACATGTCGGCCACCACGTGCATACGGACGGGATCGTCAGCGGCTCCCAGCGTGTCGGAGGCCGCCACAGCGTACCCGTCTCGTGCTGCCAGGTCCGCCACCGGCACATCCACCGTTGATCGCACGTCCTCGGCAAGAATGCAAGAAAAAGCGTCCGACAGTTCAACGTCAAAGGGCGGGAGCGGCTTCGCGGCCTCCAAGCACTCGTCGAGGTGTCTGGCAACGCTTTTCATGGTGTCCTCCCGCGGCTTCTGATGTCGTCCCGACTCTCCGACACCCAGATTACCTGTGAATCGCCGCCAGCTGGGGATAACTCCCCGGTTGCTCCCACTGGAATGGGTGCATGGCGATGGCGGGCGCACGCCTGGCGTGCAAGAATGGGGCTATGCGTATGGACAGGGTGACACTCCCTGATGTCTCAGGCATGGATGTGGAAGACGCCAAGCAGGTGTTGCGGGCAACGGCGCGCGAGCACCGTTCTCGGCGGCCCGCCAACATTCGTGGCGAACTCGGCAACCAGTGGGTGGCCACCGCGATGGATTTTATCGACGACGCTCAAATCATCGCCGTGTATGCCTCCGTGAATAACGAACCTCCCACGCTAGAACTCTGTGAAGCCTTAATCGTGGCAGGGCGGCGGGTACTGCTGCCGAAGCTTGGGCCCGGTTTGGCACGCGAATGGGGATGGTACCGCGGCGCCGACGATTTGGCGGTGTTGGCTCCCGGTCGGCCTCCCGAACCCAGTGGCGACGCCATCGGGTCGGAAATCCTCGCGGAGGTCGATGTTATGCTCGTTCCCGCCATGCTGGTGGATCATCACGGAAACCGTATTGGGCAGGGCGGCGGCTGGTACGACCGCGTCCTGAAACAAATCCGACCCGAAACCCGCGTTGGCGCAATGGTGTATCCGGAAGAATACGTGGATATTGACCTACCGCAATGCGATACCGATCAGCAGGTCAGCTACGTGCTCCTTCCTGATCGGTGGGGCGCCTGCGGTGCGACGGAGCCTGTAGCCGTCCTCTAAAGGATGGGTCTCATCGGCAATCGCATGCGCCAGCCGACCGGGCGCGTATTATGGCGCCGACTGACCCTGGGTATCCCGTGCGCCAGCCGACCGGGCGAATTCGGAGTATTCTTGACACTCGGAGTTACTGCCAGGGAAAGGACCTAAGCGTGCCAACGTATTCGTATCACTGCACCGCGTGTGGGAATGAGTTCGATATTCATCAGTCGTTCTCTGATGACCCATTGACGGTGTGCGAGGCGTGCGGCGGTCACCTGCGCAAGTTATTCAACTCTGTCGGCATCGTTTTCAAGGGCTCCGGTTTCTATCACAACGACGCACGTTCCAGCTCCGGTGCGCTCCGCTCGGCTGACTCTTCACATGCTGATTCTTCCTCCGCGCCTGGGGACTCTAAAGCATCGAGTAGTGACTCCTCCAGCGTCGACTCGTCGTCGAAGAGCGAGACGAAGGCGTCCACCAGCGCTCCCGGCCGCGCCACAAGTAACGCATCGTAGCCGATCCACCCGCCGCGGCCATTACTTTCCGCCGCAGTCTTTTACCTTCACGAGACGCCTCGCGCCGCACCCGCCTTGAAATCACGAGACGCCTGGTGTCAGTTTCTTTCACGCCACGCGGTTTTGATTTCTTTCAAGCCACACGTGGCACCACCCCGCCTTGAAGTCCCAAGGCGCCTGGCGCCGATATCTTTCACGAAACCCCTGGCGCCGCACTTTGAAATGCTGACTGCAGCATTGCTGCTCGGTGTGAATCGCTCGGTGTCCCCACAGACGGTGAGATGCGGCACCTATCCACAGTGTGCGAATGACGCGGGCACGCGCTCGCTCCTTCCTCCTAACGTGAGTGCATGAGATTGACTCGTCTACGGGCTACGCTGTGGCGCTTACGTTACCTCCTCGCAGCGCTGACCGTGCTGGCCATGTTATCCGCCGTGGTTTCCGCCATTTCCGAGGTTAAAACGCCGATGGCACAGGTTGTGGTTTCTTCCCGCGAACTATCTGCCGGGTCGAAGCTTGGCGGCAGTGACCTCGCACTTGTGGAAGTGCCACGCGATCTAGTTCCGCACGGTGTTCTCACACAGACGGACGCCGCCACAGATCGCATTCTGACCACCTCTCTACCCGCCGGAATGCCACTGTCATCTACGATGCTGCTGTCCAGCGACTTTCTCGCTTCTGCTCCACCCGGGCGTGTAATCGTATCCGTCACCATAACCGCCGACGGGACGGAAGAACTGGCGCAACCGGGAGCGTCGGTTGCGCTCTACGCACCACCCGATGATTATGCGGATACCGGCGAGGCCGTGCTTGTCACTGACAAAGCCACCGTGGTTGGCGTCGGACTCACAGAGTCGAGCGGCGGTTTTCTCAGTGAAGAGAGTAACACTCGCATTCTGTACGTGTCTGTGCCGCAGAATGCCGCTAGTCTAGTCCTCGGATATGGAGCGAGGACGACCATGCAGGTCGTCCTACTAGATCCTGCATGATGGGCCACGCCCCTGCCCGGCGATCGCCGCTGCGTTCGCCCGCTCAACCGTCAACTACAAAAGGACTGTAAGGGAGCTTCATGCTTAAGGGATTCAAAGACTTCATCACACGCGGAAATGTCGTAGACATGGCCGTGGGCATTATTATCGGAGGCGCATTCCAGCCGATTGTTCAGCACCTCGTCGATTACGTCATCATGCCGTTCGTTTCCGGCGTCTTCGGTAAACCGAACTTCAACGAAATCTGGACAATCACCTTCCGGAACGCCACCATTCAACCAGGCTTCGTAGTCACCGCACTCGTCAACTTCCTCCTCATCGCGGCAGCACTCTACTTCTTCATTGTTCTGCCTATGAACAAGTTCAACGAGCGCCTTGAAGCCCGCAAGAAGGCCGAAGATGACGCGGCGGCAGAGACACCCTCCGACGACGTCGCACTGCTGACCGAGATCCGCGACCTGCTCGCACGCAACGGCTCCGCGGGTGCCACTAGCTGAGCCGGGTGCCGGCCGCGCCGCCAGCCGGGCAACGCGCGTCGGCGCAGCGGTGCCACGGGCCCGCCGAGGCCAGGGCTGAGCCACGGCAGCGACGCTGGAACGTGACTGAACAGGGGTGCGGAATCCGCAGAGGTTCCGCACCCCTCGCATATGGGTGCTACTCGGCTCTTCGCCTGCGCTTGTAGTGCGTAACGCTATGCGGCTAAAGGGAAGCTCATGCTCGCAGCGGGATCGAGACTCTACTCGCCGTGGTATCTTCCCGCTCCCGGCCGCCAGCTTCCGTCCGGTACCGCGCCTCTAGGCACTCCCGCCGCACGTTACAGCTTTCCAAAATGCGGGGGAAGCTCAGCCAGTAGATCCTGCTCGTGCGCATCGCGGGCCTGGATCCCATCGCGTCGCTGCGCGCTCGCCGCTCCAGCATGCTCGGCCGCAGCCGCGCCGCGCGCATTATCCGCCACGGACTCCTGCGCCGCTGCCCGCAGCGCATCCTCCGGGTGCGCGAACTCGCCGGATTCCAACCGCTCTCGATCAACCCGTGAGAGGCGCATTGCCGCGCGATGCTGCCGCCCCATTCTCACTCCGCCTCTTACTCCGCCGAACGCGCGCCATCGGCAGCGCCATGGTCGCCGTCCGTAGCGCCGTCGTCGGCCGCGGAATCTGCTACGGCTTCCGTACCGCCAACCGCACTCCCGGCCGTGCTCGACAAAGCGGCTAGCCCACCCGCTGCCACAGCACTCGCGGAATCCCGATCATCACCGTGCGTGGCCGCCAAGCCCGAGCGCCGCACGACGTTACGCAACACCGCTTCGGTCTGGCTGCCACGCCGACGCACATCAAGCTCCTCGCGCAACGCCAGCACCAGGCCATCCTCGGTACGAGGAACCGCGTCACTCGCGATCCACGCAATCATCTCATCCAACTGATCATCAGAGTATGCGGCGAGTGGCAGTCCGGCCGTGATCTGCGGACGTGGACCGCGCGGTACAGCCTGAACCGCCTGCACGCCCCCGGCTCCGAGTTCGCCCCCCTCCGGCTCGTCCGCCTTCAGCCACTGGTCATCCAGCACGGGAACCGCAACGGTCACCGGGCCACGAGCAGCTTCCAACGCCTGCCCACGGATCTCCTCCAGCAAAGCAATCACACGTTCCGCCTGCCCCACCGGATCGATAAACAATGAAGTGGAGAAGGTCTGTACAACCGACCAGCCCCGCGCCTCCAGGCGCTCCGCCCAGTAACGATCACGGCGTCGCTGCGAAGGCTCCGCCATGTAAGCGTCGTCGTCAAGAAGAACCGCCACGCGCCACGTGCCCGGCAGGGAATGATGCCCGGCCACAAGAGGAATTCGTATTCCCTCCTCGTATCCGAAATTCGCCGCAGTAACCCAACCGGCCCGTTCGACACGCGCCGCCAGATCCGCCAACAACGGGTCAACGGCCTGGCCCGACTCCGCCGGGTCCAACGGGATATCCCGCCCGGCGGCACGATCAATGAGCTTAGCCAGCAAACGTGGCCCCGGCGAGGTAATCAGATCCGTTCCGATCTCCCCCGGACCCAGCGCGGAAATAATCGTCAACTGGTCACGCGCGGACTCCACCGCATTCACCAGACCGGTCACGCCATCCGGTGTCGCAAGGGAGCCGAAGGTGTGCAACACTCGACCATGAACCGTCTTACCGTAACCGACCGAGAGGATGATGGAATCGCGGCGCAGCCCGGCACACTGCGTTATATCCAATACCGCGAAGGGCTCCGGACCGTCAGGGCTGACCAGCGATGCCAAAGCGCTCGAGTTTGCCGCAGTCTTCTTAATCGCCTCACGTACCCGCACGGCGTGCTGCTGTGACACGCAAACCACGGCGAGCGAATGCTCGGGTCCGTCAACACGTGATCGACCACGGCATCGACAACCGCGTCAACCTCAACCTGAGTGCCTTCCACGATACCGGTGGTCGGAGAGGGACGCCGCGTCCATCAACAACCACGAGGCGAGAGCGTTCGCTCGCCGCCGCCAACGGCACCATCTCCAACACGTCGGCATACCCCTGCTCCCGCAGGGTCTGAGTGGCGAGTTCATCATGACGGGCGCGCAGCGTCGGAAGCTGACATACAGGAAGGACATCCGCGAAGGCCTTCACCGCTGTACCGTCATCTCCGCGTCGCAGATCGCCTGCCACCACGATCTGGCGGCCGCGCATGAGCATAGAGACTGCCGATGAGACCCGCACGCTGTCCGTGTCGTCCATAACAACAATATCGACCCAGGGCATCGGTGGAACGAACTCCGCCGCAACCATTGACGGAATAACCCATACCGGACGTGACACCTGTACAAGCCGCGGGTAGGCCGCAATGGCGTCACGCAGGCCGCCGGTAGAATAGCGCGCCAGCTGCGCATCGAGCTTCATGGTGTCATCGCGGCGCTTTGAGATGGTTTCACGCATGATCCTCACCGCGGCCCGGCTCACTGGCCCGGCGAGGGTAGCGGTGTGTGCCTTATCCAACTGCCGTAACGATGAGCTCAGCTCGGTCAGTTCCGCCGGACCCATGCGGGCCAACTCCGGCGACTTGCCGACCAACTGCTCGAAAATGGAACTCGTGTACACAAGCTCCAACTCCGCACTCACGGCGTCCGCGGTAGAAACACCGCGAGACGCCAAGTCATCAAGGAAGGCGCCTAGTCCGCCGTCGCGCAACTGGGCAAGGATCTCGTTGCGACGAGGCAGGACCGACATAGTCTCCGTGTCATCCTTCATACGCCGAACAGTTGCCAGCAGTTCCTCCAGCGGCAACTCACGAAGCTCCCGCCCTTCTGGCAGCACCGCTTGCAATGTCGCAATCTCGCGCCGCGCCTCGTCCGCTGAGGCCTTGATCTGCGCCATCCCGTCCGGGAGCTTCGGCCAGCCCTCTTCCGAGCAGTAACGCCGCCATACCTCACGCTGCTTTTGCACGGTGACCAGTTCCTTGTGCAAATCGGTTACCGTGGCACCCGGACGAATGAAATCACGGGCCTGTTTCGTCAAACGCCGCCGCTCGGATCCCTTCATTTCCTCGCCGTGGGTTTCCCGCCATTCTTTCGAGGCGGTGGCGATCACCATGTCCATCGCGGAGCGCTCGTAGATCTGTGGCACAAATACGTCGAGGGTGCTGGAGACTCCATCCAGCATGTCGAGCTGCTCTTGCCAATCCGCGAAGGTAACCGCTCGCTCCAGGCCTGTTTCACCCGCGGCCCGCTGTGACTGCGCCATGACGACGGGAAGGATCTCATCGGCCAATCGTGCCACCCGTTGCATGGCGGACTCGCCTTCCTCAATCGCAGCTATGGTTGCGCCGGCCCATGCGGATGCCGCATCCTGCGGCACGAACGCATCGAGCTCGGCGGCCTCCAACAACAATTCACGCCGCTGCTCGTATCTCTCCGCCAGTTCCGCCAAGTCGTCGGACCCCAACCGGACTCGGCTCTTCGGCGCATCCATTCCCGTTGTCAGCGCCGCCAGCCGCTCCAGCAGTGAATGCACCGACTCATGCCAGTTCGGATCCTCTTCGTGCAGCGCGGCCACGTAGTTACCCAGTTGCCGCCGCACATCCGCCAGTCGGGCACGCAGGTCCAACGTGGCGTCGTCGTCGAGTTCGGGGCTGCGCAGGCGTAAACCGGTACGCAAATGCATCGCCACCGCATCGAGATCCGCGAAGTCCAAATACAGATCCCCCAGACCGAGCCTTCTCAGCTCGTCTGTGAAGGCCCGCCCCGCCGAGGCGCGGCTCGGGATGTAAACCATTGAACGCCCCGACGCCGCCGCATCTGCCGCGATGGCGGCCAATGTTCCCACCCGCTGCGATCCGGGCGGCGTATCGACGACGACGGAGCGTCCCGATGCCACGGCCTCCACAACGGCCAACTCCGCAACATCACGGTCTCCGGCACCCCGCTCGACCTCGGGCGCACGATCTCGGCGCTCCGCCGGCGGTAGCGGCGCAACCGAGAGTCGGCGTGTCGGCTCATCTCCGGCCAGCGCCGCCATAATTCCCGATGTCTCGATATAAGGCTTCATAGCCTCCAGGTCGGAGAGCAACACCTGCCCGGGATGTACAAAACTGCCCAGCAACATCGAGACCTGATACTCAAAACCGGGCAAATAGATGCGCCCCAGTTCACGGACCCGCGCGAGGACCTCGTCCTCCCTATTCGGGTCGGCGGCCAAAGAACGCAGTTGCGACACGTCCTCCGCCGGAATGCCGTGAGCGCGCAGCGCACGCAGCAGTGTCGGATTGACCTCGCAACGCGCGGTCAGGGTGATATACGCATCGTTGGTCCCGGTAGGCTCCAGCCGCACGGTGCGCAGCAGCACCGGCTGATTCATTTCAATGACGCTGACCTGCGCGTTCCCTTCCGATGCCTCGTCGGCAGAGGTGGCAGCGTCATCGCCCTTCTGCCCGTCGTCGCGCTCCCCTCCTGCCTCGCTCTCTCGGCCCTCATCTGCCGCACTGCTTGGGTCGACGGCGGACTGCGCCGGGGAGCCGTCCTGGGCTGTTGCGGAATCCTCGCCGTCGACGCGCGCCAAGCCAATGGCTTCGTCGGCGTTCTGGCGGACGGACTCCGGGTCGAGGTGCAGCTCGCCCGTTACCTCATAGGCTGCACCCAAATCGGCTGCCGCGACGCTTCCTCCCGGAAGCTCGGTCCACGTCACATTGTCAATTGCCATGGTCACCGGCGCGTAACCGTATCGCTCGGACAGCTCTTCGATACGCCGCTGTAATGACGCCAGGCGAGACAGCGCTACCTGCTGTGCCTCCTCTTCCCGCACCAACGATGTCAGCAACGTCGGCATCCCGGAATACATTTGTGCGCCCCCGGTGGGGTGCGGTCGCGTCAAGTCGATAACGGCCGGGTCTGACTCGTTGATTGTCTGTGTAATGTCCCCGGCCAGCCCGGCGAGCTCGGTGTGCCACGCGTGATAGGCACTGCTAATCAGTTCTAGGCGCGAAGGTGCGGGCTCCGGGGAGGCGGCGGATGCGGACGAAGGCGAAACAGAAACCACGGCGGTTTCCTCAGCCGGGAGAACGCTCTCTTCGGCCGACGGTGCCGAGAGTGCCCCGCCCGACGGCGCTGATGGCGCGTCCGCCGCAGAAGCGGACGACGCTTCGGGGGCAACCCCGCATCTGCCGGTTTTCTGTCTCGGTTACGCCTAAAGAATGGACTCACACACCAACGGTATCCGCCCGCCGGAGCAAATTCGGGATACCGCGCCGAGCGGCGAGTAACAGGAACCATTCGTTCTCGCACAGCCCAGGAGTTTCTGCGACGGACACGACGGAACCACCGAGGCGAAATACTGCCAGTCGCGCCGGTAGTGCCCCCGAAAGGATTCGAACCTTCGACCTACCGCTTAGGAGGCGGTCGCTCTTCCCCTGAGCTACGAGGGCGCGCAGGCCAGTTTACCCGTTGTTCTGCAGACTGTCCTATTTCACCTACGCGGCGGTGCGCCACGCCTGCTGGCCAGCAGACAGGCGACCACGACGAGCGGCCTCGTCTCACGCCAAAACGGGCTCGGCACAAGCAACGTCTAGCTAGGACGCTGCCAGGGCACTTCGGCACCCATGGCGTCCTCGTTCTGGCTGGTACGTTTCGGCACGATAATCGTCGGGCAGGCGGCGTGGTGGAGTACCGCCTGACTGGTTGATCCTAACAGTAACCCCGCGAAGCCGCCTCGACCGCGTGTTCCCACGATCAGAAGATCGACCGCAGTGGAAAACTCGGCCATAAGTGCCGCCGGATTCCCCTCAATCGCATGGCACCGCACATCCACATCAAGGCCCTGCATGGATTCTTCAACCATGTCGCGTAACCCGGAACGAACGTCGTCAAGTACCTCTTGATGATATTCGGAGCCCGGCAGCCAGGTCGCACCGGCAAAATTAACCGCACCAACGCAGGACAACCGCGCACCCCAGCGAGACGCTTCTCGGATGGCTAAACGCAGCGCCAGGCGAGAGGCCTCCGAGCCATCGACACCGCATACGATGTGCTTGACCGGTAGAACCGCCTTCACATTGGGGGTGGGAACTACGACGACGGCGCAGTACGCGCGGGCCGAAACCGCCGAGGCCACGGAGCCCAGCATACGGTCCGCAAAACCACCCGAACCGCCACGTGCGCCTACAACGACACGTGCCGCCTTCTTCGAGCGCTCCAAAAGCGCCTTCGTCGGGTCGGCCGCTTCCAGTGCCATGACGACGTCATCGTGAATAGCGGCGGCGAGGGCGCCCGCCTCATCCAGAACCTCTTTCGCTCGCTCAACCAGAAGACCGCCGCCTTCTGCACCGCTTCCTACGTGCTTGGAATACGTGCGTTCTTCGTAGCAGCACATAATCTCGAGCCGGGCGCCTCGCGACGCCGCTTCGTGTGCCGCCCATGTCAAGGCGTTCAAAGACGCCTCCGAGCCGTCGACGCCGCAGACAACAAGATTCTCGTGCTGGTAAACCATAGGTTGCCACCTCCATTGGTTGGTTCGGGCTAGTCCTATTCTTGCACGTCACGCCGGTCATGTGCAGGTGCTCCGCGCGGCAGTTTAGAGGGTTATCACGATTGGGCTAGCACCGCCCGAGCCCGGAAAACACCCCATGCCTCATCACCCCAAGGAAGACCGTCGCCCGAACCCAGGCAACCCTGTGGATAGCACGATGGGGGTCGTATAAACGACCCCCACCAGCACTGAGACGCATGGTCCCAGCTCAAAGCAGTGTGTATCAGTCGAAAACGCGGATGACGGTTGGCGTGCCGAGCCACGAGTTCGGGCCGACCTTTGTTCCCATGCTGGCATTCCACGCGCCAACATTCTGGCCGTTACCCACGTAAATGGCCACGTGTCCGGGCCAGTAGAGGATGTCACCGGGCTGAGCCTGCGAATAAGGAACCTGACGTCCAACGGAGAGCACAGAAGTGGTGTAACCGCCAATCTGAACACCGTACTGGGCGTACACGTAACGCACGAAGCCAATGCAGTCCCAGCCGGCTGGTGTGGTACCGCCCCAGCGGTACGGGGATCCGATGTAGGACTGAGCCGTTGCGGAGATTGACGCGCCCGTGCCGCTACCACTTGCGGTAGCAACCACCGTCTCGCTGCTTGCCGCAGTAGCAGCCTGCGAGCCGGTGTCCGCGTATCCGGCGGTATCGTTCGCAGTCGCGACAACCTCTTCGGTGACGGCTTCTTCTTCCTCGACCGCCGGGGTGTTAACCGTCATGTCGAGCGCCATGGGGGACTGTGTGGCCTCTTCGGTTTGAATATCAACCTGGGAAATCTGCCACTCGTTATCCTCGGAAACGGTGACTTCCCGCGTGTTGTCCGCTACCGTGCCGCTCGCAATATTCTTACGCGCGAGGGCACCTGCTGTGTTGGCGCCGCTGCTGTCATCATCAGCTGCCGCAGACGGGATTGCGACGCCGAGCGCCGTTCCGAAAGCCATTGCCGCTGCGAGCCCGCGTCCTGCGGGGGAGTTAAGAGTGCTGAGGGCTGCCTCGCGAGTCTTCGCGTGCCGTCCGGCCATCTTGTATATCTCCTCATTCGTCCGTTCGCCGCAGTGTGCGTACTCACCCGGCGACTTGCCTATAGAAGACAATAACGGCTCAATAACCGAATGTCACGTTTTCATAACGAGAGGTGACCCACGCTGTTATCGGCCCGTCGCACCATGTGGGCGTGACACTTCCCCGTCTTCTACGGCAAATCACCTGCTCAGCACGCGACGTAGGCCGACCGAATGAAACATAGACACACCGAAAGTTGTGTTGATCACAAATGCTTCGCTGTGTCCCATGCCGCAGTCAAACAGCAAGGACCGAGTAGACGTACCGTGTAGGCGGGTACGAGTGCGTGCTGCTCGGGCTCGCAAACCCGCCGTACCTGCAGCACACCCGCGTGCAGCGGTGCGACGCTTCACCCGCGAGTTTTGGCAGCGGCGCAGCGGCGTGCGCGCACGCGCTCACGATGCTATGCTGCACCGCCATCCGCACACACCGGATAAACACACTTTTGATATACCACCGGCCGAGCACGCCGATCACGCACAAAAGAGGCGAGCCGACAAACAGCCGACTCGCCTCTCTGTAATGTCTTATGCCACGTTGACCCACCACGCGCCAGATGGCTTCAGCTGGTCAAGCGACGTATTGTTTCAGCCCACCACACGCAGGTAGATCGGACTTCCGTACACTGCATGTTCATACGTGCCAGTAGATGGGTTAGCCGCCGCAATATGCATGCCGTTGCCGGTGTAAATGCCGATGTGGCCCGGCCAGTACACAAGATCACCGGGCTGCGCTTGCGAAGCCGGTACCTGCGTGAATGATGCCGCGATAGCACTCGAGGTGCGCGGCATACTGATGCCGAAGTTTCCAAACACGTAGTTCACGAAACCGGAGCAGTCCCAGCCCGATGGCGTCGTGCCTCCGGTGACATAGGGCGCGCCTGAGAACTGTCGAGCGTAAGCGACGATTTGCGAACGCAGACCTGAATTCGATGAGCTCGCGGCAGGTGCTTCCTCGCCGACAACAGCGGCGGTCGCAGTATTGGTATCAGCCACTGCACTAGTGGCCGTCTCCTCGACCGTCACCTCTTCTTCAACAACGGGAGCAGTCACTTCCATGTCGAGGGCGAGGGAAGAATCGGAATCCTCCGCTTGCACCGCAACCTGAGCAATCTCCCAGGAAGCGTCGGCGTCCACCGTCACTTCCGTGGTGGCCTCCGGTGCCACGGATGCAAGGCGTGCCGCCTCGCGCGAACCTTCACGGTTCTCGGTAGCATCAGCTGAGGCTGTCGGAATGGCGACACCAAGCACCGTTCCCACTGCCACCGCAGCAGCAAGTCCGCGCCCCGCAGGAGAATTGAGGGTTTCCAACGCAGTCTCGCGAGTCATCGCGTGACGTCCTGCCATTGTCAAGGTCTCCTCGTCTAGTTGTGGTCACTTTTTCATGCTCACGACCTTCGGCTTACGCCTCGGCCGTGAACGAGCCCACGCACGATGATAGCAACACGATAACGAGATGTCACATTTTTATAACGACGTCGAGACCTTCGCCACGTCAGGTCGTCACACTCGGCGAGTTCGCGTGAATACCGATGCGCAACACTCTGCCGACTCGCTCACGCTCGCCGCGTTTCCCCGCCTCATTCACGTAGTCTGTAACGCATGGGCATACTCTCCGATCCTGCCGCGTTACTTGCAGCCCTCGGGCCGTGGGTACTGCCTGGCGTTGCTTTCATTCTGTTTATCGAGTCGGGCTGTCTTTTCCCGTTCCTGCCTGGAGACTCATTGATTTTCACCGCCGCCATGCTGCACGTGCAGTTCGGTATCAGAATCGAAGTGTTGCTTATTGTCGGCATTCTGGCCGCATTCCTGGGTGTTCAGGTCGGATACTTCCTTGGATCACGTTTTGGGCGGCAGCTCTTCAAACCGGACGCTCGCATACTGAAGACCGAGTACCTCTACCGCGCGGAGGAGTTCTTCCAGCAGTATGGTGCGGCCTCGCTAATTCTGTCGCGCTTTGTACCGATCGTGCGAACCTTTGTACCCATCGCGGCAGGAGCTGCGCGCATGCGCTACGGTCGCTTCGTCTTCTTCAATGCAGTCGGAGGAGTGGGTTGGGTCGGCATTATGACAGTTGCCGGCCTGTTCCTTGGTCAGTTCTCCTTTGTCGCCAACAATATTGATGTCATCGTTGTCATCATCGTCCTTGTCTCGGTGCTCCCCATAATCATTGGCTATCTGCGGCAGCGTTCGGCCAAGAAGAAGACGACACCCGCAACGGCGGTCCGCGACGCATTGCAAGAGGAAGAAGGCGAGCTCCGAATGGAAACGGACACGCTTCTACCAGCGGAAGCTGCAGACCGAAACCCTCACCACCGCCCGCAACCAGACCAGGATGTAGAGCTGGCGCACGACGACGTCCAGAACAAGCCCGTCACAGACTAGACGCCCCGCGCACTACGCCGCCGAGCTTTTTCAAGCCTGCCACCATGTTGACGGCGGATCCGCCATTGAAGTGGGCCGCTACTGAAGTAGTCCGCCACGAAAGTGGGAAGGCGAGTCCGCTGCTGAAGTGGGATGGCTGGTCCTCCGCGGAAAGTAGAACGCGGAGAACCATCTTTCGAACGCTCTTTCCCGACGGCGGTCCCCACCCCGATGGCCATCCCCGCCGTGTGCCTACACCGCCACGGGATGTCGCGTACTAGCGACCACCCACGGTCTAGACCGCCTTGCTCGACCGTCTACCGCGCCACCTGCAATTGCAGGTGGCGCGCCATCCACGGCGACAATTCGACGCACCCTGCGGCACAGATGACCGGACGGGCCCCCTCAATGAAGATGGTCACATCCGCCCCGGGGACTATCCGCGCTTCGCGCAGTGAACGTAGCAGAGCCGTATCCGTTTGTAAGATCTCACCAATGCGGGCCAGAATCGCGATTCCACCATCCGGGTTCTGCGCAAGGAATTCACGCCCGTTGATGAGGCCATTCTCAGCAGCCGTCTGCCCCATAGGCCCTGCCGTACCGTATTCAGGGATCGGGTTGCCGTAGGGGTCATAGCGCGAATAGCCCAGGAGCTCAGCGATCTTCTGCTCGGTCTCATCGGAGATCACATGCTCCCAACGGCACGCCTCCTCATGGACGTCCTCCCACGGAATGCGAATCACATCCAGTAACAAACGCTCCGCGAGGCGATGCTTGCGCATCACCTGCGTGGCATACAACCGGCCTTCTTCCGAGAGAACAATCGCACGCCCATCCAGTGACATCAGCCCATCGCGTTCCATGCGCGCAACTGTTTCAGAGACCGTTGGCTTGGACTGCCCGAGTCGTTCCACCAAACGCGCACGCAGAGGCGGAACCCCTTCTTCTTCCAGTTCATAGACCGACTTGAGATACATCTCCGTCGTGTCGACCAAATGGCCCCTCATACTTACTCCTCATCGATTGCCCACATCGATTGTCCGCGCCACCATAACGCCTGTTATTCCGCTGTGCTTCCCGATTTTACTGGAGCGCGCCGGGCCGCCACGCCAGTTGGCAATTCTGCGACGTAATCCGCGCGTAATACCGTTTGGCCCGTCAGACGGAAGCATCGTCCCGGCGGGTGCAAAGCACGGCACAATACAACTATGCGCACTACCATCCCTGCCCATCTCCTTCCCACCGACGGCCGCTTCGGCTCGGGACCTTCAAAAGCACGCCCCGAACAGCTCGCACGTGTTGCGGATGCGGCTTCTCCCATGGGAACCTCGCATCGGCAAGCACCCGTGAAGAATCTGGTCGGTCAGATCCGTGCCCAGCTAACCGAGCTCTTCCATCTTCCGGAGGGGTACGAGGTTATGCTTGGCAACGGCGGCGCCAGCCTGGTGTGGGATGCCATCGCTTTCACCGCCGTTGAAAGCCGCGCGCAGGCCGCTGTTTTCGGCGAGTTCTCCGCTAAGGCCGCCCACGCGGTGGGGCGCGTTCCGTGGGCGGAGGTTGATATCCAATCTGCGGAACCCGGCCGTCTGGCACGCTGCGTGGACCGCGGCGAGGAGAACGACGCCGTCGACACATACTTCTATCCCCAGAATGAGACTTCTACCGGAGTGTTTTCTCCGGTAACACGTTATGGGCGTAGCAGGGGCTCCCATCAACACCCCGGAGCACTCACCCTCGTTGACGCCACATCGAGTGCGGGCGGCGTCACCGTAGACATATCGCAAACCGACCTCTACTACTTCTCACCGCAAAAGTGTTTCGGCGCCGACGGCGGCCTATGGATCGCCGTGGCCTCCCCCGCTGCCATTGAGCGCATCGAACGGCTCGGTTCTACCCGCTGGGTGCCGGATATTCTCAATCTCGAGCTCGCGCTGCGGAACTCGCGCAAAGATCAAACGCTGAATACCCCGAGTATCGCGAACCTGTTGCTCATCGCCGAACAGACCGAATGGATGCTCAGCAGCGGCGGGCTCGATGCCATGGCGGAGCGCACTGCCGCATCGTCTGCGTTGATTTACGAGTGGGCCGAGAACCGCCCCGAAGCAACACCCTTCGTCGCCAATGCCGCCGACCGCTCGCCCGTCGTCGCGACGATTGATTTCGACGAATCGGTTGATACACGTACGATCAGCGCTTTTCTACGTGAGAACGGCATCGTGGACATCGACCCGTACCGCTCCCTGGGCCGTAACCAGTTCCGTTTCGGCACCTTCCCGAATGTGGAGCCCGACGACGTCGCCGCACTGTTGACCTGTATCGACTGGGCAATAGAGCATATGTGACGGCGAAGACGTCAATGCCGAATTATCCTCCCGGTAGACCTTCTTCTCACGCCATTTGGCTCCTTGTAGGCTCCGCCTCGCGCCGGTGGCTCCCATCCGCGCGAGATACGGGAGAACGGGTGTCCTTGGTGTCGCGTCGGCGTCGCCAAACCCCTATCCACACACGAAACGGTCGCGAATCGTGGTCTGATGCCGCCCTTGCGCGGTTTGACTCGCGATTCCGCCGATACGGCGTACTCGCTCAACCTGATGCCACCCTTGCGCGGTATGCCTTCACCCCCGCGCCAGGAAGCCTTCTATTTTGCGTCATCGCCCGGGGTTGGACCCGCACCCAACCCGTCGCCCTCGCTATGTTCCTGCTGCTGGCGCTCCAACGGCCCGATGATCTCGACATGCGGGTGCGAGTGCCAGTGGTAATGCACCGCCACGTCCCAGTTACGCCTCCCCCAGACATAAGCAGCGATGCCGACGATCAACGCACCGATCGCTCCGATTCCCACGCCCCAGCGCGGACTGATCACCTCGCAGATCCATCCGACGATCAACGCTCCAACCGGCGCACTGCCCTGCATAACCGCCTGGTACAAGGACATCACCCGCCCGCGCATCTCCGGTTCAGTGGACATCTGCACCGAGGTGTTGGCACTGGTGAGCAGGGTGAGGATGACAAGTCCCACCGGAATAAGCGAGATGGCATAGGTGGGATACGTGGGCATCACCGCGTTGACGCCGGCTGCCAGCGCGAAGGCGAAGGCCATCGCCACTACCAGTCTCACCCGCGGTTGGCTACGCCGCCGGGCGGCGAGCAGCGCTCCGGTCAACGAACCGATCGCCAGAACGGAGCCGAGAAGCCCGTATTCCCCGCCTGCTTATCAAACACCACGCGGGCCATGGAGGCAGTGGTCAGTTGGAAGTTCATACCGAGGCAGGCGATAACACCTGTCACCACAAAGATGACCTTGAGATCCGAACGTGACCGCACATAACGCAGTCCAGCCCGAACACGACCCTTTTCGCGCGGTTTGCGCGGGGATGTAGCCGTGAAGAACTCCGCCGGACGCATCACCAGCAGCGCCGCAATCGTTGCGATAAAGGAGAAGCCGTTGATGAGGAATACCCACCCCGGACCAACAACGGCCACCAGCACGCCTGCCAACGCCGGGCCGATCAGGCGCGCCACATTGAAGCTGGTGGAGTTCAAACCGATGGCGTTGGGAAGATCGCGCGGCGCTACAAGTTCGGAGACGAACACCAGGCGAGCGGGGTTGTCGAAGGCGTTCGCCACACCAAGCAGAAGGGCGAAGCCGCAGACAATGGCAGTTGTGGCGATTCCGGCTAGTACTAAACCGCCGAGGGCGAAGGCGAGCAGAGCTTGGAAGGTCTGCGTCAGGAGTATGATCTTCCGCTTGTCGAAGTGATCGGCGAGCGAACCCGCGAAGGGCATGATGAAGAGTATGGGGGCGAACTGCAGTGCGGTGACCACGCCAATGGCGAAGGAATTATCATCCGTGAGGATGGCAAGAACCAACCAATCCTGGGCGACCCGCTGCATCCAGGTCCCGGTATTCGCCACCAGAGCCGAGAAGAACCAGATCCGGTAGTTGAAATAACGCAAGCTGGAGAATGTTCGCCCCATCAATCCCTCCGCCAAGAGAACTCCGCCGTTTTCGGGCGGTTTTTCAGTCTACTCCCCTTGGCTTTGTTTACGCCCCTCGGCCGAGAGGTCACAGGAGGAACGTGGCAGAGTAGACAAGCATCCATGAGTGATACACCGCGGATCGCACACCATCTTGGCCGCTGACACCGCCGGTACGGGCGAGTCATTTCACAAGCACCGGTGACTACCACCCCTGCTCCCACCACCACCGGCGCTTGGGTCGGCAGGTCACCGAGGCCGACGTTCAGTCGTCATCAGCCACGGGCTCGCGCGAATGCGTGGTCAACTCGATCTCCCGGTTGCGGTTGAGCACGCCCAACACCACAAAGACGAAGCCGACAGCAGCAACTGGAATCAGGCCGAGGAAGGAAGCCGTATCCGGGTCACGCTGGAAGATGAAGGCGAAAACAACTGGACACATGGCGAAGGCCAGCAGAACTGTGCCAAAGTAGCGTTGCCTCCTCCACCTAGTACCTAAACGCGAGGCCTCATCGTCACTCATACATTCATGCTACATATTCAACGCGCTCTGGATGGGGCCAAGCAGGAAGTACACGATGAACAAGGCGGACACAACCCACATAAGCGGGTGGATCTTGCGTATGCGCCCGCTCGCCACCTGCATCACGGTGTGGCTGATGAAGCCCACACCGATTCCCACGGTGATCGAGTAGCCGAAGGGCATGAACACGATGGTGAGGAAGGCGGGGATCGCCGTCGCCAGATCGGACCATTCCAGTTCGGATACCTGCTGCATCATCAGGAAGCCCACCGCCACCAACGCCGGGGCCGCCGCTTCATTGGGTACCACCCCGGCCAGCGGCGCTAGGAATGTAGCCAGCAGGAAGAAGGTCCCCGTGAAAATGGAGGCGAGCCCGGTGCGTGCCCCATCGGCCACGCCAGTAGAGGATTCGATATACGCGGTGTTGGAGGATACTCCGCCCGCGCCACCGGCCACCGCCGCCAGCGAGTCGATAAGTAGAATGCGGAAGGTGTTGCGCGGGTTGCCGTTCTCGTCCAGCAGGCCGCCCTCAGAGCCGACGGCCACCATCGTTCCCATGGTGTCGAAGAAGTCCGCCAGCATGACGGAGAAGGCAAGGACGACGACGGCGATCACCCCCAGCTTTTGAAAAGGCCCGGTCACCGAGAACTGGCCGAGGGTGGCGAAGTCTGGCACCTGCACCGGTGCGCCATCCAGCCGGGGAATGGACAGCCCCCAGCCGCCCACATTCTCGGCACTGGCAGTTCCCAAATTGCCGCGCCACTCGATGAGAATGGCGAACACCGTGGAGACGACGATTCCGATGAGAATCCCGCCTTTGACTCGGCGCGCCATAAGAATAATTGTGAGGAAGAGCCCCACGACGAAAACCAGCAGCGGCCAGGTAGAAATCGATCCATCCACTCCGAAGGAGAGGGCCGTGCCGCTGCCCTGGCGAACGATTCCCGCATTCACCAGCCCCACAATGGTCACGAATAGGCCGATGCCCACCGAAATGGCCGTGCGCAAATACTTCGGAACGGCACGGAATATCGCCTCGCGCAGCCCGGTGAGTACCAGCAACACAACAACAATGCCCTCGATAACGATGATGCCCATGCCGTCGGCCCACGTCATGCCGGGCAGTTTGACAATAATGGAGGCCACCATGGAGTTCAGCCCCAACCCAGCGGCGAGGGCCAGCGGGAAATTGGCAACCGCGCCCATGAGCAGGGTCATCACGCCGGCGACCAGGGCGGTACCGGCGGCGATAGCCGGAACATTCGCCTCCGCGCCACCGCCCAGGTAGGCGCCGGTGGAGTCGGTACCGCTGAGAATTGTTGGATTGAGAACAAGGATGTAGGCCATCGCGAAGAAGGTGACCATACCGCCGCGCAGTTCTTGTCCGATTGATGAGCCGCGCTCGCTTAGGTGGAAGTGTTTTTCAAGGATGTTCTTGGCCGGCGCCTCAGCCGTGCCCGCAGCTGTATCGCTCACGGCAAGATTCTTCCCGTCGTCCAACCCGCGAGCAAGCACTGCTCACAGCCCGGACACATCGCCTAGCGGCGCCTTCTACGGCACGTCGGCGAGCACCAGATTTCCGAAACCGCGCATGGTCAGCTCTCCGTCGTCGGCCGGGATGAACATGGCCTGCCCGGCGTTCAGATCGGCGCGCTGCCCACCTGCTTCAAGCTGCGCCGCACCTTCCAGGCAGATCACGGTACGCGGCCCCTCGCCGCGAATCGGTTCGCGCGCATTGGCGTCACGCAGGTGAATGGCGGAGAGTTGAAAATCCTCCACCGGCGCGTAGAAGGTTGACATGATTCGCGATACGCGCTCTGGAGCGATACGGATCGGCGGGGCGGCGACGGCGTCGACCACCCGCAGCAACTCGGCCGCATCGACATGCTTATGGGTCAGACCGGCACGCAGCACGTTGTCCGACGTCGCCATGATCTCCACCGCCAGCCCGGACAGATAGGCGTGAACGGTGCCGTTCGGGATGAACAAGGCTTCTCCGGGGCGCAGCGTCACCGGATTGAGCAGCAGCGAAGCCACCACCCCCGGATCGCCCGGATATCTCTGCGCCAGTCGTGTGACGATAGCATCCGCGCGCGGCGAGGGCGAATCCTCTGTGGCACGCCGCGCACAGGCGGCGGCCACATCGTCCACCTCGTCCGGCCTCGGGCGTGTCTCCTGCGAAAGCAGGAAGGTGAAGGCTGCGCGCACACCGGCGTCGTGAATAATCTGCAGCAGCCGATTACTCAGCGGGGTATCCAGAGCGCGGATCACCGTGCCGATACGCCGTGGCGCTCGAAAACCGGACAAGGCGTCGAAGCGGGTCAGCGCGTAGGTCAACTCCGGCTTATGGTTCGTGTCCTTATAGTTGCGTTCCGGTGCCCGGCGGGGAATGCCCGCGCTCTCCTCCGCCGCAAAACCTGCCCGCGCCTGCTCCCGCGACGGATGAACCTGCAGGGAAAGCGGTTCCGCCGGTGCGATGAGCTTCAGGAGATACGGCAGGCCCTCCGATACCTCGGCCACCGAGAGGCCCAGCGTCGCGCATGGATCCGCCGCAATGTAGTCGGCCAGAGACTGCTCAGCCGTATTCAATTCGGCCGGGTACTCCTGCGGATAGACCTGGCTGAGATCGAATAACGGGGCGTGTTCCGCACAACCCACCATTGCCGGATCGTCCGGATGCGCTCCCAGCCAGACCTCGGCTACCGGTTCAGGAGCAGGCGGATAACCGAACAAGCCGGGGATGGCATCGTGCGAACCCCACGCATACGGACGTACTCGGCCCTGTAATCGCCTCATGACTCTACGGAAGGATCTCCATATCCGCCTCGTTGACAACAGGGTCGGAAGGATCCCACATGTTCTTCTGTTTGCCCACATCCGTCTCCGAATGCGAACCACAGCCATGATCCATGGAAACTACCGAGCCGTCGTATGCCGACCACTCATTGGCGCATACACCGAAGAGCGTGCGAGCAGACCCCGCCATCGGCAGAAGGAATCCGCAGGTGGAACAGGCAGCCTTGGCAGCCTTCGTCCCGGCAGAGTTCGGGCCGTGGTCGCCCGCATACCACCGCTGAAAGGCAGAATCGCGGCCCCGGCTGGAAAGTACGCGTGCCCGACCCAAGCCGAGTTCGTAATCCGCCAGTTGGTCAGCGTCCTCGCCCGTTGCCGCATATCCCTGGTCCAAACGAGGATCGTCGGGGCGGTAGGGGAGGCGATCTGTGGGTTGGACGTCCGAGGGAAGCAAGCGATCCTCCCACGGCACCCATTCCTGTGCCAGCAGGGCATCTTCACCCGGACGCAGCGCCAACTCGTCAATGGTCACGCGTGAGGAACGCGGAATCCGTGCCACGGTGACCGTCCAATACCATCCGCCGTAGCCGGGCAACAGGCAGTGGAACGCATGCGTGAGAACCCGATCACCCTCGACGACGACGCCAGCATGTTCGCCGATCATCTCTGGGCGGGTCAGCTCATGCAGGGCCTCGCGCGCCTTATCGACGGCACGCAACAGAATCTTCTCTTTTCCGGCAGAGCGGCCTGGCCTGATACGCGCCTCAGGCATCGAAATCATCCGCTAAGGTTCGCAGTGCGGCGGCGATTCGATGCCCGCCATCGGGATAACGCCCCCGGCGCAGCTGGGTTGAGGCCGAGTCGAGAATCTTAATCAGATCCTCGATAATCGGCACCATCTGCTCAGGGGTGCGCCGATTCTTACGCGCTAGTGATTCCAATTTCTGCTGCACCGAAACCGAGAGGGCCTGCGGACCACGTCGAGTCTCGGCAACTCCGTATTCCACCCGAGTACCGGTACGAAGTTTGGCGCCGATAGGCACGGCGGATGCAGGCAGATAGACTTCGGTGCCGTCATCACCGGCGATGAACCCGAAGCCCTTCTTTTCGTCGAAGAACTTGACCTTACCCGTTGGCACGGAAGACTCTCTTTCACTGGAAGACCGCACAGTAGACAGCTGCGGTACAAAAGTGTATAGCTGCGATATATTCTACCGGCTTATGGGCCACGCCGATGCCACCACCAGTAACGACGACCCGGCACATCCAGTGCGACGTTCTCAATTTCCCCTGCATTTTCCCGGCAGTTCTTGGTAGCGTTACCTTCTGGGTAGTAGTCCCCACACCCGCTCCTAGCGCAACTCGATACCGACAGGGGATGATTCTTCTGTGAGCACCTTCCGCAAAGGAGCCGCCGCGCTCGGCGCGCTCTTCCTAACGCTTGTTTTGACCGTGTCCGTCTCCTTTTTTGCGACGACGGCCCGGGCCGATGACCCTTTCGCCGTGTCCTCGCTGGTCACGGACCGCGCGAACGTTGTCGATGACTCTGCGGTTCGCAGTACTCTCCAACATCTTGAGAGTGAGACGGGCAAGCCGCTGTATGTTGTGTTCGTCGACAGTTTCGACGGTGCCGATTCATCCGGGTGGGCCGAGCAGGCGGCCGAGTATCGCTCGCAACTGCCAAGCAACTCGTCGTTACTGGCAATCGCCGTTGCCGACTCGGAGTATTCCTTGTGGGTGGGAAACAGCAGCTTCGATTGGACAAAGTTCGAGAACGCGATCAACTCCGATGTGACATCCCAGTGGGCCGACGGCAACTGGGAGGGTGGACTTGCCACCTTGGCAGACAATCTTGTGTCAAGCACTAAGACAAACTTCACGCCTCTGGTTGTTGCGATTGCCGTACTCGCGATCATCGGCTTGGCCTTGGCGTTGCTGCACCGCCAACGCAAGCGCAGAGAACTGGCCGCACAGACCCAGAGCCTGGAGAACCTGCGCGTGCAGGCCTCACAGATGTTGCTTGCCACCGACGAGAATGTGCGCGCAGCTGTTAATGAGCTTGAATTCGCCAAGGCAGAATTCGGCATCGAGGCGACATCCACCTTTGAACAGATACTCGCGTCGGCACAGCACGACATTGCTCAAGCCTTCGAGATCCGCACGAAACTCGAAGACAGTATTCCCGAGACGCCCACCCAAGCTCACCGTATGAACAGGCAGATCATTAAGTTGGCAAAAAGAGCGCAGGAAACGGTGACGGGGCAGCAGGAGAGCTTCCAGGCACTGCGCGATCTCGCATCCAATGCGTCCGCGCATTTTGATGAGTTGGAGACTCGGTCGGCGGAGATCCGAGAACAGTTGAAAGTGGGGCAGGAACAACTCCGCGTGTTGGGCACGCGGTATTCGGCCGATGCCCTTGCCACGCTGCAGTCACTCCCGAGCCAGGTTCTCACCTTGCTCGACTCCACAGCGCAGACCATTGCTGAGGGCCGCGACGCCGTCGCGGAAAATGACTCCAAGCGCGCCGTTTCCTTCGTTCGAATTGCGGAAGAAGGGTTGCAGCAGGCGCGGCAAGTCGCGGCGCAACTGGTAAACGCACCGGAAACCTACGCGCAGGCGGATCGGCGCATGCGTGCCGGTATCGAGTCGATCAGCCAAGACGTGAGCGATGCGAATCGTCTCGGCGGCAACGACGCAATCATTGCTGATCGGCGCCGAGCGGCGGAAGCCGCCTTGGCATACGCCTCCACCCCTTCTGTTGATCCCTTCGAAGCCATCGAACGGCTGACAAGTGCTGAGAACGCTCTGGATGCCGCATTAGTCGGCGTACGCGGAGCAGAGGAGGCTCGGCGTAAGGCACAAACGGTGATGGCACGCAACCGGGCAGAGACCAGGCGGAAGATCACCGAGACCGAACGGCACATCAGCCAGTATCGCTACTACGTCGGCACCGAGGCGCGCTCGGAGCTCCAGGCCGCGAAGAGACTACTCCAACAGGCCGAGGAGGCCAAGGATGAGTCACAACAAGAGCAGTTGTATGCACAGGCGCTCAGTCGTGCATCTCATGCACTGGTAACCGCCCGTCGAAACATTAGCCAAGCCGTGCGCGCACGCGAGCAAGAGCGCCGCGATAGCGGTTCCGATACGGGGGCGATTATTGGTGGCATGGTCCTGGGAGCCATTCTCTCCGGCTTGGGGGGCGGTGGCGGCTACGGCGGGGGTGGTTACCGCGGTGGTGGACACGGCTTCGGAAGCTTCGGCGGCGGGCACTCGGGTGGTGGCTCCTTCGGAGGCCTCTCTGGAGGTGGTTCCTTCGGGGGGCGTTCCGGCGGCGGACGCTTCTAGTTCGAAGCAACCCTATGCCAAACACCCGCAGCCGTTCCATCAGTACAATTTCATCTAACGGCACGCATGTGCCACTTATCGAAAGGTAATTTCATGGCGGAGAAGCAGACAATCCTCGGACGGATCTCCCAACTGGCAAAGGCCAACATCAACGCCCTTCTGGATCGGGCGGAGGACCCGCAGAAGATGCTGGACCAGATGGTTCGCGACTACACGAATTCCATCGCGGAAGCGGAGGACGCCGTCGCCGTCACCGTAGGCAACCTGCGACTGGCCGAAGCCGATTACAACGAGGACATCAAAACAGCCCGTGAATGGGGTCAGAAGGCTTTGGCTGCCTCCCGCAAGGCTGATGAGATGCGCGCAGCCGGAAAGGAAGCTGACGCGACGAAGTTCGACAACCTTGCCAAGGTTGCGCTTGGCAAGCAGATCGACTTCGAGAACGAGGCGAAAGCCGCCGAGCCGGTTATCCAGTCGCAGCAAGAAGTGGTTGCGAAGCTGAAGGACGGCCTCACCCAGATGCGCAGCAAGCTGGATCAGCTCAAGACGAAGCGCGATCAGCTCGTTGCCCGCCAGAAGTCTGCCGAGGCACAGAATCGGGTCCAGGATGCCATCTCCTCGATCAATGTTCTTGATCCGACCAGCGAGCTCGGCCGTTACGAGGATCAGGTGCGTCGCCAGGAGGCTCTCGCACAAGGGAAGGCGGAAGTCGCTGCGGCAAGCCTTGACGAGCAGTTCGCTGCCCTAGAGGACCACACGAACGACATCGAGATTGAGGCCCGCCTTGCCGCACTGAAGAACGGTGAGGCCCCCGCACAGATTGAGGGCAAGGACTTCACCGCATACTGATAGCGGCGCCCAACGGGCGAGTCATTTCAAGCATCAGCTGTGCGAGAGTGGTCTGAGCCACTCTCGCACAGCACGGTATTCCCAGTTTCTTCACAGTATTCTCGCGTTTACTTGACACATGACCACTTCGCAGCAAGAACCTGAAGCAACGATTCTCGTCGTCGACGATGAGCCTTCGATCCGCGAACTGCTATCAGCTTCGCTTCGTTTTGCAGGCTTCGAAGTGCTCACCGCCGCCGATGGTCATGAGGCACTCGATCACCAGTCCGGTGCACGCCTCGATCTTGTCGTCCTCGACATTATGTTGCCGGACATGGACGGATTCAGCGTCCTGCATCGCCTGCGGGAGCGCGACCCACAACTTCCCGTCCTTTTCCTCACCGCGCGTGACGACATTAAAGACAAAGTCCAGGGCCTGACGGTTGGCGGCGACGACTACATTACGAAGCCCTTCTCCCTGGAGGAAGTCGTGGCACGCATCCGCGCCGTTTTGCGCCGCACTCGCCCCGCAGAGGACGATAATGCGATTCTGCGCTACGCGGACCTTGAACTTAATGAGGACTCCTATGATGTGCGGCGCGCTGGACGGGAGATCGAGCTGTCTCCAACCGAATTCAAACTCCTGCGTTACCTGATGATCAACGCCGAACGCGTTGTATCAAAGATGCAGATTCTAGACCATGTGTGGGATTACGACTGGGAGGGTGAGATCTCCATCATCGAGTCGTATATCTCGTACTTACGCCGGAAAATCGACTCTCCCGAGGCTCTTGGAATCACCGATCCGGAGGAAGCCGCCGCTATCGTTCCGCTTATTCATACGAAGCGAGGCATTGGCTACGTTCTGCGTACATCCAAGTAGGATCGCGTGGCCCGAATTCTAACCAAGCGTCACCCGCGCCCAGATCAACCGCGGGTGACGCGCACTCTTTCCTTTCGACTGCTTATCACCTTTGTTCTGCTCATGGTGGTGGTGATCGTCGTGATCGCCACGGTGACACTCTCGCTACTGCAGCGTCACCTTGTCAGCAATCTTGACGACGAGCTCAAGTCGTCGGGAACCGTTGTGGCGGGAAATGCTCTCAACACCCTCGCCTCGGATATCAACGACACACCTGATCCCTCTTTGCTCTCGGATTACTACCTCAGCGCCAGTGTTAGCACCGACTCCCGCGGCAGTACGCAGTTGTTCACTCGCGTGAACACGATCGTTGCGCAACGGTACGGAATACCAGCCGCCACAGAGGATCTCCTAGAAAGATGGGATGGCTCGTCGCAAGTGTTCACAGTGGAAGGCACGCAGGCCCGTTCCCAGTGGCGGGTCGTGATCTTGCCAGTGACCAATGGGCCGAACACGATCGGAAAGATTCTTATCGCCCGTCCACTGGCACCGATCCATAACACGGTGATGCAGGTTGCTCTGATCCTGTTACAAGTCGCCCTGGGTGTTGTGACGCTAGGCGCACTGTTGACCTGGGCATTTGTTCGCAGATCATTCAAACCGTTGCGCGACATCGAGCATTCCACGCATGCCATCGCCGCCGGCGATCTCTCCCGCCGCGTTCCGGAGGGGCGTGAGGGATCCGAGGTCGGAATGCTCGCCGCCTCGATCAATGCCATGTTGGCCCAGATTGAACACGCGTTCGCCGTGAAAGCGCGCTCTGAGGCGAAGATGCGCCAATTCGTTTCCGATGCCTCCCACGAGTTGCGGACACCATTGGCAACAGTTCGTGGCTACGCCGAGCTCTATCGCCTCGGCGGGGTTCCAGCCGATAAAATCCCGCAGACCATGGATCGGATTGAGTCTGAAGCTCACAGGATGAGCGGTCTGGTAGAGGATCTCTTACAGCTTGCGCGACTCGATGAGGGACGCCCGTTGGTATGGAGTTCGGTGGACATCACCCGTGTGTG
This sequence comes from Actinobaculum sp. 313, assembly GCF_003073475.1. Lineage (GTDB taxonomy): Bacteria > Actinomycetota > Actinomycetes > Actinomycetales > Actinomycetaceae > Asp313. The sequence continues at coordinate 373,210 of NZ_CP029033.1, read as the reverse complement.
CCGTAACGCAGTGGAAGACCTGCGAGTACGCGATTCCTCCCGTCCGGCCTCCGTGATAGGCCTTGACGGAGCCGAGCCCGCAGACATCACGGTGACGGCCGACGAAGACAAGATAACTCAGGTAGTCACGAACCTGCTTTCCAACGTGCTCACACACACGCCCGCCGGTTCATCGGTCGAGGTCGCCGTTGGGAAACCCACCCCATCCGAGGCGGTTGTTGAGGTCCGTGACCATGGGCCCGGCGTCAGGCCCGAGGATGCCGCTCACCTGTTTGAGCGATTCTATCGCACCGACTACTCACGTTCCCGTGCCTCGGGTGGCTCCGGTCTCGGTTTGGCGATTGTCGCCGCCATTATGGCTGCCCATGGCGGCACGGCTCGCCTGGCTGAGACCGCCGGTGGGGGCCTGACCGTCCGTCTTTCCTTCCCGGTTCAGGAGAAGCACCCGGCGGAAGCAACAGCCCACGCTTCGGGTGAGCAGCAAACACATAGTAACAAGGCGGGACGCTCCGCAGGCGGTCGCGAGCGTTCTAGTGCCGGCGGTCGCCGTGCTCAGAAGCAGAATGGCGGGCGCGGTTCCAGCCAGATGGCCGCTGCAGGTTAGAGGATCTCTCCCGTGAATGGCGACGTACCGTCGTCGTCAATGGGATGAGCACTGCGCTGCTCCAACATGAGCGTGATGGCTTGAACCACACGTGCCATGAATTCCTCCGCAGATTCGCCCTCTTTGCCGTACATCGGGGCGCCAATGAAGAGAAAAACCTCGCTGCCAACCTTCGGAAAAACCGATCCGACGGGCATTGCCTCGTGGCCGCCGGCCATGGCAATCGGAACGATTGGCACACCCACCTTCAATGACAGCGCGGCCGCACCCGGCTTGAATGCCCCAATCTCTCCATTGCGGGAACGTGATCCCTCCGGGAAGACCAGGATAGGCACTCCGGCCCGCAGCAGGCGGCCCGTCATTCCTGCGGCCTGACCGCGTTCCTTGCCCCGGCGATGCCCGGCGCGCTCAATCGGATAGCTGTTGAAGAAAAGGGATGTGAGTGCAGAGATTCCCTTGCGACGGTAGAAATAATCCGCGGCCGCACCGGTCGCCAGGCGCTCCGTCAAGGAGTCGGGCAATAGGGAAAACACCATCGGTGCATCCAGGTGAGATGAGTGGTTGGGTACCAGAATAAAGGCGCCCTTCAGACCTTCGATATTCTCCTCGCCCAACACAGTGGGGCGAACGACGGTGGAGATGACCGGCCGTGTCACCAACTTGCGCACGCGCCGACGTCGTCGCATTCTCCCCTCGTCAAGATAACGGTCAATTGGCTCAAGAGGCTCGGCCATACTCAGTCCCGTCCCCGGTTGATTCTGGCGGTCACCGCAGTTACCGCACGCCGCGGCGCATGGGCGGCAAGTGCGGCGATCACTTTGAACCGCTTGGAGGGAGTCGAATGCGTCCTCCCCGCTTCAACGTCACGCAAACACTCCCGCACAACACGGTCGGCGTCGAGCCAGAAGAACCCGGGAATATTCGACGTCGTGATTCCAGAGCGCTGATGCAGTTCCGTTCGTACCCAACCGGGCATGAATGTCATAACCTGCACGCCAGTGGGCGCAAGCTCAATGGCTAATGACTCGGACCAAGTACGCACTAGTGATTTGATGGCCGAATACAGACCCATGGGCACCAAACCGGATACGGACGCAGTGTTGATGATCACACCATGGCCACGGCCCTTCATGGCAGCTCCGGCGACCGCGCCAAGTTCTACAACGGCCGATGCCATGACATCAATCGCCTCTGCTAAAGGGACCGTATCAGCCGTAGCAAGTTTGTGGTGTAGTCCGTGGCCGGCGTTGTTGACGAAGACCTCGATGGGATTGTCCGCACTCGCAAGGAGCGCAGCGACGCGCTGCACCTCTTCTGGCTGCCCGAGATCCGCCACAAGGTAATCACATGCAACATGCGCGCGACGCTCCAATTGAGCGCATGTACGCCGTAGTCGTTCTTCGTCGCGCGCCACCAGCGTGAGAGTGCAGCCACGTGCCGCCAGACCATGCGCGAACGACAATCCAATGCCGGATGTTCCACCGGTGATGAGCGCGCGTCCATGAAGCGGCGAGTCTGTGCTCTGAGTGAATCCCACAGCACTACGTTAGTTCACTTCATGGCAATCTTGCCGACTTCGCCACGAATTGCCCCGAGGTGTGCCGGACGATGCACATTCCCCCGCGGGAATGGCGCCGACGGAAGCCGCGTTCACTAGTGGGTGAAGTCACTGAACTACGGGTCAAATCGGGCATCGATCGGAGCGACCGGCAGCCGACTAGCGATCATTCGGTGTAACTAGTCACAATGGATAGTGATCGATTCGCACATTGGACCGTAGACAGTACTAGAATCGCGTGCGTCCCTAGGAGGTCCTATGCATACTGAGGTGCCACAGTGGCTGACACAGGCTTATGTGCGCTCTCTCCAGGCAGCGGGTTCCACTCTCCCGAAAGAGCAACTCGTTGCCGCATGCGCATCGTTGGTAGAGCGGTGGTCTTCGCCGGACCGTCTCTACCATGGACTTACGCATCTTGTTGACATTCTCTCGCACCTAGAGAAACTCCTCCCAGAAACTCATAGTCCCGAATTGGTTCGCCTCGCGGCCTGGTATCACGGCATTGTCTTCTCAACGGCGGAGAAGGAGACATACGTCCGCAACGGCGGCGAGGACGAGCACTCTTCCGCCGTCGTCGCGCAAAAGGAACTGTGTGAGCTCGGGATCGACGACGACTCTGCCCGGCGTGTGGCCGCTTTGATTCACGCCATGGGCGTGCGCGAATGGGAGCGCACCACTACGTCTACGGCGCAACCCGAGGCAATCGACCTGGATGAGGCGGCGCTGCGGGATGTACACCTGACACCACTTGCTGCCGAGCCGCAGCGCTATCGCAAGTATGTCGAACTCATCCGCGCCGAGTATGCACATATTCCGGATATCGATTTCTTCACCGCACGCCGGAGCATCGTGACACGTCTGCTGCAGCGACGTCGGCTCTTTGTTACACCACTGGCCCGCGAATGGGAGGACAGTGCCCGCCAGAACTTGGAGGCGGAACTGGAGCGGCTCAACAAGCGCATTCGTCGGCTCGATGCGGCGGAAGAAGCAATGGGGTCCGCCGAGGCAGCATCACGCATACAGAGCACCACAACGGCCAATTCCGCACCTTCACCGGAACCTGCTACTAGCGGACCCGCTGCTACCACGCTGCAACATGCCCCAGGGTGCAGGAGTACGCCACCGATTTTCAGGCCAACACGGCCACGGCTTTGCACTCATCCCCGAGTTCGCCACCTTCGGGAACCATGTGGACTCCACGGGGAACAACGCGAATCCGAGCGAGTCGAACGGTACACAGAACGACGAATCGGCCGGTCCGGGTAGGGCCTCCGGTTCCCCGAAGGGCAACGGCGTTGGCGGCACCAAGCCCGGTAAGCAGGCATTGGATTCCCTCTTCCGCGCTTCAGCAGCAGAGGATGAGGCGGAACAGGCTGAGCAGGCACGGCGCGCACAACGCATGGGTACAGACTCCGCGATATTCACGCCGGCAAGTGCGGAGGAGCCCGTCTCCAGCCTGGAGTCATGTTGCGACTGTATCGAGGATGCCAAGGAACGGCCTTTGAATGGAAATATGATGGCAGAAGAGCGGAAGCGGAAGCGCCGCGAGATGATTTCCGCTCAGTTGCGTCAGCGTATCGAAGAACGCCATCGTGAAGCCGAAGAGGCGAAGGAGGCACGCAAGCACGCGGAGACCTCGGTATCCCCGGCTGTGGAAACACCTGGTGACGGCGTCACCGAGCCCCATATCGCAGCCTCGACCCCGGAATGGGTTGACGAAGAGACGCCACGAGAGTCATCTGTCTCAAGCGAGCCCGCAGTGCGGCAGGATCCAACTACACCAGGTGATGCTTCTGTGCGGCGCGAACCGTCGACGCCTCATGAAGAAACTGAACTACGCGGCCTTCTCGAGGACGACGCCACCCTCCCCTGCGATCTTCCCGATTGTCCCGAACACGGCATCGAGCGCGAACCACAGATTTAGGCGTGCAGGATCCTGTTTTAGGTGCTCGAGACATGGCGACACGTCATCGGCCTGGCAACAAATGCGCGGGCGCACTCCCCAAGGACGACCCCGTCCAGCCCTGGCGCACAGTTGCTATGCCAAGCATTGTGCCCGTCCCGCGATCCGGCGGGCGCGACACAGTGACACCATCTAAACCACCAACACCATCAAGTTGATCGACGCCCGCTGCAGCAGAACAGTTCCGACATACTCTCAAAGGACGATTCAGAGGGGTCCGGCGGTGTGGGGTGGTAGGGAGAGGCTATTGAATGAGGCTGTGACCTTTTCTTCTTGTGCTTGGAAGTCTTCGTATCCGGCTTTGGTTGCTTCGGCGTGCTGGTTGAGGCGTTGTACGAATGTGGTGCGGGAGGTTTCGATCGCCTTGGCGGCGGTTTCGGCACTGGCACCGAGGTGGCCGTTGATGATGCCGTCATTGGATGCCCGGATGGCATCGCCATTGCCGGTCCCATCGATGATGTTGCCGAGGTCTTCCGTATTTCGTACCAGCGAGGCCAGAACGTTCAGGTTGATGTAAGCCTTCTTGTTCATGGTGTTGTCTCCTCAGTTACAGGTGTTGTGGTGGGCCATTCTTCGGGTTCGATGGTGGCCCAGGTGCCGCGGCCGGAACCGCGTAGGTATTCCGGGATGGGCTCGGTACCCTCGGGCCAGTCATCAAACCCCACACCCTGCGCACAACCGGTATCAATTAGCAAGGAAGTCAAGCCGATATACCCGATGTCGAGTGTTGCTCCGTTGCTGGGATTGACGAGGATGGCGGCTTGTCCCTCACGCTGTATGTAGGGTTGTGGGGCAGTAAAGCCGTAGGGTTTCGCTAACTCGTAGACGTCTTGGAGGGCTTGGTCCCAGTTCTCCTCGGTTAATGGACGAACCGACGACGCCAATGAGTAACTCTCAGAGGTGTAGCCGTCTGGGCATTGCAGTCCGGCAGTCAGACTTACTTGGTCCGTGGTGGTAAAGGCCGACCATTCTCCGACGTCGTATTTGTCGGAGAGCATGTCGTAGATGCTGATGAGGAGGGTGAGGGTTTCGGCGCGGGCCTGCGCGATAGGGATATCGGAGACGGATTGCTGCTGCACAGGCTCACCGAAATACTTGCTGCGCGTGTCCGCACACCCCGTAGCCACGACCAGGCACGTTACGGCAAGCACGACGCCAAGCACCCGCGCTCGAGGCGACCGGCCGCACTCTGAATGTGGGGATTGCGGGGTGCCGCAGCGTTTCCGGTCGGAATACGTGTGTTCCTGATGAGGGTGGTGGTTCCACCGGTCGTGGTGCCAGCGGCTGTGGTGTGCTCTGGAGGGAGATCGGTGGCGCTGCGCTGACTGGTGGAGTGCCCGTGCGGCACGTGGGGTGTTGTTCATGGTGTTGCCCCAGTACTGGGGTCGGGTGTGGTGGTGGGCCATTCTTCGGGTTCGATGGTGGCCCACCTGCCGCGGCCGGAACCGCGCAGGTATTCCGGGATGGGCTCGGTACCCTCGGGCCAGTCATCAAACCCAACACCTTGCGCGCAGCCAGTGTCGATATCAATAGACGTTAAACCGGCATACCCTATGTAGAGTGTTGCTCCGTTGTCGGGGTTGAAGAGAGTGGCGGCATTGCCTTTGGGATGGAGATAGGGTTGTGGTGCTTGAAAGCCGTAGGGTTTCGCTAGCTCGTAGACGTCTTGGAGGGCTTGGTCCCAGTTCTCCTCGGTCAACGGACGAGCCGACGACGCCAATGAGTAATTTTCAGAGGTGTAGCCGTCTGGGCACTGCAGTCCGGCAGTCAGACTTACTTGGTCGGCGGTGGTGCGGGGTGTCCATTCTCCGACGTCGTATTTGTTGGAGAGCATGTTGTAGATGGAGATAAGCAAAGTGAGGGTTTCGGCGCGGGCCTGGGAGATAGGGATTTCGGAGACGGATTGCTGCTGCACAGGCTCCCCGAAATACTTGCTGCGCGTGTCCGCACACCCCGTAGCCACGACCAGGCACGTTACGGCAAGCACGACGCCAAGCACCCGCGCTCGAGGCGACCGGCCGCACTCTGAATGTGGGGATGGCGTGGTGCCGCAGCGTTTCCGGTCGGAATACGTGTGTTCCTGATGAGGGTGGTGGTTCCACCGGTCGTGGTGCCAGTGGCTGTGGTGTGCTCTGGTGGGAGATCGGTGGCGCTGCGCTGACTGGTGGAGTGCCCGTGCGGCACGTGGGGTGTTGTTCATGGTGTTGCCCCAGTGCTGGGGTCAGGTGTGGTGGTGGGCCATTCTTCGGGTTCGATGGTGGCCCACCTGCCGCGGCCGGAGCCGCGTAGGTATTCCGGGATGGGCTCGGTGCCATCGGGCCAGTCATCAAACCCAACACCGCGTGCACAGCCAGTATCAATGGTGACTGCGGTGATCCCCACGTACGACAGTATGATGGCAGCACCATTGTCGGGGTTGACGAGGATAGCGGCGTTGCCTTTGCTATGAACGTAGGGTTCTGGGGAGGTAAAACCGTAGGGTTTTGCTAGCTCGTAGACGTCTTGGAGGGCTTGGTCCCAGTTCTCCTCGGTCAATGGACGAGTGGACGAGGCTAGATGGTATGTCTCTGAGGTGTAGCCGTCTGGGCATTGCAGTCCGGCAGTGAGAGCAGCCTGGTCCGTGGTGGTAAAGGCCGGCCATTCTCCGACGTCGTATTTGTCGGAGAGCATGTCGTAGATGTTGATGAGGAGGGTGAGGGTTTCGGCGCGGGCCTGGGAGATAGGGATATCGGAGACGGATTGCTGCTGGACGGGCTCCCCGAAATACTTGCTGCGCGTGTCCGCACACCCGGCCGTAACAAGCAAGCACAGGCTTGTGAGGACGGCGGCGAGGCGGGCCGGGCGTGCCCGCATATGGTGGTGGTGCTGTGTTGTCATATCAGTCCTTGTCGGGGATTGCCATACCTTCACCAATAATAATGCTGGCAATATTGTGCACGGAGGTAGTGGAACGGATAGTCGGGTTCTTCGGCTTGGTCAGGTACTCTGAGTGTCCTTCGGACCCTTCGTAGCGGGTGCCGTCAGCATCGGTAGTAGCGTCGGTGCTGAAGTTCTCGAAGACGGGCACGCGATCCGGGTCGAGGCTGTACCAGCCCAGATCGGCAACCGCATCACCATCGGCTTCCCCGACGAAGGTATGCCCACCGATCATATTCAGCTCGGCATTCGAGATGGTTCCCACCCCGGGAGAACCGATAAAGATGGTGTTATCCGGAGCGGTGGTCTCCTGCGCGGCAAGACCCGCAGTCAGAGAACCAAACGAATGCCCCATATTCGTCAAATTGAAATCACCCGCAGCATGCGTGGCTTCCAGGCCATCCAGGAAGACACTCAACCGCGGCGCGCCATCATCAGCCATATTCGTGGTAAGAGGCGAGCGCACGGCCCCACGGGTGGGGAGGGGCAAAAGCTCATTCATATCCGGCGGCTCATAATCCAACCACACCACACCAGCCGCTTCTTCGCTCGCACGAGCGGGATTACTTCTTAGTTGAACACTTGCTTCCCGCAGTACGGTGTTCATGTTCTGTACGTCGTATCCCCAGGAGGTTGGAGTGCCTGCCAGGTTCTCAAGAACATTGGAGGTCATACCCGGGGTGAAGGTGACAACATTCTCCGCGTGATCAATATCGCCCACACCGATAGCACCACGCATATGCTCCGAGCTGCCGTTGAAATCATAGACCAGCAGACTGTACTGCCCCGGCGGCGAGTCCCACAAAGCCTGCGGGCTCTCCATCGGGAAATGAGCCCGCAGCGCCTCGACAGTGAACACTTTATCAGCCGCCGCATGCCCGTCTGGCGCATACTTCTTCAGCGTCTCCCACAACTCGATAGCTCGCTCACGATCACGCGGGTTATCCTCCACATAATCACGAAGATCAAGTTCATCAACCACCGCTCGCAACGCTTCATAATCAGGATCACTCCACAGGCGGATCGTATTCGCCTTCGACCGGCAGTCCAGTGGTATCCCGTCCAGGTTGCCAATCCACTCCGGATGATTAAGACCGATCTCGCGTTGCTCGGCCGGTGTGAGCGCCGTCCACCAATCGTTGACCTCGTGCGGAGTCCAACTTGGATCTGGTTTGCTAACTCCGGCCTGAATAATCGACGCCGGAGCACCCGTGGCAAGCTTCTCTGTCCCGGCTAGTTCCTCGTAGACTCCCTTGAGGACTTGTAACAGTTGCTCGGCGCGCTGCATCAACTGGTGGACTTGACTGCCAATTTCTTCTTGCGCGGTAGGGGTAATCTTCTCCAAGGTCACCGGCCCCGGATCCCACCAGCGCACAGGAATACCCGATACAGTGCCATCCTCGTTGATCGTCACATCATAAGAAACTGCCTCATCCTTGAGGGCATACGCATCCGAACAAATACGGTCCACCTCCGCGGCAGCATCCCGGAAACGATTGGCAACCTTCTCATACAAGGTGACAATATCGGCAGCATCATCAGCCAGCGCGTTACGCGAGTGCATCTCCGCCGTCGCGAACGCACCCTCCAACTCACCATCAGAGTTGATCGACTCCAACTGCTCACGCACGTAGTCATACTTAAGCGCCTTCGCATGCAACTCAGACGCCGCTTCCCGCAACAACCTACCCTTCCACAACAACAAATCAGAAAACGATGCCACGGCCACAACCTCCAAACAACAACACGAACCAGAAACACGGACAACCGACACCCTACCCCAGAGAAATAGAACACACCACCACTTTGCCGAAACACACCCCAAGAAGGACGCAACCAAGTAACGGGCGGGACGCGATAGGTTGGCGCGTTGGCGCTGGGGTGGACTCATATCCATCTTTCACGCCTGATTGGGCCAAGCCTCGACCAGTGCTCTATACGGCTTTCGCCGTCGTAGCAGTGCCCTGGCCGCCGCACAAGAGGCCTGGCGGTAGGGATCCGAGAGCGTAGCGATACTCCCCTGGCTGTCACCCCGTCCTGCAACAGGTGACCCGGCATCTAGCTAGCAACGTCATACTCCTATACTTGTCAAAATCCCGTCCAAACGATGGAAGACTTGATCAATCCCATGTAAAGACTGGCGGAATTCCGCGGATTTAGCGGCCTGACCAGACCGGCCACCTCTCCTTTGGACGCGATTTGGACATCTGCCGCCCCGGGCCGTCGCGCGCCTACCCTCCTGCACCACCGCAGGCAAGTACCGGAAAGCAGCGGCGGCCCCACGACCCTGCACCGCCACCAACGAGTACCCACTCGCCCCTTAGCAAACACGGGTGCCCCGGAACAAATGCTTCCGGGGCACCCGTTAGGTGTTGTACGGCAGGATCAGTACATGCCGCCCATGCCACCCATGTCATCGCCACCGCCGGCGGCCGGGGCCGGAGGCTCCGGCTTGTCGGCAACAACGCTCTCGGTGGTCAGGAACAGTCCGGCAATGGATGCGGCGTTCTGCAGCGCGGAGCGGGTCACCTTGACCGGGTCCATGACGCCAGCAGCCAACAGATCCTCGTACTCGCCGGTGGCCGCGTTCAGGCCAGTACCCTTGGGCAGGGAACGCACCTTCTCCACGACGACGCCGCCCTCAAGGCCGGCGTTCACTGCGATCTGCTTGAGCGGAGCCTCAACTGCCGCTTTCACAATGGCCGCACCGGTCGCCTCGTCACCCTCAAAGTTGAGTCCGGCGAAGGCCTCGTCGGCAGCCTGCAGCAGCGCGACGCCGCCACCGGCAACAATGCCTTCCTCAACCGCAGCCTTGGCGTTACGCACAGCATCCTCAATACGGTGCTTGCGTTCCTTGAGCTCGACCTCGGTAGCGGCACCGGCCTTGATCACCGCCACGCCACCGGCCAACTTGGCCAAGCGCTCCTGCAGCTTCTCGGTGTCGTAATCAGAGGTGGAGTTCTCAATCTGCTGCTTGATCTGAGCCACCCGGCCCGCGATCTGCTCGGCATCACCAGCGCCATCAACGATGGTCGTCTCATCCTTGGTCAGCACGATCTTGCGGGCCTGGCCCAGGAGGTCGAGATCGGCGTTCTCCAGTTTGAGTCCAACGGTCTCCGAGATGACCTGACCACCGGTCAGGATGGCCATATCCTGCAGCATCTCCTTGCGGCGATCTCCAAAGCCCGGAGCCTTGACCGCAGCCGACTTGAAGGTGCCGCGAATCTTGTTCACGACCAGGGTGGCCAGAGCCTCGCCCTCGACGTCCTCAGCGATGATGACAAGCGGCTTGCCGGTCTGCATGACCTTCTCCAGCAGCGGCAGCAGTTCCTTGACGTTGGAGATCTTGGAGTCCATGAGGAGGACGTATGGATCCTCGAGCACGGCTTCCTGGCGCTCGGCGTCGGTCACGAAATACGGAGAGAGGAAGCCCTTGTCGAAGGACATGCCCTCTGTGAGCTCCAACTCAAGGCCGAAGGTGTTGGACTCCTCGACGGTGATAACGCCTTCCTTGCCCGCCTTGGACATTGCCTCGGCGATGGCGGCTCCGATCTCGGTGTCACCTGCGGAAATAGCGGCGGTGGAAGCGATCTCTTCCTCCGTCTCAATTTCCTTAGCATCAGCGAGCAGACGCTCGGTAATGGCCTCAACAGCCTTATCGATGCCCTTCTTCAGAGCGATCGGGTTTGAGCCGGCCGCCACATTGCGCAGTCCTTCGTGCACGAGGGCCTGGGCCAGAACCGTAGCCGTGGTGGTGCCGTCACCGGCGACGTCGTCGGTCTTCTTGGCGACTTCCTTCACCAGCTCGGCGCCGATACGCTCGTACGGATCCTCAAGATCGATTTCCTTGGCAATGGAAACGCCGTCGTTGGTAATGGTCGGGGCGCCCCACTTCTTGTCGAGCACAACGTTGCGGCCCTTGGGTCCAAGGGTCACCTTCACGGTGTCGGCCAGAAGGTTCAGCCCGCGCTCCATGGAGCGACGAGCCTCCTCGTTGAAAGCAATGGTCTTTGCCATGCGATTAGTTCCTCCCACAGGGATGGTGGAATCCACCAGCCGATGCCCGCGACGGACGAGGTCGAGCACGCCGGTCACGTCCCGGCATACCGTACCCCTCATCGACTGAGAGATTTTGTCACTCTCGTTCTTCGAGTGCTAAGTCGAGTTTGGCACTCTCGGCCCGAGAGTGCAAGACGAATCCACCCAGTGTGGCGTGAACGTCATTGAGGCGGAAAAATCCCCGCTATAACGCGATATTTACATTCCACGGACAGCGAAAACTTGAGTAGCTGCGACTCAACTTAGTGCACCATGAAGACCTTGTTCCGGCAGATCAGTCAGCCACGGCGAGACCCGCAGCGCTAATGCAAGAGGGTCTGTTGCGCTGTCAAGCCGGGGTCGGTGGCGCTACCAGGAGATCCGCGATGCTCTCGCGCCAGGATCTACTACTAACTCAGATCCGCCCTAAGGACGACAACTATCTGATAGTCACCGGTCGCACTCGGCGCAAGAATCACGTTGTCCTCTGGTATGCCCAGAGTTGTTGCGACACTGGCTGCCGTTCCCTCATCACTTTCTGCCGCATAGAAGACGGTTGAAACTTCCGGCGTCGTACCGTCGTAGTTATCCACTTCCACATCGGTAAAGCCCTCCGCGACGAGGAGTTCCTGATTGCTTGCCGCGAATCCGCGAATACTTGCGCCGTTGAGCACAAGCACACTGGAATCAAGATCAACCGCTGGAAGCTCGGGGCCTGTCTCGACCGGCTCAGTGCTCTCTGCTGGGCCTTCTCCGGTAGTACCGCCACCATCCGTGGTTTCCGTTGCGTCCGACGCCGTCGCCGTGGTCGTGGCTTCTCGCGCAGGCCTGTCCGCACTAATCAGTTGGATAATCCCCCAACCAGCCAGTGGCGCAGCAATCAGAATTGCAACAAGAGCAATCCACCACCGTGTGTTCGAGCGTTGCGGGCGATGGGTGCCATGGACCTTACGCCTGGCCGCGATGGCGTCAAATTCGTCTTCGGGGTATTCCTGTGCCACAGCGCTAGCCTAGCGCGTCTTGGCCCTCTTTCGCTTGTTCCTGGCGCCACTGCGGTTCTTCCGCTTGGCGTAGATGCGGCGTCTCATTGCCGTGCCGCTCCCGCGCACGCCGTTCACGCAAGCGTAATAAACGCCGCACCAAGTCCGGTTCTTGCAAGAGAGACTGCGGCTTGTCCAACGCCCGATTCAAAATCAGGTAATACTGCGCGGAGGTCAGGCCTGTCTGTGCGATAAGTGCCGCTTTGTTGCCGCGCCGCCGCCACCAGGAACGCTCCACTTCCAGTACTTGTTGTTCCTGGGGCTCAGTTCCCCTTCATGCAGTTCCTGGGGGCTCAGCTCCCCTTCGCGTTGTTCCTGGGGGCTCAGTTCCCCTTCGTACTGTTGGGCGGGCGGCGTTGGATCGGATGTGGGTCCGCCTTCTTCTACATCGTCTCCCGCACCGCTGGGCGCCCCTGCAACGTCGCGCATCGCCATCACCTCCCGGACTTCCTGCCTCACAGTCTCGCAGCCTCCGGCTGTATGCTACAGCCATGCAGCCTCTCTCCGAGATTATCGATCCAGGCTGGGCGAATGCCCTCGCGCCCGTGGAATCCACCATTCACTACATGGGTAATTTCCTCCGGGCGGAATTGCAAGAAGGACGCGGCTACCTGCCTGCCGGTAAGAATGTGCTGCGCGCTTTCACCTATCCTCTCGACCAGGTGAAGGTACTAATTGTGGGCCAGGATCCGTATCCAACCCCGGGGCACCCGGTGGGATTGAGCTTCTGTGTCGACCCGGCTGTACGGCCCATTCCCCGCTCGCTGGTTAATATTTTCACCGAGATGCACGACGATCTGGGCACATCCGTGCCATCCAATGGCGATCTCACCCCGTGGTGCGAGCAGGGCGTCATGCTCCTCAACCGTGTTTTGACCGTCCAACCCGGCAACCCCGGTTCACACCGTGGGAAAGGTTGGGAGAAGGTCACGGAACACGCGATCCGCTGCCTCGCCCAGCGGGATCGTCCGCTGGTGGCGATCCTGTGGGGGCGACCCGCCCAAGAGCTCCGCCCGCTGCTGGGAAGCACACCGGTCATCACCTCGCCGCATCCGTCCCCGCTCTCCGCTTCGCGTGGTTTCTTCGGGTCCAAGCCTTTCTCGCGCGCCAATGCCCTGCTGGTCGAGCAGGGCGCCAGCCCGGTGGATTGGCAGCTGCCCTGAGCGGTAGGCCACGTAAGGCTACCGGTTGCAGTGCTGCCCTGCCATACCGATAAGGTGCAATGCTGCCATACCGATCACACGAATACCCCCGCCACTGGTAGCCGTTGTCGGTGGCTCAGTTGCAGTGCTGCATAGCGATAACACGAATGCCCCTCCTCCAAGAGGCCGGGGCAGCTCCCGCTGCACACCATGCTTGATACAGAGTTTCCGCCCTGCTCTCAGGGGCCGGGGCGGCCTGCTTCCATATAGCTGAAACACGACGCGTAGGCCATTCGGCCGACCGTGCACTCGCTATGTTGCGTTACGCCGGCATCGTCGCATTATGTCGGCATCGTCGCGTTATGCCAGCATCGCTCTACAACTGGTACACCGTATCGGCCGCGGCCGCCAGATCGTCGTCGTGCGTAGCGATAACAACGCATGCACCCGCTGTGGCCGCATCCGTCAGCAAGTGGGTGACATTGCTCCGATTGTCCGCATCAAGCGACGCCGTCGGTTCATCCGCGAAGATATAGGAAGCTTTCTTGTAGAGCGCGCGTGCCACACCCGCCCGTTGCTTCTCACCGCCGGAGAGAACGGATACCGGGTCGGATTCACGCCCGGCGAGCCCGACCGTTTGCAGGATGTCCGTGAGGCGAGAGTTCGTGCGGGCTTTTGGCCGGAGGATACCCGATGCCCGCAAGGTCACGTTGTAGGCAAGGTTCTCTTCATCAATCAGACCGTAGTCCTGGTAGATGAACGCCGCCTCGCGCTGCCAGAAACGCAGCCGTGGCCGCTCGCCCCAGTGTGTGGAGTCCTGCCCATCAATCGTGATCGTACCTGCGCTTGGCCGCTGCAGCAGTCCGAGGCAGTTGAGAAGCGTGGTCTTCCCCGAGCCGGACGGGCCCACTAGCGCTGTCACCTGCCCCGCCTCGCAGGTGAGACTGATGCCGGAGAGAATCTCGTGCCCGGCGATTTTCATGCCGAGGTTCGACGCCGTTATGGTCATGTGTTTTCCTGTCGTTCGGGGTGTTGTCAGTCAATCATGTTGATAGGCAGTAGACGGGTCTCGACCCGCACCTCGCCTTCGGATAGTTGTCAGTTGGTGGTGCTGATAGGCGGTAGACGGGCTGGCGGTAACGCCCGCAGTGGAGCGGAGCCGTGGCCGCTCGCGGATGCGCGCTTTACGCTCGCCCGCGCAGCACGTCACGTTTGCCGGTGCAGTGAACGGCGGAAGGATTGCGCGGCAGTCGCTCGGAACGCGAACGCCGTGCCCGCGATATACAGCGGAAGGATTACGGCCATCACCAGCAGTGTCTGCGACGGAGGAAGTTCCAGCGCTCCCACTGCTACCGCTGCCGCAATTGCGGCGGCGACGACGATAAAGACGGTCTCCCCCGCGATGGAGCGGCGCGCGATACGCAGATATGAATCGCCCGCACTGTGCAGGGCGAAGATGCGGCGCTGGTTCCTTCCCGCCCAGGTCTGCGCCGCCTGGATCACCGCAATCGCGATGGCGAGCAGTGCCATCGCCGCCGCCAGCATGCCGAGCCGCGCCTGCTGCTCATATTCCTGAGCGGTTGTGAGGATCTGCTCAACGGCGCCGTCAACCGACATAACATCGACATCCATCCCCGATTCAGCGAGGAGTTGCCGGAGTTTATCCGCGTCGGTGAAGATCATCTGCCCGTTGATCATGAACGCGTCCAACATGGAGTTGTCGAAGAAGCTCATCGGCTCATCTACCACGATCACCAACGGGTTGCGCACCACCACGTTGTCTCCATTGCTGAGGACCTTGCCAATAACAGGTAGGGGTTCATCGCCCGCGTAGGTGAAGTAGGAGTACCCGCCCTGCGATGAGCCATCAGCCGTCCATAACTCGAAGCCGGCCTCGAGTTCCGCGCGCAACGCGGGTGGAATGGCATCGCTATCGCTTGGCACCAGTTCGCCGCGGCTACCCGTTTCACCTACGCCAATGCCCATAAGCTCCAGGAAACGCCGGTCCGTGACCACGACGTCGTCGAATCCGCTGGATTCCATGTTCTCGAGCGTGGTGAGCTCCCCGAGCGAGAAGGAAAGCGCCGCGATTCCCTCCGCTTGCGCCGCCTGAGCGAAAGGCGTCAGGCGCTGAAAATGTTCCCTCTCATAATCTAGGTCCAGGATGGCGTCTGTCAGCGAGACTGTGACCGCCGAATCCGCCTGCGCCCACCGTGCCGCCATGGTATGCGCATCTCGTGCATTCTGCGCATAGTCGAAGGCGAAGGGCACGATCGTCACGGCGAGCACAACGGCAACAGCCCGAGTGGCCAGGCTGAAGCGAGTGAAGGCAAGAACGGGAGGCTGACGGTTGGCCACGGTGGCCGCACGTGGACGGGTGGCCACGGAAACTGCCCCTGCCACCAGCATGACGAGCGCATCTGCAACGGCGAGTGCCGCCAGTGAAATACCGGCAAAGGTGGAGAGTTTGGTGGTTCCGTAGCCAACCGCAACGGCCACACAGCTCAAGGCCCAGGCGAGGAGCGACCATACGAGCACTATTCGCACCAGCAGCCAAATGTCGCGGCCGTGTATGCGCCATGGCCTCACGCCATTCATCAACCGAAGGGAGCGTGAACGCATCCGCCCGGCAAACCATGCTGCCGCGACCGCCACTAGGAGGACTACAACGCCCATCACCGCGAATCCGGCGCCCGTTCCACTCACATACGCTTCAACAAGGTCCCGCAGCGAGCGGAGCCCCGTCCACTCGATCTCCACTCCCGCCGATTCTGCCCAGTCCATGAGTTTGTCCACCGCTCCCGGTTCGGAGCTCATCATGTAATGACCGGTGAGGGGCGGTCTCCGAGTTCAGAGCTGGCGATAAGGGAACCGCTGAGAGTACGGTCGAACCAGTCGACTTCCGTCTCACTCGCGGGCTTCCGCGTTCCAAACCAGATGAGATCGCGGCGTTCCGCATCCGATTCCATACCGGCGGACGCCTTAACGATGGTGGCTCCCGTGGAATCTGCTACATCGTTCAAGCCCGCAAGCAGTTCGGCCTTCGGAACCGAGGAGTTCGCGGTGTTCAGCGTAAACGACCGACTCGTACCGACGGGATATGAGAAGGAATCCTCACGCATAATAGCCACGGTGAGAATTGCGATGAATACCGCCATAGCCGCCGCGACGATACGCGCCACGATCCGTATCATGAAGATCCCTTCTGAGGTGAAGAACTACTCGACTACTCGACACCGGATACCAACACTGCGTAGGCAGTGGAGCAAAACACTGGGTAGCGCGGTCTGCTGGCTGGGTTGACTGTCTTCCGACAGCCTACCCAGCCAGCAGGCTTAAATCAGCAAACCCGATAATGAAAACGGAAAGTCGTCCAGGGAGCTTTGCGCTTCTCAGCAATAGACTTCTTACCTGCAGCGGTGTTAACCGAACGCGCTTCGACTACACCATTGCGAGTGATTGACGACCCATGACAGCGATTGACCGTGTAGTACGAGTACGCCACTGTCCTGCCGTTGCCATATTCTCAGGTGCCACCTTCCGCAGGATACTGAACCCCAGCCACAGCGGCTCCGCCAGCGCCAAGGGTCAATCCCAGAGTCAGAAGAGTTGAAGCAATCCGCTTCTTCATGATTCCGCCTAATTCGTTTGTAGATGTCTCTACCGGGCATGTTCAGACGCGCCACCGCACCGACAATGCTAGGTAAGTGTAATCTTACACATAGCCGGTAACGTGTCAAGTTCGCCATGTGGCCAAGGGCTCTCAGAAGCTCTTAAAGACCGATCGGTGAAAACCTCCGATAGCTGGGAATGCGCAAACTACCAGCGATACACAACAGAGTTGCGATCACAAAAGAGTTTGTAGACCGTAACCAGTGCATCGCACAAGACGACCAGGCAACTGTGGCACCTCAGCCAGACACCAAGTCCTATTGCCCCCGATGCCGGTGCACGCGGTAGCCCGCGCCAGGCACACCCTTGACACCGATCTGTAGCAGCGGCTGTTGCTGCGGTGGAGTGGAGATGAAACCGGTCACCGTATCGACGTCGTAGTCGAAGAGGAGCGGACTGAGCGGCGTTGACGGTCCAATCAGCACGCTATGGGCGTGCCGGGAGAGCTCCAGTAGGCGTGGTGCGGTTTTGTTCACGAAGGCGGAGCCGTTGGCCGCAGCCGTTGGCCGCAGCGGAATACCACGAGTTGATCGCCGCCTGCCCCAGCGAGCATTCCGCGAGGTTCCACCCTCTGATCAAAGCGGCCACTTCGGGCAACGTCGCACCCACCAGCGCCTCCGGGTTCATGCGCCGTGGTCGAGACTCGGTGGCCAGCGCCCAAGCGATACCTGTGTTTCCGGCGGAGTTCGTCACCCGCACCCACTGTTTGCCCACATCCACATGCACAACGGTCAACTCGGCAGGAATCGCCGCTAGCAGTCCTTCGTAGAGGCTGGCAGGGGTCGGCATGGAAACGCTCCTCCACACTTAAAGTCAGGCCAGCCTTACCCTAACAGGTGCCGCAGGGGCATGTCACACGGCACCGCCAAGCTACCCGGTATTGGCCCCAGCTCCCCGAGCAGGTTGAGGCGCATTATCCACGGCATTACCGCGCAGACCCTCAGGTGATGCTAGGACCCCGCACGACTGTGCAGCTTACTTCCTGAACAGGTCGGTGATGCTAAAGGTCGTCCGCTTGTAAACGGCGTTTTTCACCGCGCGTTCTGGATCGCGTAGATAGCCCATCCCCTTCTTGCCGTAACCGGGATGATCGCCCGCTTCACCTTTCGCTTCATTTTGCCGGTTGTCCGCGCCGCGATTGACTTCCTTGGACTCGGCTTGCGCATGCCATACTTCATGCCTCAACTGTAAGGCAGCTCCGCAGCAAGCTGAACCGTGTCGCACGACGAACCGTGTCGCACGACTCTCCGTGAAAAGCAGCAAAATCGCGCAATGGTGGAAGCACGGACTCCGTTGCGACTCTCCGCCCAACGGAACCCACGGAGCCACCTGCGAGACTCGAACTCGCGACCGTCCGCTTACAAGGCGGGTGCTCTACCAACTGAGCTAAGGTGGCCAATGAACGGTCCGCACGAAGCGGTCGTTCTCTCGTTGAAGCCCTTATATCTTGCCAGAAGTGCGACGCAGCGGCAAAGCGAAGAGCGAGCGGTGCGGCAACTGTATTGGTTCCCACACCGCCTCGCCCAGAAGAACTCTCCCGCTCATCATCGCCGTTCACGGGAGCTACTGCGGCTCTCCGCTTCCGCCCCAGGCAGTTTCGCGCCACTTGCAGACCGGATCTGCCAAGCTCGCCCGTCGGCACCGCTCCCGCCCATGCTACGAATCAGTATCCGCGACCGGATCGACTGGGCATCAGCGGGAACCGCTGCCCCACCTGCTGCAGAGTCGAACGCCTCAACTTTCCTCAGCCGTTGCCGTCGCTGTTGCTGACGCCGTCTGATATTCCTTGATCGCATCCGGCAGCGTCGGCCAGTTTTCCAACACATCGTCGTTAATCAGAACGGTTGGCGTGCTGGCTTTGCGATCCACCCGCAACTGTTGGGTCACCTGTGCAACATAATCGGCATAGAGTCCAGAATTCAGCGCATCCCCCAACTGAGAGACAAGCTCGTCGGATAGCCCCGCCTCTTTCGCCACATCAAGGATGTCTGATAACTGCGGCATCTGATTACCCTGCGCACTCAGATAGGGATTCGAGAGCTTGCTCCACATCAATGCGCGGTAGGCCAAGTAATGCTCCGGATCGTTCGCCGCGATGAAGTAGTCTGCCTGTGATCCCATGGATGCATACTCGTTGTCGCTATAGATATTGACGGGCACATAGGTCAATGTGATCTCGCCGTTTTTTGCCATTTCTTCGAGTTGGCTACCGAATCTCTCTTCCAACTGACCGCAGTAGTGACAGGCATAGTCGGTATAAATCGTCACCTCTGGCACACCCTTGTTCGAGGTGCCGGCAACAAGGTTCTTACCGACCGAAACACCGCCCCACTCGCCAACATTCTTCGGTGCTTGCTCCGTGATAACTCTACCCTTATGCGTGAATTTCGTAGAGTCCGCATCATCGGTCTTCTTCGAGGAGGTCATGATAATGTACACCGCCACCGCAACGAGCGCGACCACCAGCAGCGAAGCAACGATCAAGAAGATTCTGTTCCGGCGCGCACGCCGCGCCTCCTCCTGCCGGAGCTTCTCCGCCTGCTCGCGCGCCTCCCGGCGGCGTTGTTCTTTCGTCTTGCCCGCGTTCTTCGTGCCGGGCGTATTCCTTGATGCCACGTCATGATCCTAGGTAAGGTTGCGCCTTGCGGCAATTCTTACGTGCAGGTTACATCCTCTGTTGCCACGTCCACTGGAAACCGACCCTGAGAATCATTGAACCGCCATCCTGCCGAATATCCAGCCTCCCATATAGCCATCCCGCCGCAAAGTCTCCAATCGTGCAATCTAACCGCCGCCCCACGGTATTGAGCTGAAGAGGAATGGCACGTCAGCCAGCGGTGCCCAATCAATGACATGCGTCGTATAGGCAATGACGCCACTTCCCAAGGCTGCGGCCAGCAAGACAACAATCCAGAAGGTGCGGTATCCGGCAGTAGGTGCGACGGCAGCGATGACGCGCCGCGTCCCCTCCCGGGCATGCTCGCTGGAAGCAATCAACCAGGCGCCCAGCAGGAAGACGGCGACTCCTACCAGCAGGGAGAGGCGTTGATCGCCTGTGAGTAAACCGACGATCCACAGGGTCGCAATCCCGAAGAATGCTCCCACCGTGATGCTGACGAGTTGGAGGAAGAACGACCGCGCCAGTGTCCACGGCACACGCATCACCGTCCACGTGTGGTCGGTCGCGCGCCGCCGACCGGCGCGCATACGGCGCTCCCGCAGATCGTGATACGACAGGCCAATCGCGCTGGCGAGAATGGAGAGCATGCCGAAGGCCGAAAGTACGGCGAGCGGCCACACCACGGCCAGCAGCGCACAACTCATCCCCAGTAGCGCCACGAGGAGCTTCGCCGACGGCGCCGGACACAACCAATCGGGAACCTCGTAGGGAGCCTCGTATCCGTAGGCAGGATCGCCCGGCTGTGCCACGGCGGGAACATCGCGAGGGGGATAGCTCTCTTGCACCGGCGCATAACCGTCGGGAGTATACGTGTTGTACGCTGCAGTGGGCGGCGAGGAGTAGACCTGCGGCGACATGTACGCTGCAGTGGGCGGCGAGGCCAACGTCTGGGTGGGCGCATTCACCATCGCCTCCGTAGTATCCACGGCCGGGAATCCGGCGCCCAGCTCGTAGCGGGCCGTTAAGCCATCCTCCGCGACGGCGCCCGCGCCTGACGAGTTCGCAACCCCAGTGCCCTCACCGGACTGCGAATCCTTCCCCACGGGAGGCAGCAGTTGTGTCGCCTGCCCGTCGGAGTTGGACCGGGCGTCAGAGCCGGAGTGAACGTTCGGAGCGAACGCTCCACTCGAATCCAGAACGGCGGTACTCGCTGCCGTGTTTGATGGCAGAACGCGCGTAGCGCCCGGTGCATCTGCTCCGTTCTCGGCGGCGAGAATACCCGCCACTTGCCCGGTAGACGGAGCACTGTCACCACCCCTGGCAGCATCCGCCTCTTCAAGCAGTCTCTCCGTCTGCGACGGATCTCGCAGCGCGTCTACAAGAGTGTCAAAGCTGATACGCTGTTCGGCCTCGGTTGCAAGCGCTCGTTCAAAGGCCGGTACCAAGCGGGAATCCAGCCCGGTCAGATCCGGCTCACCCGTCAAGACGCGGCGCATCACTGCCGGTGAGTTACCGCTGCCATACGGGTCATGCCCGGTCGCAGCGTAGGCGAGAACCGCTGTCAATGCCCACCAATCTGCCGCTTCATCCGGAGCTGCTCCAGAGATGACCCGCGCATCGCAATAGCCGGGTGTATGAGTCAGAGAGCCGGGCACAGTAAGGCGGGAGTCTTCCTCCAATTGCGCGATACCGAAGTCGATAAGAACCGGGCCGTGGTCAGACACCATGACATTCGACGGCTTCAAATCTCGGTGCAACACCTCCGCCCCGTGTACGGAGCGAATGGCAGTCGCTAAATCGGCGGCGAGGCTGGCGAGATCGCCACCCTTGTACACGCCTGAATCCTGTACATCCTGCTCAAGTGTCGGGCCTTCAATGAGTTCGGTGACGATAAACGCTTCGTCTTCTTCGGTTTCCGCATCGAGTACCTCCGCCACGTAGGGTCCGCGGACGCGCTGCATGGTCTGCACTTCCCGACGTAACCGTGTGCGCCCCGCTTCATCCGCCACAACGGCAGGATGCAGAAGCTTCAGGGCAACGCGCTGTCCGGAACCGTCCTCCGCTTCAAACACGGTGGACATGCCGCCGTAACCGATCCTCCGGATCAGCCGGTAGCCTCCAATCTCAGCCCGTTCACGCACGTCTCCAACGCTACCCTTCTTTGCCGTTGAAGTACCCATTGACAGCTGGGGAGAACTCCTCACAGCCGTGTTGTCGAGATCATAGTTACCGTTGCAGTCTTCTCACCGGCACCGAACTACATGTCGGCACCAACCGCGCGCCGCCACCATTTCCGTCGCCCGCGAACACCATGCGTATGGATGTCGCGGTTGCCGAGGCCGTCCGCACCATTTCCGCCACGGGCAAACATGATGTGTCACCACCATGACGCGTCACCAGAACGACCGATTGTGACGAAAACAACACTGACCTGCGGTAACTCTTGCGAAGGCTCGTCGTTTTCGGCATTAATCCGCGCCTGGCAAGCGGTTTCTCCCCGCCCGCACCACGTACAAGCACCCCCGCCAAGGCCTGACGAGCGTTGCGCAACAAACTGCAAACGATCTGCAAAAGTTGGAAATCCCTTGCCTGCTATGTAACAATGAGTCTCGGTTCACCCAGATGGTGGGCCGTGTCAGAGTCGACACGTACTCGGCACCTTTCACTCGGATCGTCCGGCACGTACCTGCCGGTGAAGGGACCATGACAAATGGCAACCGTAACCTTTGATCAAGCAACCCGCATCTACCCTGGATCGGATAAACCTGCAGTGGACCAGCTTTCGCTGGACATCGAAGACGGCGAGTTTCTCGTCCTCGTCGGCCCGTCAGGATGCGGAAAGTCGACGTCGCTACGGATGCTGGCCGGCCTCGAAGAGGTCAACTACGGCCGCATCCTGATCGGTGATCGCGATGTTACCGACGTTCCTTCCAAGGATCGCGACATCGCGATGGTGTTCCAGAACTATGCGCTCTATCCGCATATGACCGTTGCGCAGAACATGGGATTCGCTCTGAAAATCGCCGGCGAGCCCAAGGACGTGATTCGTGATCGCGTCGAAGAAGCGGCACGCATCCTTGACCTGGAACCCTATCTGGACCGCAAGCCGAAGGCCCTGTCCGGCGGTCAGCGGCAGCGCGTTGCCATGGGCCGCGCCATCGTACGCGAACCACATGTGTTCCTCATGGACGAGCCGCTCTCTAACCTTGACGCAAAGCTTCGCGTGCAGACACGTACGCAGATCGCCTCCCTGCAACGCCGACTCGGCATCACCACCGTCTATGTGACGCACGATCAGACCGAGGCACTGACCATGGGAGATCGTATCGCCGTTCTCAAAGACGGACTGCTGCAGCAAGTCGGCACTCCCAAGGATATGTACGCGCGCCCCGAGAATGCCTTCGTCGCCGGATTTATCGGCTCTCCCGCCATGAACCTTGGCAAGTGGACCATTTCGGGCACGCAAGCCGTCCACGGCAACGCGCGTGTGGACCTGCCGACGAATGTTCTCTCGCAGGTATCCCCGGACGACGGCGACCAGATCATCCTGGGTATGCGTCCGGAGTCCTTCGGTTGGACAACCGGAGGCTCCACTGTTGAGACAAGCGCATCTTCGGGCCAGTCCATACTCCCGCTCGAGGTCAGCTTCGTCGAGTCGCTCGGCTCCGATGCATACGTCTACGGGAAGATCGCTGGATCGGATGCGGAGACGGAGAAGTTCGGCTCCGGAGATGGCTCCGATCAGGTGACGGTGCGTATTGATCCGGACCGCGTGCCTGAACCGGGTGATGTTATCAACCTGGTGCCGGAGATCGAACGCGTTCATTTCTTCGCCGCTGCCAGCGGCAAGCGCCTCGGCTCCTGATGGCGCAAGAGCGCGTCTGCCAGTGCTGATCAAACAGTATCGGCAAGCGCCAGCCAACTCACAGTGCTAAGTGCTTCCTTCCGGCTGGTTCGCCGCCCACGTGAACGGGCCGGAAGGAAGTTCGCCATGCAAGGGCACCTGCAAATGCGCGTTGGCCGTGCGACGTGCATAATGTTCTTCGAGGTGACATGACAAGGTCCGAGAGTAGGCCAGATGCGGCAGGGCGGCGTCCCGCTGCGCCAAAGTACTCGGCAGCACACGCCTCGAGCGGTGTGTGCACGCGGTCACCGAGAACTACTTCCGCTACCCGGGCCGAGGATTCTTAGAGAGATGGCACATTCGCTTCAGATTACAGCCGCGCGCGTTAATCCCGAGCTACTCGACCTTCCCTGGCAGTTGCCGTTGGACACCTGGCCCGACGATATCGTGGCCGCACTCCCCCGCGGTATTTCACGTCACGTGGTACGCTTCGTCCATTTGGGGGGCCGCGTCATCGCCGTCAAGGAAATAGGCGAGAAAGTCGCGTATCACGAGTATGAGATGCTGCGTAATCTCATCCGCGTCGATGCACCCGCCGTCGAGCCAATTGCGGTTATCACCGGCCGAGTGACACCACAGGGCGAACCGCTCAACCCGGCTCTAGTCACAGAGCATCTTTCCTACTCGCTGCCCTACCGCGCCGTATTCGGCAGGCACCAGCGCCCCGCCACCGTCGGGCGTCTCATCGATGCCCTGACCGTACTGATGGTTCGTCTGCACCTCCTCGGCTTCTTCTGGGGTGACGTTTCGCTCTCGAACACTCTGTTTCGCCGCGACGCCGGAGAGTTCGCCGCTTACCTCGTCGACGCAGAAACCGGCGAAATGTACGATGAGCTCTCCGAAGGCATGCGACTCTACGATATCGACGTCGCCCGCACGAATATCATCGGAGAACTCATGGATCTGCAGGCGGGTGGAATACTCCCCGAAGAGGTCGACACGGTGGAGATCGGTAACGCCTTCGTCCAACGCTACGAAGAGCTATGGGGCGAACTGACGAAGGAGACTTCATTCGGGCTTGACGAGCGCTGGAGAGTCAATGATCGTGTCAAACGCCTCAACGATCTCGGATTTGATGTCAGCGAGCTCTCCATGGTCACCGATCTGGAAGGAGCACATATCTCCATCCAGCCCATGGTTGTCGACGCCGGCCATTTCTCGCGTCAGATTATGCGGCTGACCGGCATGGACGTCGAGGAGAACCAGGCCAGGCGCATGATGCATGACATGGAACAATATCGCGCCATCACCGGGCAGAGCGACGCGCCCTTATCACTGGTTGCGCACGATTGGCTGACAAACGTTTTCGAGCATGCCGTTAGCCGCGTGCCGCGCGAACTCAGCGGGAAGCTGGAGCCGGCCGAGATCTTCCACCAGCTTCTCGATCACCGTTGGTTCATCTCCGAGAAGGCCCACAAGGACATTCCGCTGGATGAGGCCATCTGCTCCTTCATCGACAATGTGTTGCGACATCGCCGCGACGAGCGCTCCTACATCGGCATGGACACCGAAGAGCTCGAGGGCTGAACAGCGACGAGATCTACTGACACGGCTCTGGCCTCGACTTACCCAATCGCTAGCAAACCACCGGCCGCGAATGCCCGATGGCGGCACCGAGTCACTCGGCAACCCTGTCCACGCCATAATCGGACGGCGATCACATCTCACTTCGGACGAGCCATCGGCATCGAAGGCACTTGCGTCGATCTGTATGAAGGGCATACGCCTCAACCGGCCGTACAAGTACACCGTGAATCGTGAGCCACCGGTTTCAGTCAGCGTCCCGGCGAGTCAGCTTTGCAGCTCCTGAATGACCAGTTCCGCAAGCTGGATAGCATTGAGTGCCGCGCCCTTACGCAGATTGTCACCAACAACGAACATGGCCAGGCCACAGCCGCCCTCTACGGACTGATCCTGCCGAATACGGCCCACGTATGAGGGATCTGTACCTGCCGCTTGCAGGGGTGTCGGCACATCCGCCAGTTCCACCCCGGGTGCTTTTGCGAGGAGCTCCCGCGCCTGTTGCGGCGTCACCGGCTTCTCAAACTCCGCATTGATCGAAAGACCGTGAGAAGTGAATACAGGCACCCGCACACAGGTGCCTGATACGGCAAGGTCAGGAATCTCCAGGATCTTACGCGACTCGTTGCGCAGTTTCTGCTCCTCGTCGGTCTCCTCCGAGCCGTCGTCGACAAGATTGCCAGCGAAGGCGACGACGTCGAAGGCAATCGGCGCAACGTAGGTACTCGGCTCCGGAAACGCAACCGCACTCCCGTCGAGTGCAAGCGCGGTGAGATCCTGCGTCACTCCGGCACGCACCTGCTCATCGAGCTCCCGCACACCCTCGATGCCCGATCCGGAGACCGCCTGGTATGTAGAGACGATCAGGCGCTTGAGACCGAATTGATCATGCAGTACCTTCAGCACCGGCATCGCGGCCATGGTAGTGCAGTTCGGGTTGGCGATAATGCCCTTCGGCCGATTCTTCAGCGCGTGCGGATTCACTTCAGATACCACGAGCGGTACATCAGGATCCTTACGCCATGCCGAGGAATTGTCGACGACGACCGCGCCTGCCGCAGCAAACTTCGGGGCGTATTCGCGCGAGGTGCCGCCCCCGGCGGAGAACACGGCAACATCAATTCCGCTCAGGTCGGCGGTGGCGACATCTTCCACCACAACATCCTCGCCACGGAAAGGCAACACCGTGCCGGCGGAGCGGTGCGACGCGAAGAAACGAACCTCATCTACCGGCACCACACGGTCCTCCAGGAGTTGCCGCATGACGCGCCCCACCTGCCCTGTGGCGCCGACTACAGCCAGAGTGATACTCATCGTCCCGTACCTCCATAAACAACGGCTTCCGCTTCGGTATCGAGGTCAAAGGCGGTGTGCACCGCGCGTGCGGCCTCGTCCAACTGGTCTGGGCTGACGACCACAGAGATCCGGATCTCCGACGTCGAGATCATATCCACGTTAATCCCCAAGTCGCCCAGCGTGGTGAAAAGCTTGGCCGAAACACCCGAATGAGATCGCATCCCCGCACCCACGATGGAAAGAATTCCGATGGAATCGGTGACACGTATGTCCTTGAATCCCAGCTCCGATTGCTTGGCGGTAAGCGCGGCTACCACATCCTTGATCTGTGCCTGCGGCACGGTGAAGGAGATATTCGAGATGCCGGGCGAACTCAGTGACGTATTTTGCACGATCATGTCGATATTTCCATCGGCGGCGGCCACAATGGCGAAGATCTTAGACGCCGCGCCCGGAATATCCGGGACCCCCACCACCGATATTTTTCCCTGCGAGCGGTCATGGGCCACGCCGGAGACCACCGGGGCTTCCATCGCTTCGTTCTGACTGAGATTATCGTTCACGATCCACGTGCCTTCCTTGTCGGAGAATGATGATCGTACATGTAACGGGACGTTGTAGCGGCGGGCGAATTCCACAGCACGCAGGTGAAGAACCTTGGCGCCGTGCGCGGCGAGTTCCAGGGTTTCCTCGTAGGTAACCACGCCGAGCTGGCGAGCCGATGGCACAATCCGTGGGTCGGCCGAGAAGACGCCATCCACATCGGTGTAGATTTCGCACACATCGGCATGCAGTGCTGCGGCAAATGCTACCGCTGTCGTGTCAGATCCACCGCGCCCCAGTGTGGTGACGTCGTTGTGAGAATTCACCCCCTGGAATCCCGCCACAATCGCAACCGCACCACTTTGGATCGTCCGCAGAATCCGCTCCGGCACGATACCGACTATGGATGCACGGCCGTACCGGTTATCCGTCATCAGGCCGGCCTGCTGCCCGGTGTAGGCATGGGCTTCCACACCGAGTTCGTCCACGGCCATGGCCAGCAGTGCCATGGAGATGCGCTCGCCCGCGGTGAGCAGGATATCCATTTCACGCGCGGGAGGATCGTCGGTGACTTGTTGGGCCAGATCTATGAGGTCGTCCGTTGTGTCGCCCATGGCCGAGACGATGACAACAACCTGATTGCCCGCCTCGCGCGTCGCCGCAATGCGCTTGGCAACACGCTTGATACTGGCGGCATCTGCAACAGAGGAACCACCAAATTTCTGAACCACAAGTGACACGTCGTTCTCCTTAATTTGACGGACTAATCGTACCGATGCGGGCCGAGTGGCGCATCTGCCGCCGAGCGGTGGACAGCAACTCACTGCGAATCCGAGGCATTGCTCCGTCCGGGAGTTGTGGTACTGGTCGCTCCAGGAGTTAGCGTGCCGGTCATTCCGAGAGTTGGGGTGCCGGGCCTTGCGCCGACGGACCGTCTAGTGCCCGTGGTACTGGTCGCTCCGGGGCCTGTGCTGCCCGGCCAGGCAGCGGCAGTGTGGAGCCTTGCGACGTTGACGACACAGGCCTTTGGGGCACTGACGCTGCGCCCCCTTGCGACCCCTCGGGAGCACCCTGCGGGGTCGGGGTATGAACACGTTGACGGCCTTCAAAAGCGCGGGACAGTGTGATTTCGTCGGCGTACTCCAAGTCGCCCCCAACCGGGAGACCAGAGGCGAGCCGAGAGACGGCTACCCCTAGCGGAACCAGAATGCGCAGCAGGTAGGCGGCGGTGGCTTCACCCTCGATATTCGGATCCATGGCGAGGATGACCTCGGTCACCGCCCCGTCTCCCAGGCGCGCCAGCAGCTCTCTAATGCGCAGATCCTCCGGCCCGATTCCTTGAATCGGGTTGATCGAGCCGCCTAGCACGTGATATCGACCGCGGAATTCACGGGTTCGCTCAATGGCAACGATGTCTCGTGCCTCCTCGACAACGCAGATCACGGAGTCGAGCCTGCGCGTATCCGCACAAATCGAGCAGATCTGCTCCTCGGTCACATTGCCGCAGACCTCGCAGAAACGGACACGTTCCTTCACGCGCAGGATGGCCTGGGCAAGCGACTCCACATCCGTCTGATCCTCCTCAAGAATGTGGAAGGCAATACGCTGTGCACTCTTCGGGCCAACACCGGGTAAGCGCCCCAGCTCGTCGATCAACTCTTGGACCGCGCCATCGTAAACACCTGCCATTTACGCACCTCCGCCTTCCACGGGCTTCTCTTCAATCACTGTGCCATTAAAGGTGGAGAGAACAACCTCCAGACCGACCAGATCAGATTGCGCCACGGTTGGATCATCGGGACTCACCTGGTCGTCTTCGGGGAGTTCCTCGGCCATTTCCGGCACGGGTGGCGGAGGCGGCGTCTGACCGCCATGCTCCGCGAGGACACGCGACATGAACGATTGGCCACCCCCACGAGCGCCGCGCGGCGGGGGCGTCGGCATGCGGGGAATGACGGGTTGTGCCTGGTTCCCAACCGTCTGCCCTGCATCGCTACTGGGCGCGCCGCGATCCCCAACGGAGCCATCTTGAGCATCGCCAGACTCTCGCACGGTGAAGCCATGCGGCGCTTCTGGCGCATAGTGGGTGCCATCGCCTGTGGCCGTTCGTGCGGCCGACGTTGTTTGCGGTGCACCCGACGGCGGCTTCTGCGGCCCATCGGACTGTGCCTCCGTTACACTCGCCGATGCTCTCGGCCCATCTGACGACGGCGGACGCGGTGGCAGCGTTGGCATCCGCTGTGCATAGAAGGGCTCCTCGGCATCGTCCGTGCGCGCGGAGCTGATGTGGAGATCGGCTCCTGTCGCTTCCGTATCCCACACGGCATCGTCCGTGCGCGCGGAGCTGGTGCTACCTGGTGCAAATGTTACGTCCATGCCGGCCTGCGCAGACGTTGCAGCGGAGGCGCCCGCCTCATCACTCGCCTTCTCAGTGCCGCGTGATGCGGTTGCCTCCACGACCTCGTCGACCAAGGGACCCAGTACGCCAGCCGGGTCCGGCACCGCAGCGTTCCCACCCGTAGTGCCCACCGTGTCATCGCTATCAGATGCCGGTCGCCGTTCGGTTTCGGATATCGCCCGTTCGTTTTCGGATGTCGGCTGCGGCTTACTGCGGGGCGTCGAGACCGCCGCAGCATCAGGTGCCGGAACCGCACTACCAGGAGATGCCGGTTCCCAATTGCCACGAGATGCCGGTTCTGCCTGGCGATTTGCCACTGGTCCAACCTGGCTATCAGATGTGGGCGCCGGCTCGTTCCCACGGGCCGGACTCCCGGTCGACCCGTCTCCGGATCCCGTTCGGGGCTCATCACCCTCGGTACCCCTCGCAGTCGCTCCGGCATCTGCGGTCGGCACGTGCTCCTGCGCCCGTGCTGCAAGGTCAGGCGCCGCCCCGGCCGGACCGTCACCCGTGGTGTTTGCCGACACGTCGCCCGATGACTGCCCGTATGCCTCGGGCTGGCCAGCCTGTGCCGGAGGAATCACGCCGACAGATGGGGCGTTGCTGGCCGGTGCCGTCCGGCTAGGGACGGCCGGTGCTTTTGGGGCATCGCCCCGCCGACCTCCGCCCGTACTTGAACATTCAGACCAAGGACGTCGTTGAGTGCTCTCGCCACGCGAGGAGCGTGGTCGCCACGTTCGTTAAACGTCGTCGCCAACCCCGCGGTTTGGAAGAACAATGTGAGCGTGCCATTCGCCAAGCCACCGATTTGTGCGTTGGTTTGGATCAGTGCCGCAGTGGACCGTGAGTTCTGCTGCACGGCCGTGACGATTTCATCCCAGCGCTGCCGGACCAAGGCGGCATTCTGCGGCAGGGCCGACTCTGCACCTCCCGCGGGCTCCGGCGATGGCGCCGCGGCCGTTACCGACGTCGTAGGCGTTGCGGGCTCGGCCTCCGAAATGGCAACTTCACCTGTTATCGGCGTTTCAGCGCTTGTACTGCTGGCCTGTGGCTCATCGCTTCGACCGCCTCCGCCATCAGCAGCCGCGACATCCTCGCGTGGGACTTCCGGCTCGGCCGCAGCCGCCCAAGCGGGTGACACGCGTGCTCCCGGCTGTGCGGGACCACTGGCACGCGGTACTCCGCCGTGCGATGGACCTGCCTGGCCCTGTCCACCGCCCGGATGCCGCGCACTGACTGGACGCGACGGCCGGGAGGCCGGTGCGCTCGATGCCGCGTGGTCGGCATCGCTCTTCGGCGTTTCAGCCCCTGCAGGAGCGACAGACGCCGTCGTCTCCGGCAGCAGCAACCGCGCACACAGCAACTCCAACTGCAGACGAGGCGATGTGGCACCGACCATCAAATTAAGAGCCTCATTGGTGAGATCGGCGCTACGAGATGCGCGCCGACCTCCCACATGCTCCGCTTGGCGAACCATGCGTTCGAATTGATCACCGGGCAAGGAGTCAAGCACAGCGGAAGCTGCCTCCCCCGCCAGACTTATCACCGTCAGATCCCGCAGGCGTTGCAGCAAATCCTCCACGAAACGACGTGGGTCATGCCCGGACTGTACGACCCGGTCAACAACCGAGAACAAGGTCGCACCGTCGCTGGCGGCAAGTGCCTCGACGGCGTCGTCGAGAAGCGCAGCATCCGTATATCCCAGCAGCGCAATAGCATCGGCATACTCAATCGAATCGCCGTCGGCTCCACCCATGAGCTGGTCCAATACAGACAGGGAATCGCGTACGGATCCACCGCCTGCTCGCACAACCAACGGCAGAACCCCGGCTCCGATGTGGACCCCTTCTTCCTCGCAGATCTGAGCGAGGTAGTGCTCTAACGTCTCCGGAGGCACTAGGCGGAACGGATAGTGATGTGTGCGGGAACGGATCGTTCCGATCACCTTCTCCGGCTCCGTGGTGGCAAAGATGAACTTCACATGCTCGGGTGGTTCCTCGACCAACTTAAGCAGCGCGTTGAAGCCCTGGTTCGACACCATATGAGCCTCGTCGATAATGAAAATCTTGTACCGATCACGAGCCGGAGCGAAGGATGCACGCTCAATGAGGTCGCGTGCATCATCCACGCCGCCATGACTCGCCGCGTCCATTTCGACCACATCAAGCGACCCCGAGCCTTCGCGGGAGAGTTCACGGCATGACTCGCATTCCCCACAGGGAGTATCGGTTGGCGCCTGGGCACAGTTCAAACAACGCGCGAGAATACGGGCCGAGGTCGTCTTCCCGCAACCACGCGGACCCGAGAAAAGGTAGGCGTGCGCCGTTCTTCCGGCACGCAATGCCGCCATGATCGGTTTAGAAACCTGCTCTTGACCAATCACGTCCTGGAAAGTCTGCGGGCGATAACGCCGATACAGTGCCGTGCTCACCCCACCAGTGTACGGGTAGGCACCGTCACATTCGCGCGTCATTCGATGCGAATGAACATGGCTGGCAGGTACCCCGATATCGGACGGCATGCTTGAGAAAAGCGGTGTGGAAGGGCAGCCACTCGGAAAAGCGAGGACTCCCCACGCACCCGTCAGAGCCCGCATACCCTTGCTGCCTTCCAGCCCTGGGGGAGTTTTGCAAGATAACGCCGCGTGGGGAGTCTTTGCCTAGCTTACGTCACCGAAGCGCCGAGACCAAACCCTGACCGAGCAAACGGATAGTGTCACCAACGTTTGGTGAGCCTACGGGAGTCTCCCGCCGAGCGGGAGCTTCTTCCTCCCTTCCACGGGCGGCGCGTGCAATGGCACGGTTCACCATAGGCGATATCACGACTTCCTCTCCCACCGTGCACCACAAACTCAATACCGAGCCGAGTACTCAGTTGACTGAAGCTGTTTGGCCTGGAGCCCGAACCGTGGAGTGCGGACCGTGGCCTTTGTACATTCGGTGCGACACAACGTCATTCGGCCGGAACTCCCATAGGACCGCCTGAACCTCAAACGCCGGATTAACAGCCAGACAACGCCCTGGGATCACCTTCGAATAACGCTGAGGATGCCGGGTGACAAAGGTGCCACAAGTCGGACGCATCCTTCCATCCGTTCATTCCACGTTCTATGGTGGGCGGCATGAGCATTGTGGACGAGATCAACGGGATGGGAACCGCTCACTGGGTGAGCGCACTGGACAATCTTCATCTTCTAGCTACGCCGGTTGCTGATGGGCTACGGGAAGTGGCAGCGCAGGAGCCGGAGCTTGCCGCGCGGGCCCTCGTGTGTGGCATTGATCCGGCATACGCCGATACCGAAGCCATGACGGAGCACTACGAGATGGGCATCTACCTCTCGTGCAACTGCATCCTCGTGGCAGGCAAGAGGGAGGGCGAGGAAAGGGTTGCGGCATCTGTTATCCGCGCGACGACGAATGCCGACGTCAATCACGTCATCAAGAAGACGCTCAACGTGCGCAAGTGCTCATTCTGGCCGCAGGAGCGCGCTGTCGCCGCATCGGGGATGGAGTACGGAGGAATCACGCCGGTTGGTATTCCCGAGAATTGGCGACTACTCATCGACACACGTGTCGCGGAAGGATTCTGCGTCATCGGTTCAGGCCTGCGTACCTCGAAGTTGGCCGTGCCGGGCGAACTGCTCACCAAGCTTCCACGCGCGGAAGTCATTGAGGGCCTCGCCAACTGAGGAGCGTGCACGCCCCGGCATCCCTGCAAGCCGCGAGAATGGCACGGGCCGCGGTTGACCCCAGAATGGGGCGTCGCCCGCCGAACGAGCCCGTTTCCCGCTAACAGACCATCAAACAAGGATCCAGGCCCGCAGAGACGTGAAGCGTAGGAAGCGAGACAGTTATCTCACCGGCTGAACTCGCGCCCGGCCGTCGCATCCGCTAACCTTATAGGGCGTGTTGACGCGCCAGGAGGATTCGCCTAGTGGCCTATGGCGCACGCTTGGAAAGCGTGTTGGGTGCAAGCCCTCGGGGGTTCGAATCCCCCATCCTCCGCCAAAAGATTGGTACCCGGCCGATTCTTCGGCGGGGTACCAACGTTTTACAGCGTGATGCACGTGCGCGGATAACACGACGGGCCCGCGATCACCGATGCCTTTCAAGCGACCGGCCGAAACCAAGCTGTCGGTATGAACCGGATGACTAATATGAGCCCGGTTACTGAGACGAGTCGGGCTGTTGGTAAGAACCGGACTGCGGGTAAGAACCAGGCTGTTGATAAGGGTCCGGTTGCTGATAAGGGCTGGCTTCCGGGTATGAACCCTGCGGCGGCACGCCCGGTTGCTGCGCCTCACCAGCAGAACTCCAACCGGCTTGTTGTACGCCGT
Source organism: Actinobaculum sp. 313 (assembly GCF_003073475.1). Taxonomy (GTDB): domain Bacteria; phylum Actinomycetota; class Actinomycetes; order Actinomycetales; family Actinomycetaceae; genus Asp313. The sequence continues at coordinate 339,659 of NZ_CP029033.1, read as the reverse complement.
TGGGCACATACTGCTGGCCGTCTCCCGGCGCTTGGCCCGGCGTCTGCGTGTACTGTTGCGGCATTTGTGGCTGGGCGGAACTATCCTTCTCGGGCTTCTTCCGAATTCCGTAGACAATGAGCAAGATCCCCAGGACGATTGCGCCGCCTCGCGCAGCTCCGACTCCGACTGCATAGGCCACATCGCCCTTATGCGGCGTGCCATTCTGCGCCGCTGCGAGCGGTGCGAGAAGCAGGACCGCTCCCGCAAGAATTGCTGCAATACGCTTTCCCATAAAATGCCTTTCCGAGGAAGACTGCGTCTCCTTGTGCACAGTTCGCTCCGGTCCGTGGTGAAGCCGGTGAGGGAACCGTCGGTGCCAAGCTTACGGCAGGGAACTCTCACGCGCTATTCATGCCGAGCCACTTGTACCATTAGTTGCGCCAAATGCCGCCATTCTCACACCTCTGCCCGGCCGAGGATCCCACATTCTGCCAACACGCCGCCCATACACGGCCGACGACCCGTGCATGATCGCGCGTTCCTTTTCGCCTGCCATCGCCTCTGCACCCCACTGCTCTGACCACGCGAACAACTGGTCTGACGAACGCAAACGACTGGTCTGCCCAACGCGAACGAATCGTGCCACTGCCACCCCGCTTCCTCCCATCTCGTCGGGCACAGTACGCTCCAAAGCATGCGCGAAGCGCTCTCCTCCGCTACGGTTGACCTTGTGAACGAGGGAAAGACAACGGCGAGAGCTGCATACCGCCGCCGGATCCAGCAGCGTCAGACCATTATCTTCGGATCCATCTCAGCGATCCTCGCAGTGCTCCTCTTACTGTCCCTCCTCTTCTGGACCGGCGTCCTGCCATTCCCGTTCGACCGGGAGTTCACCCCGGCAAAGTCCTCGAATACAGTTGTCACTCCCTGTATTGAGGAAGGCACGGCGGCTGTCGAACTCAACTCGATTTCTGTCAATGTCTACAATTCCACCTCCCGGGCGAACCTAGCGAGCCAGGCGGCAACGGATCTTGCCGGTCGCGGCGTCGTCGTCAATGAGACCGGCAATTGGGACGGACAGAGCCTTAGCGAGTCGGCGCGCATCATCACCGGTCCGGAGGGTATCGCTGCTGCCTACACTATCGCACAGTACTTCCCCGACAGCATGATCCAATACAACAACGGCATCACCGACGCAACGCTCAATATTGTGCTCGGATCCGACTACGAGAGTTTGGAAACGCCTGAGAACGTTGCGGCGGCAAATCCGGAGGGCACACTCAGCCCGGCCGAAAACTGCACGGTCGTCGGAGCGAGCGGTACCGCAACCGCTACCGAATAGGCCTCAGCGTCCGCGATCTGATGATGTGCACCACACCAATAGCGAGCACCGCCTGCCGCAACGTCCGCGACCGCTATCCGGCACTGCCTGCCGCTAGGTGATGAACAGCATCCCACCTCACCTCGTGAGCGCCATCCACCCCAACATCAACAACGCGTGCCATCGACTACCCGGTAGGGATCCTCATTGTCGAACACTTCCGTGTCACAGCGAGTACAGCGCCTCAAAATGCTCGACGACGATATCGCCATTCGGGTCGAACTCGATACCCGCTTCCTCGCATTCATGCCGGAAAACCGCATCGTGCGCCTCCCTCCACTCTTCGAAGGTGCCCTCGCCCTCAGCGGCTGCTATTTCCGGGCCCGCGTGCGCAAAACTCACCGTCTCCACCGCCGTCAAACGGAGCAGTACACGCGGCTTTCCCGCTCCATCGCAGACGATGGAGAGTTCACCAACTTCGGGCAGCTCGGCGCCTTCGTGTGAGTACATGTCACGCCAGCTCGACGTCGCCGTCTTCTTCCCGTCAATAACTAACTGACACAGCCAGTCAGCCATCTCCACCGAGTCCCCAAAGCTGAATACGGGCGGGCGAAGCGACATCTGCTCGTCCTGCCCTAGCACTGCCTCCAATGGGTATATTCCAGCCGCATTTCGGGCACGTACCCAGAAAGCCTCAATGGCGTCATCGACGCTTGTTTCTGCCATCGCATCCATCCTCGTAATCGTCTCACAACCCGGTGCGTCGAATGGTCGGTGCATCGACCGGCTGTCCACAAAAGGCAAGCCGCGTCGGCTTACTCGCCGTCGTCAACAGTTTCACGCCGCACCGCCAAGCCTTCGGCCTCCAGCGCAGCCTGTATCCATTGCGTCGCCAAAATCCGTGCACCAGCATTCACTGCCAATGCACCTCCCAGACCGGCAAGAACCTTGCCTGAGGTGCGATGCCACATCCGTGTTCCAGACGCCACGAGGATGGCCCCGATGCCGGCCTGCGCCGTCGCAACCGCCTCCATTGCCCGCGGATGCTCCAGATACAATTTGCGGTACACTGCCCAGAACCCGGGAGCCGCCACGCCCTGTCCAGAAACTTCATATGCAACCGTAGACTGCAAACGTTCAGTAAACGGCTTCGGCTCAAAGACGACTGCCCCGGGGAGTGAGCGGGCCTCCAGCAGGCCCTCCAGACAGTCCCCCACTTCTGCAGGTAGTCCAATGGCAGCAGCAACATTGCGGCCCGCATGCTCCGGATCCCCCAACAGTGCGTCCCGCAACGCCTGCGGATCGGTATCGGACAAATCTGTGCATATGCGCGTCACAAAGGCGCCCACACCGAGCTGTTCGTCAGCGAAATTCGCCGCAACATCGTTATCCCGTACCCAAGCGACCAGCGGGAATTCGCCCTCCCACTCCCACGTCACGCGCAGCGAATCCTGCCGGATCGAGAGAACGGGCTTGTCCACTCCACTTGGATCCGTTGAAAGCACGATGGTGAATTTCGCGCTGCCATGACTGCGTTTCGGAATCGGGGCGTCAGCCACGAGGGCGTTCACGGGCGGGAGCCGCAAGGCCGCCACCGGCTTGCCCATGGCCGCCGCCACCCCTGGCACTTGCGAGAACGGAACGTCTGACAGCACAAGCATCGGACCCGCTGCGTAATCGGGTAGCGGATCGTCGTCCGCCTCTTCCGAGGGGACACTCGCATCCGCCAAGCGGCTGCCTACATTGTTCGGATGCGTGCCTGTCCCTTCCAGGGGGACGTCTGCAGGTTCCTGGCGGACGGTCATCCCATCCGCCTGTACAACCGCCTCCCCCAAGCGCATGCCCGTCTCCGGGTGACCACCCGATTCTCCCCCGCGGATTTCCTCGCCTGTAACGGCAGTACCAGCAGCGTCTACACCGTTCGCGACGTCGCAATCATCACCGGCAACATCAACCTCACCGAGATCAATATCGCCCCACTGTACGACCCCATCCACCCGGATTTCCAGCTTACGCAGGGCGTGGTCCATATCTTCCAGTAGATCGGAAAGCGACGGTCCCGGGAGCACAAGGCCCTCTTCATTTAAGACGGCAACGCGACGCCGTCGCCCGGTGGCCGCCAGCTCGATGCTGTACACCTCTTCCTGCGCGTGGCCACGGGCGATAATCCGCTTTTCCGCCAGGTACTCCTCAATTGCTTCAACGGAGGTGAGCGCCGGATCCAAGCGGATCACCTCACCGTGCACCGGACGCCATGTGGGCATTGTCAGCCTCGATTCCTCATCTTCTTATTCCACATTAACGCGAGAACGCAACCGATCAATCTGATACAGCGCAATTCCCGTCGCAACCGCGGCATTGAGCGACTCCATTTGTGCCGCAATTGGGATGGAGGCGACGACGTCGCATGTCTCCCGTGTCAGCCGCGCCATCCCCTTTCCCTCTGAGCCGGTAACCAGTACCAGTGGCATGTCGGCAACGGTGAGCTCTCCGATTGGCGTATCCCCGGCGCCGTCGAGCCCCACCACGAAATACCCGCTCCGCTTGAGTGTCTCCAGCGCCTGCACCAAGTTAGGCACTCGCGCGACCGGTAGGCGACCCGCGGCACCGGCAGAAACCTTCCATACGGTCGCATTTACACCCGCCGAGCGTCGCTGCGGAACGATAACGCCATGTGCGCCGAAGGCGCTCCCGGAGCGTAATACCACTCCGAGGTTATGCGGGTCTGTCAGCGAGTCCAGCGCGATAATCAGACCCGGTTTACCGCTGCGCTCCGCTCGTTCCACTAAATCGGCTGCCTCGCAGTAGTCATACGGAGGAACCTCAATCGCCACGCCCTGATGCACCGCGCCATCTGTCATCCGGTCCAGCTCCGTGCGCGAGACGTCAAGAAGCGGTGCACCCAGCGCGGTTGCCGTGCGCACAACCTCGCCCAGCCGCTCATCAGAGGCCAAGGCGCCCGCCATGAAAACCCGCTTGAGCGGAACACCCGCACGCACGGCTTCCACAACGGCATTACGCCCCGCAATCAGTTCGTGATCCTCCTCCAACTGCAGCACACCACGCAGTTTGGGTGCCCGCCGCTCGGCCTGCGCCGCTCTGGCCTGCGCTTCCAACTTACGGCGATGCGCCGGATGGTAAACTCGGTCCTCCGCCTTCGGTGTGGGCCCTTTGCCCTCTAGGCGACGACGATTCTTCCCGCCCGAGCCTACTGTTGGCCCCTTCTTGTTCTTCGGGCGCCGTGATGGCTGATTCCCCGCCATTACTGCGCCTCCAAACGCCAGCTCGCACCGTCGGAGGAGTCTTCGACCGCGATGCCGGCCCGCGCCAGGGAATCACGCAGGGCATCTGCTCGTGGCCAGTCTTTTGCACGGCGCGCATCGGCCCTCTCCTGCAGGATGCCTGCGATGATCGAGTCAAGCGCCTGCTGGGTAGCGTCAGAGCCGCCTTCGCCGCGCCACGGCTCCGCCAACGGATCCAATCCCAAAACGTCCAGCATGGCGCGCACCATCAATTGTGCGTGCCGCACGGCCTCCTCGTCTTTGGCCGTTATGGCACTGTTGCCGTTCGTCACCGCCTCATGGATCGCGGCGAGACCACCCGAAACGTTGAGGTCATCGTCAAGCGCGGCAACGAATGCCTCAGGAAGGTCCGCGGGCGTTACGGCGGCGACGTCGTCGAGATGGATCTCACCCGTCATCGCAACCGAACGATTGACGAAACCGGCAAGGCGCTCCCAGACGGCCGTCGCCTCCGCCAGGGTGCTCGGCGAATAGGCGACCGTTGAGCGGTAGTGAACCGTTCCCAGTGCGAAACGCACAATAACTGCTGGAACCTGCTGGAGGATGTTATCTACTACGAGGGAGTTCCCCAATGATTTACTCATCTTCTCGCCCTCGATGGTCACCCACGCATTGTGCATCCAGTAGCGGGCAAAACCGCGACCCGCAGCGTGTGACTGCGCCTGCTCGTTCTCGTGGTGCGGGAAACGCAGATCGATTCCGCCGCCGTGAATATCGAAAGTCTCCCCCAAATAGCTGCCCGACATTGCGGAGCACTCCAAATGCCATCCCGGCCTGCCCCGCCCCCAGGGCGAATCCCAGGAGGCATCTGCGGGCTCACCCGGCTTCGGAGCCTTCCACAGGGCAAAGTCGTGCGGGTTGCGCTTATCCGGCTCCGACTCGGCCTCGTCAACCGTCATATGCTCCAACGATTGCCGCGTCAACGAACCGTAGTCCGGCAGGGATGTCACATCGAAATACACATTGCCCGGATTACCGGTATACGCGTGACCGGCATCCATAATCTCCTGGATGAGTTGCAGCATCTGAGGAATATGACCGGTAGCACGTGGTTCATAGGTGGGTGGAAGAACTCCCAAAGCGCGATACGCTGCGGAGAACTCCTGCTCGTAGGTATAGGCCCACGCCCACCAAGGCCGACCGGCGGCAGTCGACTTGGCGAGAATCTTGTCGTCAATGTCAGTGACGTTACGGATCAGCGTCACCTCATATCCGCACCGACGCATCCAGCGTACGAGGACGTCGAAGGCTAGGGCCGAACGAATATGGCCGATATGTGGTGAGCCCTGTACCGTGGCCCCACACAGGTAGATCCCCACCTTCCCGGGGCTGAGCGGCTCGAAAGGCCGCAAGGTGTGGGTTGCCGAATCATAGATATTGAGACTCACCCCTTCAGGGTATCCAATCGGGTTGAGGTATCACACCTGATCTCACTGTGTCTGGCCAAGAATATGCTGTGAGCCGCCACAGCCTTCGGCACTCAAGAATCGGGTCAGTGCCGCAGCACGAGGGCCGTCGCTATGGCCGCGATGCCTTCCTCACGCCCGACGAAGCCGAGATGGTCCGTCGTCGTCGCACTGACCGAAACCGGAGCTCCAACCGCCTGGCTCATGGCCGATTCCGCCTCCTGTTTACGCGGGGCAAAGCGCGGGCGTGCCGCAACGATCTGCACCGCGATATTCGAGATCTTCCAACCGGCTTCTTGCACCAAAAGGGCGGACTGCACCAACAAACTCGTTCCCGAAGCACCTGCCCACTCGGGCCGGTCCGTTCCAAAAACTGTCCCCAGTTCCCCCACACCGGACGCGATCAATATGGCGTCACACGCAGCGTGCGCGGCGACGTCGGCGTCGGAGTGGCCCTCCAAGGCGCGTTGCCCCGGCCATTCTAGGCATGCCAGATGCAGCGTACGGCTCGCATCGTGTGCGTACGCGTGGACATCTATACCCGTTCCTACTCGCATGTCCATGACGCCCAGCCTAGAGCAAAGCCCCTGCCCGCGCCCGGATCCGACGCGGAGCAGCTGCCAGGGCCGACGATCTGGAATAGTAACGGCTCGGATCGACGCAGTTGGCGCCACCGCACGGGCAATGAACAAAGTAATACGACACCATGGGCGGGGTCTCTGCCCAAACAGTTGCAACAGGGCAGGCGAACGCGACGTTAGAGCATGCGGCGACGCCACAGGCGCATCAGTGGGCGATCACAGTCAAAGTTCCGCGGGCGATGTGTGTTCGGCAAGCGTCATCTCGGCCACGCGCAGATCAAATGGACGGGTGATCTTCCGTGCCTCGTCGTGCCCGGGCACCATGACCACGGGGACTCCCAGCGCCTCGACGAGTGCAGCATCATCAGGGGCCGCACTAGCCTCATCGCGAGCCAACTCGGCGAAGCGGGCATGGGCCTCGCGAATAACCGAGACGACGAAACCCTGCGGAGTCTGCATGGCACGTAACACGGAACGATCTAGAGTCTCCTCGATCGGCTCCGTACCATCAGTGCTCTTCGCGCCGGCTCGCTTAATCGTATCGACAAGTGCCAGTGCTGGAACCACTGCCGGATGCCCGGATAGTAGCGCATCGACGACAGAACGAATCTGGTCAACCGGAGTCAGTGGCCTTGCTGCGTCGTGGATAAGGACGTGGCTGGCATCGCCCACCGCGTCCAAGCTCGCTGCCACGGATGCCTGGCGGGTGCTCCCTCCCGCAACAACACGCGCATGCATCCCTGCCGCGCCGAGCACCCACTCGAACATGTCCAGGTCATTGGCAGGTGCCACAACGACGACATCGTCGACCACGCCTGAGCGGACCATGGAGCGCACGGCGTGTATAACAAGTGGTTCACCGGCAAGCCGCACTAGGGCTTTCGAACCTTGAGTTCCTAGGCGTGTACCCGATCCGGCACCCGCGATAACAGCGGCTATGCCCATTGGCACGCCACTAAGCTGCGTTGACGGAGTCTGCAAGGACCTCGTCAAGTAGTTCCAATGCCCTATCCTCGGTTACCCCACGCGCTAGCGCGACTTCGGAGCCGAGAATCTGACGAGCCTGCAGCAACATGCGCTTTTCGCCGGCCGATAGATGCCGATCAGAATCTCGCCTGCTCAGATCGCGCACAACTTCGGCAACTTTCACAACATCACCGGAGGTCAACTTCTCACCGTTGGCCTTATAGCGCCGCGACCAGTTCGCCGGTTCTTCAGCCCGTTCTGCGCGCAGTACGTCAAACACACGCTCGAGCTGATCGTCATTAGAGACATCACGTACTCCGACGTCTTCAACCTTGTCGGCCGGAACCTGGATTACCAGGTCTCCCTGCATAACGCGCAGTGTGAGGTACAGCTTCTCCTCGCCACGAATCTTCTTTGTAGAGATGTCCTCGATGTACGCCGCGCCGTGGTGAGGGTAGACGACGGTCTCACCGATATTGAAGGTCATGTGAACAGGGCCCTTTCATCCTGATTGGGTGTTCCGGGTAGATATTCTATCACGGCGGGTATAAAGTCTATATTTTCAGCGATGCCAAACTGGCCACTTTTTCGCCCAGTCGTTGGCATTGATCGACGCACCTACCTGTCACAATGGCCGTCCCTCATCCCGCACCTCTCCGACAACTGCGACCTTGCTCACCCGGCACCGGCATGGGCATCACACTGGCCACCACGAAGCCAGACGGTGCCGCGTCGAGGTTCCAGCTCAGGGCGACCCCCACCGCACCGCGGGCTCGGTATTTCCTGGTAGGGCTCGGTATTTCATAGGCGGGCCAGTGTCTTATAGGCGGGCTATCGCGTCGAGAACCAACTCCCAGAAGCGTTCCCGATCCAACTGCGTCGCCACCCGTGTATGGCAATCTGCGGGCGCCGGTGCACGCAGATCTACTACCGTCGCCCCGGCAGTCAACTCGCCGCGCGTCTCGACGGCGACGGGCGCAGCCTGTGTCCGCACAACCTCGGGATCGATCAGGTAGGCAATCGTACACGGATCATGTACAGGCGGATCTGCGAAGCCGAATGCCTCTCGATTTGATTCCTGGAAAAAACGCATAAGGTCAACGAAGAACTTCCCGGTTGGCGTGTTAATCCGCGCCGCCTTATCGACCACAGCCGAGGTCGCTAGTGCCTGGTGCGTCACGTCCAGGCCAACCATCGTCACCTGCCACGGCTCATCGAAGACAATACGAGCCGCCTCCGGATCTACCCAGATGTTGAATTCCGCGGCGGCGGTCCAGTTGCCCTCGTAGATCCCACCGCCCATTATGACGACCTCGCGGACACGGTTGACAATAGCGGGCTCCAACCGAGCCGCCAGAGCAAGGTTGGTCAAGGGCCCGGTTCCTACCAAGGTAATGCTTCCAGGTTCACTCTCGCGCACGATCTCCACAATGGCCTGCGCGGCTCGCTGTGGCCGTTCCGCAGCGGCAGGAATGGGAAGCTCCACCCGTCAAGGCCCGTCTCACCGTGGATAGATGGCGCCGTTTCCACCTGCCGCAGCACAGGACGTTCTGCACCACGGTAGACCGGAATCTCCTCCCTACCGCACAGGGCGAGGATTCCTCGCGCGTTACGGGTCACCTTATCAATTGTTTGATTGCCACCCACTGTAGTGATAGCAGCCAACTCGATCTCGGGCCTGCCGAGAGCGAACATGATGGCGACGGCGTCGTCGTGCCCGGGATCGCAGTCCAGGATGATCCGGCGAATCATCGGTTATTTCCTCCACCTTCCGCGCTGCTTGTTCCACATACGCTAGATGTCCACCATATGTGCTAGATGTCCGCACAGCGCGCTGTTGACCCGCGCCGTGCTGCGCGCCAGAAAGGTTAACGTCCCCACCGGCGATGGCAGGCGATGGCAACGGTCCACGCCCGGGCGGTACTTTTGCTTTCATCCGACAGGTAGTGCCAATACGCCCAGTGGGCGCCCGGGCGGGCGGTACGCCCACGCTGCGCCACGTCCGCACCGGACATGGCCACAGAGTGAGCATGGCGGGACGCCGTAGCCTCCGACCATGCTCACGACGCCCATAGACACCCGAGCCTCGCCGTGCCCACCGCTGCGGGAGAGGAAGACTCTTCCGCCTGGCGACGGCGTGATCGCCCGCGCGGCCGCGGAACCGCCTCTGTTACTTGCCCTGATTGGCGACGGCAGCGATCTTCGCCTCCGCATCCGGATCCAGGTACGTGCCGCCCTTCTTGATCGGCTTGAGGGTCTCCTCATCCAGTTCGTAAACCAGCGGGATGCCGGTGGGGATGTTGACGCCCGCGATCTCTTCGTCGGAGATGTCGTCCAGGTACTTCACAATGGCACGCAGCGAATTGCCGTGCGCAGCAATCATGATCGTCTTACCCGTCTTGATCTCTGGAACGATGGTGCTCTCCCAGTAGGGCAGCAACCGCTCGAGCACATCCTTCAGGCATTCCGTAGCGGGGATCGGCTCACCCGCATAACGCGGATCCGTATCCTGCGAGAACTCGGAGCCAAGCTCGATGGCGGGCGGCGGCACATCGTAGGACCGGCGCCACAACATGAACTGCTCGTCACCGTACTGATCGCGAATCTCCTTCTTGTTCTTGCCCTGCAGCGCACCGTAATGACGCTCGTTCAGCCGCCAGTGACGCTCTACCGGGATCCAGTGCCGATCTGCCGCATCCAAGGCCAGATTCGCAGTCATAATGGCACGCCGCAACACTGACGTGAACAGCTTCTCCGGAAGCACCCCTGCCTCCTTGAGGAGTTCGCCGCCATGAACGGCCTCCGCGCGGCCCTTCTCGGACAGAGGCACATCAACCCAGCCGGTAAAGAGGTTCTTAGCATTCCATTCGCTCTCGCCATGGCGGAGCAGTACGAGGGTATAAGCCATGGGATGATTCTCTCATGCGTCTTATGGTCCTGCCACCGACTAAATACCCGAGTGCACCGGATAACGAGCCCCAGGAGAAGAAAACACGCGCTCCCCGTGTATAGCAGTACCCATGACACCGCGATGCATATCGCGCTGTAATGGAAGCATGTATGGAGCAGTTATTCATGGAGCAGGGGACGTTCGTTATGAAGAACGTGCCTACCCGTCAATTCAGCAACCAAGCGATGCCGTGGTGCGCACCGTCGCCACCTGCGTGTGTGGCTCGGACCTGTGGCGCTATCGGGGAATTACCGAAGTTCCTCAGGCAACTCCCATCGGCCATGAGTACATCGGTGTCGTCGAAGAAGTAGGAGACGCCGTCGCCTCGGTCAAACCGGGAGATTTCGTTATCGGAGGCTTTACCACCAGTGATAACACCTGCCCGGCCTGCCGAATGGGCATACACACTTCCTGTGTGAACCGTACCAATTACGACGGTTGCCAGGCGGAGTACATTCGCGTGGCCAACGCGGACGGCACCCTGGTGGCGACCCCGACAAACCGACGGACGATCTTCTCCTTCTCTGCTGACCTTGAGCGATGTCATGTGTACCGGCTGGCACGGCGCGGTGAGCGCCAACATCGGCCCGGTGTCACTGCGGTGATCGTGGGCGACGGCGCCGTCGGACTGTGCGCAACACTTGCCGCTTGGCAACTCGGCGCCGAACGGGTCATCTCGCTCTCACGGCACGCGCCTCGCCAGGCGGTCGCCCGCGATTTCGGTGCCACCGATATCATCCCGGAGCGCGGCGAGGAGTGCATTGCCCGCATCAAGGAGATGACCGAGGAACTCGGGGCGGATTGCGTCGTCGAATGTGTAGGAACCGAGCAGGCGCGCAAGACGGCAGTCGATGCCGCGCGTCCGGGTGGAAGCATCGGCCTGGTGGGTGTGCCTCACGGCGACCTGCCCGTTGACCGGCTCTTCTGGGATAACAAGCACTTGGCGGGCGGCGTCGCACCGGTGCGCAAGTACTTGCCCGAACTGCTGGATTTGGTGTGGAAGCGCAAGATCGAGCCGGGAAAGGTCTTCGATCTCGAACTTCCTCTGAACGACGTGTCCGAGGCATATCGCGCCATGGACGAGCGGCGTGCCATTAAGGCGATGTTGCGCCCGTAGCACGTTCGGCTCCGGCACCTTGCGTAAATGAGCATCGGTGCTGGAGCACTGCGGCGAACTTCGCGCCTGCCGTCCATAGTGAGCATGTCTGACGATTCGTAACGCCAGGCATGGCAGAGGGCCCGGTTCCTGTTGGTTCCGGGCCCTTGCTGGAGCCACCTGAGAGAATCGAACTCTCGACCTATTCATTACGAGTGAATCGCTCTGCCGACTGAGCTAAGGTGGCACGCTGCTTGAGCAGCATTGGATATGCTACCCAAGCGCGCCGCGAGCCGCAAACCGTAACCGAGTGAAAGGCGACGCATGTGCCCGCTCACCGGAAGACCGCTGGCAAAAACGCGCACCGGCATGCACAGGTATACTTTGTCACGGCGAGCAGGTCAGCCCGTCTTCCGGTACAGTTCCCTCAATCAGGTAATCGTCGAGCGGGTCACTAATGCAGTCATCTGCCGAACCGTAAGCCGTATGCCCGTCGCCTTCCCACGTCACCAGCACGGCGCTGTCCAGAGACTCTGCCAAACTCTCCGACCACTGGTATGGAGTAGCCGGATCGTAGCGCGTACCGACGACGACGATCGGGTCCGCTCCCTTCCCAATGTACGGCCCCGGAGCCTGCGAGGGCTTGTAGGGCCAGTACAGGCAGACGTCGGGAGCGCTGAGCATATAGTCACCGAAAACCGTGCCGTTCTCTCTCAGATCTGCGGCGAGTTCCTCTACTTCGTCGTCGGAAGACAACGGGTAGTCGGCGCAGTTAATTGCCCAGTTCGCCTCGGTGGAGTTCGAGGAGAAGGAACCGTCCGTTTCCCTACCATTCATGAGATCGCCGAGATACTGGAAGAGCGAGCCGTCATTGTCATTGATGAGCTGTGAGAAAGCCTGCGTGAGAATCGGCCAGTTCTGCTTGTTATACAGGGGCGTGATCAAGCCACTGAAAAACTGTGACTGAGTCAAGGGGCGATCCGCATCGCTTGTGGGGAATGGCTCCTCCAAAGACTTCTCAAAGAGTTCCTTGATCTGCGCCAAAGCGTCGTCAGTCGAACCCTTGAAGGGCACGCGTTCCCGCCACGACAGTCGTCAACGTAGTTCCGCAGGGCGGTTTCAAATCCCAGAGACTGATCGTGACTCATTTGCGCCGAACCAACCGTGGTATCAACAGCACCATCAAGAATCATGCGCCCAACATTGTGTGGGAAAAGATCTGCGTACTGGCCGCCAAGCGATGTTCCATAGGAGAAACCCACATAGTTCAGCTTCTCGTCGCCCACCAATGCTCGCATGACATCCATGTCCTGCGCTGCGTATTCCGTACCCACGTAGGGTAGGAGGTCGCCCGCATTCTCCTCGCAGGATTGACCAACCATCTTCACCTGCTCATCGGCTTCCCGAGTCCCTTATCCGTTGACAGGTCGAAAGACTCATCGAGGAGCTCCCCGAGAGTATCATCATCGACGCAATCCACCGGTGTGGAGCGCTCCACGCCGCGCGGATCGAAACCAATAATGTTGAATGCGTCCGTAATCCGGGTATCGAAGTAGTACTCCGCATTCTCCGCGACCGAGAATCCAGATCCGCCCGGTCCACCCGGATTCACGAAGAGATTCCCGACAGCCTTGCGGCCGTCCGCCGGCCGCCGTGTCATCGCAATCTCAATCGTCTCGCCATCGGGGTTGTCATAGTCGAGCGGGACTTCTATCGTGGCGCAGTCCAACGACGTGTCGTCACACGATTTCCATTCAAAGTCCTGGGTGTAGAACTTCTCCAGGTCGGCACGATTCTGACCTACCTCGCCAGAACCGGATCTTCCCAGAGCGGAGGTATCCATGGCGCACGCGCTGAGCAGGAGCGCACTCGCGGCAAGGGCTGCTGTTAATCTCGTATGTCGCTTCACACCTCAACCGTATGTGACGCCGAGCTTTTCAGCCACTCGCACGCCCATTATTCGACGCAGTCACCGAGCCGCTGTACGCCGACAGTATCGCGTTGAAAGTCACCCGCATTTCGGCATCGCCCGGCGTCGCCGACGTCGGCACAGCGCGCGAAATGCCGGATATAACGCACGGGTAGCATGTTGCGCGCGGGACGCCACTCGGACTAACCGCCCAAAATTCCTGCCAGCATCCGAACAACCAAGTTGTGATGCTCCTCACCGGGCGCGTCGGTCAACCTGTGGGAGCGGTACTGCCCGGCAGTCGGCGCGGAGTAGTCGGCTCCGCCGAAGCTACACTCAAATCCCGCATTACACTCAAATCCAGATTAGAGGCCACTAATAACAGTCCAGGACTGGATTAGAGCCGGTGGACTGAAAATCCGGAGTCGCCACCGGCCGGGCCATATTTCCCCCTTTTCAGCCCTGTGGACGTAGCGCCACCATCATGGCCTCTAGGGCCAGTTGCGGCGCCACATTGCCCGCTAGGCGCTGCCGTGCGGTCGCGATGGCGTCCATGCGCCGCACCGATTGCTCCGACGACGCCGCCGCAGCCGCCTGCTCTATCTGTTTCGTCAGGTCTGCGTTGATCAAGGGAACCTGTGCGCCGAGCTGGACGGTGAGAATGTCACGATACAGGGAGAGCAGGTCGACCATGTCGCGGTCGAGCACATCGCGCTGTGTACGAGTCGCGCGCCGCTTTTGCTTCTCTTCCAGTTCTCGTACCTGTGCCCGCACGGCGGGGAACTCGCGCACCTTCCCTCACCCCCAAAGTGGCAAGCAGCTCCTGCCGTTCCCGTTCGTTGTCCTCTCCGCCTGCGCATCGGCCTGCTTCTTCGCGTGATCAAACACCCGCTGGGCCACGATGACGGCATCACCCGTTCGCGAATTCCAAGAGCTCCCAGCAGAGTTTCCTCGCGCTGTTGCCGCACCTGTACATCGGTGGCGAGTCCACGCGCCCGGCCGATATGGGACTGCGCGGCCCGCGCGGCCTGCAACGCCCGTTGCGGTTCAATGCCATCGCGCCGTACAAGAAGTTCCGCAACGTCCTCTGCAGCAGGAACAACCAGGTTGACCCGGCGGCAGCGCGAACGGATAGTCGGCAGAACGTCGTCGGCGAAGGTGTGCACAGCATCCAGAAGGTTCGCTCGGGAGGCTCTTCAATGCCTTAAGCAGCACGTTCGTCGTACGCTCCAGCATCCGATCAGCGTCCTCGATGATGATGATTCGCCACCGTCCGCTTCCCGGCGCCGTATAGGATTCTGCAACAATCGCGCGCGTCTGGTCCGCCGTAATTGTGACGCCTTCGTTGTCAGCAGCGTGACATCGGGTGGGTACCGGCCAGCACCGTTTGGCAGGCATGGCACTGTCCGCATCCCGGCTCCTCCCCCGTGCATTCGAGAGCCGCCGCCAGCGTGCGGGCTGCAATTGATCTGCCGGAACCGGGCGGCCCGGTAAACAGCCACGCCTGGCTCAGCGCGCATCGCTGCCGGAGATGGGAGCGTCAGCGGGAGCGCCGCGGGAGCCTTCTTCGGCGCCTTCCGCGCTCTCCTCATCAAAACGAGCAGCGAGTAAGCGTGCGGCGTGAGCGGCACGCTGCAACTGCTCGCGTACCGCTCGCTGCCCGACAAGCTCGTCGAAAACGCTCATGATCGAGTGCCCTTCGCGGTTGCCTCGGAGCCCTCGCCGCCACGAAGAGTCGACTCCAGATCGCCATCCGTTGCTCTGCCCGCTTCTGCGGCGTACCCTGTGACGCAGCGCGCGCGTCGGAGGCTGCCGCAGGAGCATCCGTCCCGGCGCATCGCGCCCTGCGTATTCGCGTCCTGTCTCCCGCCACCTCGGCGATATTCACATCCGGCAGGAGCACGTCCACCCCGGCCGATGTGCCATCGGCATCCAAAAGACGTGCACGAAAACTGCTCACACACCCGTGCCGTCACCTCGTCAACGGCAAGCGTACCGTCAACAAACCACCCACCGCTCCGGCTCGGCGGCCGCCAGGTGCAGAAACTCAGCCCGTACCGCCTCGTGGAATTCCAACCCCGCGATTCGATACGGTCCCGTTCACCGCCCACGCGGCTCGCCCCCACCGCCACCGGAACGTCAGGAGCACGGTCAACTGCGGAACCAGCCCATCGGTTGCGCCAGAGGAGAGTTGCCTGACCTCTTCCTTACCTAGCTAACGCGCGGCACCTGATAGGCCACGGACGAATCAAAGTAGCGGTCAGATATGACAACGGCACCGCGCTCGAGCGCTGGGCGAACCAGGGAGGCCACGTGATGCGCCCTATCGGCGGCGTACAGCAGAGCCTCCGCTCGCGGCGACACCTCGCCGCTGTGCAGCAAGGCCTCACGGATGGCCACGCCAGTGCGGTTCCCCCGGGCTCGCGTGTTTACCACAACCTCCCTTCCGCCGCGTGTCAACCATTGCTGCAGCGCTGCGATCTGCGTCGTCTTCCGGGCCGTCGCCCCCTTCGACCGAGATGAAGAGGCCCTTCACTTCTCGGTCCTCTTCTTCGCGTCGAGGTTTTAGAGGAGGACCCCCTGCCCGCCGAGCTTTTCGTACCGGAGGCTTTCGTAGTAGCGGCTGCTCGCTTCGTGCCCGCACTCTTCTTTGTGCCAGCAGCCTTCTTTGACGTCGTTTTCTTCGACGTCGTCTTACGCTTCGGCGCCGGTCCTTTCGCTCGCCGCTCAGCCAGCAAATCGTAGGCGCGATCCGGGGTGATTGTGCTTGGGTCATCACCGCGGCGCAGCGAGGCATTCGTGTCCCATCCGTCACGTAAGGGCCGAATCGCCGTCTTTCAAAACAACCGGTGATCCCGTTGCGGGATCAACTCCGAGTTCTCGAAGTGGCTTCGCTGCAGTGGTTCGCGCCGTGCCTTGGGCTGGGCCAACAGTGCCAGCGCCTCGTCCTGGGTGATGGTGAAGATCTGTTCCTCGCTGGTCAAACGAACGGGTGTCCTTGCCCTTGGAGATGTACGGCCCGTAGCGGCCGTTCCGGGCGGTGATCTCCTCGCCGTCGACCACCCCACCACTCGCGGCAGAGTAAGCAACCGCAAGGCCTCGTCCAGGGTCACGCTCTCGGCCGTCATCGTTTTGAACAGGGATGCGGTCCGCGGCGTCGGCGCCTTCTTCGAAGGCCGTCCCGTCGGCGTAAGAGTCACTTCTCCTTCCGGAAAGCTCGGTGATATAGGGCCCGAATCGGCCGGACTTCACCACAATCGTATGGCCGGTGGCCGGGTCTGTGCCGAGCTCACGCCCATTGGCACCACCGGCACCTCCAGCAGTTCGCGCGCCTTCTGCTCGTTCATCTCGTCGGGCGCAATGCCCTCCGGCACGGATACGTGGCGCAGTTCCTCGCCATCGGGCCCGGTTTCCTGAATGTACGGACCGTATTTGCCCACTCGTAACACGACGCCGTCGCCCAATGCGATGGAGTTATCGCCTTGGCATCGATATCTCCCAGCCCAGCAACCTGTTTCTCCAGTCCGGGGCGTTCAGAGTTACCGCGCCAGAATCGCTCCAAGTAGGCGGTTCCTTCCTCCTCGCCCGCAGCGATTCGGTCCAGTTCACTCTCCATATCGGCGGTGAATCCGAAATCCACCAACTCGGGCAGGTTCTCCTCTAGCAAACGCACCACGGAAAACGCCGTCCAGGTGGGGATAAGTGCTTGGCCGCGATGGTCAACATATCCACGGTCGGAAATGGTGGCAATGGTGCTGGCGTAGGTGGATGGGCGTCCGATACCGA
The DNA here is from genome assembly GCF_003073475.1 of Actinobaculum sp. 313. GTDB lineage: Bacteria > Actinomycetota > Actinomycetes > Actinomycetales > Actinomycetaceae > Asp313. Next base: position 322,360 of record NZ_CP029033.1, on the reverse strand, counting down.
GGTCCTCCATCTTCTTCACCAGCGATGCCTCCGTGTATCGCGGCGGTGGCTGCGTCTCGTGACCGTCTGCCTGCGCAGCGGTTACCGGCACCTGCTCACCGACGGCGAGTTCAGGCAGCCGAGACTCCGTGTCCTTCTTGCCGTCCTCATACCGCTTCGCGTCGCGTGACTCCTCATATGCGGCTAGGAAGCCACGGAAGGTGATAACCGTCCCCGAGGCGGCAAATTCGGCCTGTTCCGCTCCGGCAGCTCCCCCGAGCGTGACGGCGAGGCGTACCGAGGCGGTCTGCCCAACTGCATCGGCCATCTGCGACGCAACTGTCCGCTTCCAGATCAGTTCATACAGTGCGAATTGGGCACCGCTGAGCTGCCCGCGCACTTGGTCCGGAGTGCGGAAATGATCGCCGGCGGGGCGAATGGCTTCGTGAGCCTCTTGTGCCCCCTTGGCCTGCGTGGCGTAGCGGCGCGGTTTTTCCGGCACATAGGAGCTACCGTACATTTCGCGTATTTGGCTGCGAGCCGCGTGTAACGCCTGCTCGGATAGTGCCGTGGAGTCTGTACGCATATAGGTGATGTACCCGTTCTCGTACAGCGCCTGTGCGGTGCGCATCGAGTCGCGGGCACTCATACGTAGCTTTCGGGATGCCTCCTGCTGCAGCGTCGACGTCGTGAAAGGAGGAGCCGGACGGCGTGAGTACGGTTTCGTATCCAAGGAAGAGACAACAGCTTGACTACCAGCGACGGCGTCGGCGACGGCCTGCGCTGCCTCCTGGTCCAGCACTCGAACACCATCATGGCTGCTCTTGGTGGTGAGTTCACCCTTGTCCGTGAAGTCACGGCCAGTGGCCAGACGCTGCCCGTCCAGCGCGGTCAGCCGAGCATCGAATTCCTCGCCCGAGCCGGTGGCCGTTGCGTCTGCCTTACGGAAGGTGGCGGCGACATCCCAGTAGGATGCCGCGACGAAAGCCATCCGTTCCCGTTCGCGTTGCACAACCAGCCGGGTCGCCACGGATTGGACACGCCCGGCCGACAATCCGGCGGCGACCTTGCGCCACAGCAGGGGGGATACCTCGTAGCCCACCAGGCGGTCAAGAATACGGCGGGATTCCTGCGCGTCGACGAGCTTATCGTCCAGCTCCCGCGGGTTCTCCAGCGCCCGCGCGATGGCTTCCGGCGTGATCTCGTGGAAGACCATCCGCTTGACCGGCACCTTCGGTTTGAGGACTTCCAGCAGATGCCAGGCGATTGCCTCCCCTTCTCGGTCCTCATCAGTAGCCAGTAGGAGTTCGTCGGCCTCTTTCAGGCGCTTGCGAAGGTCGGCAACTTTCTTCTTCTTGTCCGGGGCGACCACGTAATACGGCTCGAACCCGTTGTCGATATCCACGGCGAAACGCCCATACGGTCCCTTCTTCATATTCGCCGGGAGCTCGGAGGGCTGCGGGAGATCCCGAATATGCCCAATCGAAGCTTCGACATCGTAGTCGGAGCCGAGGTACCCGCTGATTGTGCGGGCCTTGGCCGGCGACTCGACAATGACGAGTTTTGTCACGTTTTCTTCCCTCCACACACGCGTGCTTCTGTGGCCACTTTAGCGCCAAGGCGGAAGCGGGCGCGAAATCTCGAACACAGCGGTGAGCAACCTATCCCACTTCCTCGCGGCAAGGCTCACTCTATCCACAGCACCAACGGAATTGGAAACGTTTCGCTTGGGATGCAAGTCCGATGTTTTCCGGCCGAGCCGCCGCTAGCGTAGTTGTTGACCAGCGTTTTCTACGGAGGAGTGTATGCAGGAACAAGCGGTCCCTCCCGTGCCGAAAGACCACGGTACGCCGAAGGCACACTTGGCCGCTAGCCCATCCTCGCCATCCCAACCACTCTTGGCCTCTTCCGGGGCCGCGAAGGAGGGCGTGCTCATCGCGGCGCTGGGCAGCCCGACGCATCTCTCCCCCGAGGCAATCGCGGACTTCTTGCGCGAATTCCTCTCCGACCGGCGGGTTGTGGATCTACATCCCGCACTTTGGAAGCCCATCCTGCACGGCCCCGTGCTGCACGCGCGGCCCACGAAGGTGCTGCCTCAATACCAGCATGTGTGGCTGACGGACGGCTCACCATTGCGCGTATACACAGCAGCGCAGGAATCGGAACTGCAGAGGCTTCTGCCCGGCGTGGAGGTCCGCGCCGGCTATCTGTACGGCGCGCCCAACATGGTGGATCAGTTCCTACGGCTCGCCGCCACCTGCGACCGCATCACGGTTCTGGCGACGTATCCGCAGTACGCGCCGGCAACGGTCGGCTCGGTTGATGACCGTATCGCGGACGGCATCAGGCACGCCGCGCAGGCAGGCCTTTTTCCCCGGGTTCGCTCCACGCATGAGTGGCATCTGCTCCCGGAATACATCACCTGGTACAGCAGGAGGATCGGTGCAGCCCTGGCGGAGGGGCCGATTGATGAAGTCGTGTTCTCCTGGCACAGCCTGCCGGACCGCCCGGTCCACGAGCCCGATTTCTACCGTGCACAGTGTGAGGCCACGGCGGCGGCCATCATGGAACGGGTCCAACTGGACAGCGACGCTCGTCTTCCCTGGCGCAACACCTTCCAGTCGCGTTTCGGCCCCGGCCGCTGGATGACACCGGCAACAATTGACACCATGGCCGAACTGCCCGCGCAGGGAAGCAGACATATCGTGATGGTGACGCCCGGTTTCTTTGCCGACTGCCTGGAAACCTCCTATGAGCTCGACGTACTGAACGCGCAGGCATTTCACGCGGCGGGCGGGCAAGGATTCCGCCGCATTGCCCCGCCGAACGGCAGCGCTGACGCGGCTCAAATCCTTGCGGCACTGCATCGGAGCCTGCCGGATTTCAGCGAGTTTGCACAGTTGCCCGAGGCTACTATTCCCACGCGGTGAGCATTCCCAGCGCGAGTAGTTCCCGCACGGCAGGAAGCACTTCGGCGCGCACTGACTCCGCTGCCTCACCGAGAAGGTCGGCGACGGCGTCGCAGAGTACACCTAAACTAAGTTCCCCGTCACACGCTCCAACGACGGCGGCGACGGCACTTGTCACCTCGACCTCGGCCGCAAAGCCATTGGTCTGGGCCAGTTTGACGAGGAAGGGATCGCTCTGGCCGGGAATGTGAAGTCGATGCTCCACGCAGTTGTTCTGCGGGCGGAGCACCGCGAGCTCATCAGCCGACCTATCCAGTAGCCACCGTTGTGCCCAGATTCTTTCTGTGTAGTCATGCAGACTTGCCGGGGCCGGTCCGCCCAGCGCCTCGCAACGCAACCAAGGCTTCTTCCAGGCGGCAGCGGGCGCCTCGTGCGTCGCAGGCGCTGAAAGAGGCATCCCATCCGCACTATCACTACTCACGAGCGCCGCAGCGGGAGGCGACTGGTCTGTACCGAGATTCGAATGGGGCCTTCCGAGCAGCACGTAGCCCATTCCGATTCCGACTACGTCGCGATCCCGGAAATCCGTGAGCCATTTCGCATAGGCTTCCTCATATTCTCTATCCGCCGTGGTGAGGCCGCCGTCGCGCAACCACATCTCCACGTAGCGGCAGGGCTCGAGATACTCGCGTTGGATGAACCACGCGTCGAGGCCGAGGCCCTCCACCCATCGCCGTGGCCCGGTATCCCAAGCGGCTTCGTCGCGGATCTCCCAATTTCCCAACATCCATACGCGTCCTCCGGCGCGCAGCACACGTGGAAGCGCCCCGATAAGCTCCGCCTGTAGCGAGTCACCGGGCATGCCGCCGTCGCGATATGAGAAGACCACTTGGCGCCGGACCGCAGACGCGGTTATCACGAAGGGTGGGTTGGAGACCACAACGTCGAATAACTCAGGCTCCACCTGTACGCCGACGGACTGAACGTCATCGGACTGGACGTCGGACTGCTCGCCGCTGGAGGGCAGTACCGGCTCCAACAACGAGCCCTGCCGCAAATCGAGTCGGACCCCGGCCATGCGGGCGTTGAAGCGCGCATAGGCGAGTGCACGTGCGGATGTATCGGTAGCGGTGACGCGCGCGCCACACAGCGCGGCGAGAATGGCATGAATACCGCAACCGGTGCCAATGTCCAGCACCCGCTGGCCGGGTCGATAGTCCGCGAGCGCGGCCAGGGTGCGAGTGGCACCGCCCACGGGCATCACATGATCAGAAGTCGGGAGCATGCCCACAAGCTCTCCCCAATCCGAGGCCACCAGCAGTCGGCTCGGAGCCATACCCGATCCGCGCGCAGGCAGATGCGCCGGTATTGCGATGGGCACGATCTGGAAGCGCGCCCGCACCAGCCGTTTCTGTGTCCCCCCACCGCTTGCGGGGCTCCCGTGGTAGCCCGGCACGAAACCTTCACGGACTCCCTCCCCGGCACCGCCAGTCGGTTCCTCCGCGGCCGGGTGATCAACCTCCTGCAGCACCGCGCTCGCCAGGTTGGGCGAGTCGAATAGCTCCGGCAAGGCCAGCACCGCCTCGTCGTAGGCAACCGCATCGCCCAGCAGAAACAGGCGCGCTTGAACCGCAATCCAGCGGTACTCCGCGCTACCCGCTGAGGCCGCCCGCGCGGCCAATAATGCAGGCAGCCGCTGTTCGCGCCGTACCGCCCGAGCGGCCTCCCCGCCCAGAGTTTCCTCAATGGCAGGCCATGAATAGCCATCCAAATCAGCGCGGAGCCTATCTGCGGCCTCGTCGCTTAACAGTTCGGTGGTGAACACAGGTACCATGACGAACAGCCTAACGCTCGGTACCGCGAGCAGCCGTGAAGCGCGAACCATGGGCACGAGCAGCCAGTGAGGCGTGGCATATGGGCACCGCGAGCGGCCGGAGCAGCATATGGCACAACAAGCAGCCACGCGAGCCAATGAGCGCCAACGGCAACCAGGCGCACTCAACTATGCAGGCACTCACAGGGGTCACCTCTTAGTCGCCCCATGTCATCATCTGTGCGACCTCCTATCATGAGGATGTGCCCGAACAAACTGAAGCTCTGCAAGGAAGAGAGCGCGACAGAATACTGCTCGTTCTACTATCCGCGCTTTTCTTCTCCCTGATCACCGTCAGCATCATTAATGTCGCCCTGCCCGCCATTGAGACCGGACTCAATGCAAGTGCGGCGGATTTGCAGTGGGCTCTAACCGGGTACTCCCTAACCTTCGGCGTCGTGCTCGTCGCCGCAGGCCGCGCCGGAGATCTGCTGGGCCGGGGCCGACTCTTCTTGGTGGGAGTCACCCTCTTCGGCATCGCATCAACGGTGGCGTCGCTGGCGCCGAACGCACTGGTCCTCAACTTGGCACGCGCCGTGATGGGGGTGGGCGCCGGTTTTTACAATCCGCAGGTCAGCGGCCTGATCCAACAGCACTATCGTGGCGCCGAGAGGGCTCGCGCCTTTGGGTTATTCGGTGCTGTCGTCGGAACCGCGGTCGCAATCGGACCGGTCATCGGTGGACTACTGCTCGGCTCTCTTCCCAGTTGGCTCGGCTGGCGCATGACGCTCGGAATCAATATCCCGCTCGCCCTACTGGCCGTCATTCTTGGCTGGAGATGGCTGCCACGCGAGGGAAGGAAGGTTCGCCGCCAACACGCCACGGATCACGGCAACGCTGTACCAAACGAAGGCGACGGCTTGGCCCCCCGGCGCTCGATGCCGCGTCCGCACCACGACCTAGACCCCTTCGGTGCGGTTTTGCTGGGTGTCGCGGTTCTGTTCATCATGCTTCCATTCATGGTCGCCGCCGAGAATCCGCTTGCGTGGTGGGCACTGCCCACGGGACTCGTTGTACTGGGAATCTGGCTCCTGTGGGAACATACCTACGCGCGACGCGGGCATGAGCCCATGGTTAATCTGGCTATGTTCCGCATCCGAACCTTTTCGCTCGGTGCAGCCATGATCACCGCGTTTTTCGCCGGAACGACGACGATCTGGGTACTCATTGCGCTCTTCGTCCAGAACGGGCTAGGACGTAGCGCATTAGTCGCAGGGCTAATCGGCATGCCCTCCGCGTTGTTGTCGATCTACTCCGCGCCGCTCGGCGGGCGGCTGGTGGTGCGCTGGGGACGGAAGATCGTCGTCTACGGCCTGCTGTGTAATCTCACTGGCCTGGCGCTGACCGCCTGGGTCTCCACCTTTGTGGCCGAAGGGACAGAAGTCTGGCTGTTGGCGCTGTCCACACTGCCACTCGGCTTCGCTGCTGGATGGATCAACTCACCGAATCAGGTGCTCAGTCTGCGCGATGTGCCGGTGGCTAATGGAGGGACCGCTGCTGGGATCATGCAGACCGGGCAGCGTATCGCCACTGCAGTGGGAACCGCTGCTGTGACCGGGCTCTTCTTCCAACAAGTCGCACATGGATACGCCCATGCGCTTCGTATGGGGTATGCGCTCATTGCCAGTTTTGTTATCGTGGCGCTTGTCATCGCACTTGCAGACCTCGCCGCCGACAGCCGCACTCGCACTGCCTACGGTTCCCCGGTTCTCTCGGATAACGAGCGAGCAACCGCGCGCCGGGTCGTTGACGAGGGTACACACTAAAGCTGCACCTCCCGGATTGCCTCACACAAATCCGGAAGGTGCAGCCGTCGCAGCCTTACGGCTGCTTAGTTACGCCTCCGTGTGCTTCCGGCGGCGACGAGCTCCTACCACGGCGAGACCACCCACGCCGATCAAGATCAGCGCCCACACGGCATAGCGGATATCCGCGCCGGTGAACGGCATCTTGTGCGGCGAGGGTGTTGATGGCTTCGGGGACGGGCTCGTAGACGGGGTCGGAGTGGGCGACGGCGGCTCGGCACAGGCCTCATCCGTCATCTCCTCACCGCCGGCTGTCACCGTTGCCCGGTTCAGCGCGCCGGTTCCTGACTCGCCCGACTCCAGCGTGCAGTTGCCTGCAGTACTGCTCAGCGACGATGGAATCTTGGCTCGGATGACTACCGTGAAGGTTTCGGAGGCTCCTGCCTCCAGGGCTGCATCACTGACGACCACGGGCTGCGCCGTGCCATCCCAGTCGTCCGCCGCACCATTGCCTGTGACCTCGGCAGAGATGATCTCCATTCCCTCTCCGAATGCGGGAGTATCCGTGAGTGTGTATCGCGTCGCGTTTGCTTCGTCGGTGTTCGTCACAGTCACCTGATACTTCACCGTCATCACACCGTCGACAAGCGTCGGTGTACCAGTCACCGTCTTATCGACGATAACTGCGGGCAGTGCCGGAATATCGCCGCAGGCATCGGCGGTGAATTCGGAGGTTCCGGATGTCAGGGTCACCTGGTTGTGCAGCGCCTCGTTACCCGCTGGCGCGTCGCTGCCCTGGCACTGCGCGTCAATGGCGCTGTCCGTGTTCACTCCCGACGCGGGCGCGTTCACATTGAGCGTCACCGTGTAGGTGTCGCTCGCACCCGGCTGGAGTGCCACCGGAGTATCAACAATCACCTGCGTCTGGCCATTGGCGGCAGTCCAGGTGAACCCATCCGGAGTCTGCCCACCGGTCACGGTACCGGAATTAATCGCCACACCATCACCCAAGGTCGGAGTATCCACCAGCGTATACACCACGGCAGTATCCGCAGACGGATTACTCACCGTAATGCTGTACTCCAAATCCCACGTACCATCCCAGGCACCATCGGCAAGACGCCGCTGCGCACTGGTGAAGGTCTTGTCAACCGTTGGGGCAGCCGGGGCTCCACAGGCCTCAGCAGTTGTGCTCTGCCCACCTGACACCAGGGATGCAACATTTCGGAAACCTGTGCGGCCATCCTCGCCGTCATCAACGGTGCAGTCGGCCGCGCTTGGAGCCACAGTCGCTAGCGGCGCGCTCGCATGGACGGTCACCGTATAGACGATCCTAGCCGGGGTTCCCGGGTCATCGTCGGTTGCCGGTACCTCGGCGGCCGGAATACTTCCACCGACGACGACGGCCGTATTCTGCACGCCGTCCCAGTTGGTCTCCGTGACCGCCTGGTGACCTTCCGTCAATTCGATAGTTGCCGAGTCCACGGTGATTCCTGCGCCGTAGTTCAACTCGTCCGACAGGTCGAAGCGGGCCTGCAGCGCCGAACTATTGGAGACAATGAGACTGTAGGTGATCGTCCAGCTTCCATCGGGCTGCTGGACGGGAACTCCTTCGAGCCTCTTCTCGATAGTCGCTTGGGCTGCTTGCTCAATCGATCCGCAGGCCTCATCTTCTAAGGTCGTACCGCCGGCGCTTACCGTAGCCGTGTTGTGCAGCGCCTGGTTACCAGCGGCCGTATCGCCACCCACGCATTGAGCGTCAAAGCCGTCGGCCGGTACACCCGCATCCGGTACTGTCACATTTAAGCGCACCGTGTAGGTGTCGCTCGCACCCGGCTGGAGCGTCACCGGAGCATCAACAATCACCTGCGTCTGACCATTGGCAGCAGTCCACGTGAAACCATCCGGAGTCTGCCCACCGGTCACAGTACCCGAATTAATCGTCACACCATCACCCAAGGCCGGAGTATCCACCAACGTATACACCACAGCAATATCCGCAGAAGGATTACTCACCGTAATGCTGTACTCCAAATCCCACGTACCATCCCAGGCACCATCGGCAAGACGCTGATCGGAACTGTCCAGGCTCTTGACGATTTCCGGAACAGCGGGGCTGGCACAAGCGTCCGCGTCGCTGGTCTTGCCGGCAGAGCTGACCGTGGCAGCGTTGTAGAAGCCCTGGCCTGGGCCGTCGGAGCCATCGGGCTCACATACGGCCGTATCCGGAATCCCATTCGCGCCAAGATCGGCCTGTGCCAAGACAATGACGTGATACTCATGCGTCCCATCGGCGGTGATCGTCCGGTCGGTGGCCAATGTCCACGGTCCGGTGCCTTCGAGGTCTTGTGCTTCGTCGTCGCCCGGTTGCCGTACCTGCGCAGAGAGCACGGTCAGGCCATCTCCGAATGACGGCGTATCGCTCAACGTGTAACGGCCCACCGCCTCACTGCTATTGGTGACCGTGATCGTGTAGTCAATGCTCCACGTTCCGTCACCGTTATCTGTAGCCGTGGAAGCGGTTTTCTCCACACCCACCTCCGGAGTTTCAGGAATCGATCCACAGTCCTCATCCGAATGCTCCGTACCATTGGAGGTAACCGTCGCCGAGTTATGGATCGTCTCACCAGAGGTGGCACTATCAGTTGAGCACTCCGCCTGTCCCGAGGTGTTAACGCCGTCGGCGGGACCGGTCACATTCAACGTGATGGTGTATGTATGCGTCCCCTCGCCGTCGGCCGCCGCGGGAAGCTCCGCACCGGTAATCACGGGATCCGGCATGGCGTCCGCAGCAAGCGTCTCGGTTAGCGCACCGCCGCTGATGGTCACCTGGTTAAGAACTACGGAGTCCGGAAGCGTCAACACATCGCTCAGGTCGTATGTCAATGCCTGCACGGAAGACGGATTAGTCACCGTCACCGTGTACGTCAGATCCCATGTGCCATCCCAGGCCTCGTCAACCATATGCTGTGCGGAGCCGGTGAAGGTCTTCGCTATCAGGGCCTCCGGCAGGACCGTGTTCGTGACGGTTACAGTCGCCGCCTCGGCGTCCGGATCAACGGGAAGGCGGAACTGCACCTCATCGGCGGTAACCGACTCGACCTGCTCCTCGCCCTCCGCAATCATGATGGTTGCACCGGTGACGGTATACGTCTCCGGGTGCTGCCAGGTCATGCCTTCGGCGAGACCACCCTGCGGTCCCTGCTCGGATACCGTGCAGTACGAGCCGAGCGGAATATCCGCAACGGTGACCGGAGCCCCGCCTGCTTGCACCTCCACGGTCCCGCTAATCGGATCGTTTGTGCCAGCACGGCAGGAGTAGTCGACTGCGAATGTAGTATCGGTGACGCCATCGGACGCGCCTTCGATCGGAGCCTTCTGAATCTGGAAGGAGCCGATATTACGCGCCGTCTCATTGGTGACGGTTGCCCGAACGTGATCACCGGCTGGAATCACCCCGTTGTTGGTGTAGTCAACCGGCACCTCCTCCACCGGCGTCGTCCAAGTGTACGAAGCGTCGGAATGTACCGGGTTTCCCGGACGTCCGCTCTCGGCAACCGTGCAGGAAGAATCGGCAAGAATACGCGCCGGGTTTGAACCGTCCGCGCCAGTCAGGGTGGCGTCTCCTCGTCCGGTCACCGTCCATTCTCCGGCGGCTACCGTGCCGTCCTGCGCTGTACACGTCCATTCGCCCGAATAGACGTTCCCGAAGGTGGCCGTGGAGCCCTCCGGGATGTCCTTGACGATCTCAAGGGCACCGTACCTGCGTGTGGTTTCATTCGTCACCCGCAGTACCGCGGTAGCCTCCGGTTCGGTTGTCACCGAGTTACCGCCCGCGAACTCACCACCCTCGTCGGGCGTCACCTCGTATACCGGTGTGTTCCATCCATATGACTTATCGCTGAGCAAGTCATCGGTAAGCGTCTGTTCCTGGATCGAGCACTCGGAACCTGCGGGGATGCGCGCCGCCGTCAGATCCGGTGTGGCAATGGCACCGCCAGAGGCGGGAAGAGTGGTCTGCCCCTCCACTGTGCTGCCATCTGCAGCAACGCAGGTATAGGAGATGAGGACCTCGGCACCGTCGGCAAGTCCAGCCGTTGTGCCGTCGCCATCCACTCCGCTGTAAATCTTCTCAATACGCAGATCCGAATAGACGCGTGTCGCATCGTTCGTCACAGTGATAAGTGCCGGAGAGTCCGCTTCCACTGTCGCCCCGGATTCCACATTCGGACCCGAGTAGGTGACCACCGGATCGAGCCACGTATACGACGTATCGCGCAGTGCGGAGTCTGCCGGGGTGTCCTCGTTCGCAGTACATACCGCGGTCAGCGGAAGCTCGCCCTGCTCTTCACCGTCCGATGTTGTCAAAGTGGCCGTACCGGCGCCGTCGACGCTCCACGTGCCACTGGCAATTTCCTCGCCGTCATAGCTGCAGGTGTAGGAGCCACTGTACGCGGTCCCGTCATTGACGATGCCATCCTGTGCCGCGGTGGCGCCAAGTTCCTTGCGGATCTCCAGGCTGCCACGCACGCGCGTAATCGGATTGCTGACCTTGATCGAGATTTCATCGCCCTCGACCACGAAGGTGTCTGTCTCGGTGGTGACACCGTCAATGGTCACCTCGAAAACCGGAGTGCCCCACGCGTAGGAGACATCCTTGAGCATGTCTTGCGTCAGCGACTCCTCGGAAAGCCGGCACGTCCAGCCACGTGGCAGTGTGCGCGGGAAGTCCGCCGTCTGACCATTGGTCAGTTCCACAACGCGCGGATCGAAAGAGTCGTTGCCCTCATCGGTACAGGTGGCGAACACGGTAAACGTCTGGTCGGCGTTCGCCAGGCCAGCGGTTTCACCTGTGACCTCCTTGCTGATATGCACGGTGGAGGTCTCCTGGACCACCTCGTTGGTCACCGTCATTTCGTTGGTGATATCCGCAGCGACGACGGCGTCACTTACCGCAGCGCTATCACCGGCAGCGCCCCATACATAGGATGGGTCGCCCGCATTGGGCGGATCGTTAACCGGGTCCTCCGCCGGGGTACAGCTTGCCCCCAGCGGCAGCACACTGTTATCGGCTGCGAGATCAACTTCTGTCCCGTTGACCGTGGCGATCACGGTAGCGACTCCCGCACCGGTCACACTCCAGGTGCCGCTGATGTCAGAGTCTCCGGCGTGGGTGCATACGAAGCTGCCCGTATAGGTAACAGCCCCTCCTTGTGCAGCAGCATCGCCTTCACCAGTGATCCGTTTGCTCAGGCTGATAGTGCCGAATCGGCGCTCGATGTGGTTCGTCACCGTGAGCGTGCCATTATCGCCTTCACCAACGTTGGCGAGAGGATCGGAGAAGTCCGGCGTCCCCCAGGCGTAGGAGTCGTCCTGCAGCCCGCCGCTGATCGTGGCCTCGGTCACCGAGCATCCGGTGGAGCCGAGCGGCACCTCAAAGGTGACGCTATCGCCATCGCCAAGATCGGCCGTACCCATCACCGTAGCCGCATCTCCTCCCGGCGGTGTGCACAGCAGTGAGACCGGGAAGGTTGTTCCCGTATAACCCTGTTTGTTCTCGTCGGCCACCGTCTTCGCAACCGTCACTGATCCCGTGCGCGCAGACAGCGAGTTCGTCACTTCGACGCCGACTTCCGGTTCACCTTCATCCGGCAGGGTGAAGGTGACTGCCCCATCACTCGTGGTAGTTCCGGTGACACCATCACCGCTCACTGTGAAGGACGGCGTATCCCAACGATAGGGATCGATCGGCGTCGGCAGATTCTCGGATTCCGACACCGTGCAGGTAGAGCCGGCGGGGACATCCGAGACGAGCTGGGACGAGAGATCGCTCAGGGCCACATCACCCGATACGGTGTGCCCCGCCTGCGAGGTGCACTCATAGTGAACCGTGAAGGAACCTGCAGCGTATCCCTCACCCGCACCCGGGCCGTTCACCGTTTTCGTGATTGTCAGCCCCGCCAAGTACTTGCCGACCGTGTTCGTGTAGGTCAGCGTGTTGGCGCTGGCATCCGCACTGACGGTGATGGGTTCACCCGCTTGGCGATTCTGCCAGTAGAAGGAGTGATTCGCGGGGTCCGGATATCCTGGGTCGTCCTCGGTAATGGAGCAGTTGGAACCCAGCAGCACGGAAGCACGCGTATTGCCTTCCGAGAGGACGGCGTCACCCGAGGTCACTGTCAATGTGGCGGCCCCTGCTCCAGTCCGGCTCCAGGTTCCGGAGACCTCCGTTGCGCCACCGCCGTAGCTACATGTCCAGGTGCCAGTGAAGGTGGTCGTCGTACCCACACTCGGATCGCTGTCCAGAGTATTGAGAATCTTTTCCACCCCGATAGTCGAGTAGACGCGTTCGTAGGTGTTAGTGAAGGTCACACGCGGGTAGGGACGCCCTGCGTCGGAACTGGCGGCATGCGCCACAACCGTCGCCGTCGTTCCATCTACCTCCACCGTGTTCCCCACTCCATCATCGGGATCGATGGTGGTGGACGCCCACCGGTATGACGAATCGACAAGCCCGGTGGATGTGCCCGTCAACGACTCTTCGGTCACCGTACAGGTGGTACCCGCCGCAAGCGGGGCACCCGTGTTGCGCCAGACTTCGCCGACTGCCAGGGAGATATGGGCAGTGTAGTTCTCGTCATCTCCCTGTGCCGGGGCATCGCAAGCGATGTCGAAATCAAAGGCGGTTCCGGCTACTAGACCCTCGGTCTGCGGAACTACCTTTGTCACGGCAATCCCGCCCCAGGCCGCAGTAGTGTGATTTATGACCTTGGCGGTCTCACCGCCCGCAGAAGAGATAGCGATGAGATTGTTCTCGAGGGCTTGCCCATTTGCATCCACGTACTCCGTGGCTGCCGGGTCCCATTCGTGATCGGCATCCAGCACGTCGTCGGCGAAGTCGTCGTCAGCGCCGTCTGCATTCTCACTGATCTGGCAGGTGGTGCCACGCGGAACTTGAACGGTCACTGTCTCGTCGGCTGCCACTTCCTCCGTATAGGTGAAGCCCGCACCACAATCCGCAGTGATCGTGAAGGTATGGGTCGAGCCGTCAGCCGCGGTCCCGAGATATCCCCCGCCCACGACTTGCTTCGTCAGGTTCAACGGAACAAGGACCACCGTGTAGTAGTTCTCCACCGTGGTGGAGGCCGTGGCATCCGCAGCGACGGTCACCGTCTGATCAACGATGTTGTTGCGTGTCCATTCGTAAGCGGGAGTTGCAAAATCGCCATCTTCGACGGTGGGAACATCTTCGCTTGTTGTGCATGTCGCCCCGGCGGGCACCGTCACCGTGGTTGATTCGCCATCGGCAAGCTCCACCGTACCGGAGGCTACCCCGGAGCCGTCCAGCTGGCAGGAGTAGTCAATGGGGAAGGCTCGCTCACCGGTATAGCCCGGCTGAGCAACGCCGTCTTCCGGTAGCACCCTCTTACTGATCTGCAGCAATCCCGTCTCCTGGGCGATGTGGTTGGTAACCGTCACACTGACCGTGTCATCGCCAACGGTCACCACGTCCTGCGCGGAGAAGGTCGGCTCTGCCCAGTGGTAGGACGAGTTCGTAAGACCGCCATCCGGGGTCTCCTCCGAAACCGTGCAGGTCAGACCGGCAGGGATACCGTCAATCTGCACCGTTTCCCCCGCGCTTACCGTACGTGTTCCCGAGTAGTCCACTCCGTTCGCGGTACCGCAGTCGTAGGAAATGTCATAGGTCTTTGTTGTATCAGCGAGTCCACCCAGCGGGTCGTCGATCTCCTTGCTGATTTGCAGGCTGCCGGTACGCAGCTGGTTCGTGACGGTGCAGGTGACGTCGGCGTCGTCGGCAAGGTTCACTACGCTGTCGCTCACGTCGACCGTTGCACCATCGGCGTCCGCGCAACTCCAGTCCTCAACCAATTCGAAACCGTAGACGTCGGCTGGCGCACTCTCCGACAGCTGGTATGAACCGCTGGGGACGACTTGGCTGGTCACAGCCTCACTTCCCGAACGTCCGGAAACTGCCGTATCACTGGTCATGGTGTCGGTACCATTGGCCGTCACCGTCCACTGGTCAGCCGTCACGCCGTCGGGAACGTCACCCTGCAATGCCTTGACCAGGGTCAGGCGTGATTTCGCCTCGTATTCATTGTGGTACGTGCAGGTGATATTCGTGTCGTTGACGTTGTCCGCCAAATCGGTACTGTCTAGCGCTAGCGTTC